>CAXBNA010000120.1:0-18811 GCA_963976915.1 uncultured Verrucomicrobiales bacterium
TCCCCTTGGATCAAAGGCAAAGATGGAGGCAAGGAATAGGGCAACGATAAGGGAAATTCACAAGACCTGAGGACGCTGGGTAAACGTCGTGGGAGAATCGCGGCATGCCCGGCGGTCATGCCCCACCGTCATGTTCCGTTTGATGGCGACAGGAATGTCGCCTCTCCTGGGTTGCGTCATTCAAGGCACCACGACCCGCAGGCGAATGAAGCGTTTCATGCCGGGGGCATGGGGGGTGGCGTCGCGGACGACGAGGAGGGTGTCGTCATCGGTGAGGGTCACGGTGTGGGGCGGGCCGGAATACCAGTCGGAGAGATTGCCGGAGACCTCGACAATGTAGTCGACATCCGCCCGGCGAAAGCGGCGGGGAATGGTGACGGTGAGGTAGGTCTCGCTGCCGCCGTCCTCGGTGAGCGCGGGCTGGACGTGGTCTTCGACGACCACGTTCTGCATCGGGTCGAGCCCGAGGGCGTACTTGATGAGGTTTTTCATTCCGTCCGCCGATGGGTTTTCGGAATCGTCGCCAAACTCGGTCCGCCATGCGGTGAGGGTGGCCGGGAGTTGATTGGACAAGTTGAGTGTCCACGAGATCTGGTCGGTGAGAAGATCAATCGGGTCGTTGCGCACGAAGGGCGTGGGATCGTGGACCTCGGCCGTGACGGTGTGCGTGCCATCGCCCACGAAATCGGAGACGAGATTCAAGGCAGGTTGCGTTTCCCCGGCCAGCGGTGTGCCATCGACTTTCCAAACGACTTCGAGCGGGATGCCGCTGCTGGGTGACTTGGGCGTAACGCTGAAATCGAGGCTCTGGGGCCCCGTCACCGACTGGCTGCCGGGTGCCGGGACTGCGGCCTCAATGGGGCTGACCTCCCCGTAGTAGGTCAAAACGAACTCCTGCCGGTTCACCTGGCCGCAGGGATAATTGAGCGAGCGCATCATGGAGCGATTGTGCGGCCGATACTGACCCGTCGTGCGATACATCGATCCTTCAAAGAGGCCCACCAGCGAGTCGTAGGTCGAGGTCTCCGGCGTCGGAATCGGCGTAGAGGGTCCGAACCAGTCCCGCCACTTGACTAGCGCGGGGTCGGTCACGGCGGTGTTGTTCGGTCGCTCGCCCGGCGTGTATTGAGTGTAGTTGGTGTCGTATTCATCCGCCAAACCGGCGAAGGAGTGCCCGATCTCGTGCTCAACGACGGCAGCGCTGGAACCGTTGATCGAGGCCGTGGAGATGGAGCCACCCGCGCCGCCATACTTCGTGTCGTTCACCAGAACCACGGGAACATCGTACTCCGGCACATGGGTGTTGAGAAGGGTGTAGGCCTTGCTGCTGCCGCCGGAGCCCAAGGTCAGCAGTTGCACGATGCTTGGGGTGTTGAAGCCCGAGTTGAAATACGTGTCCTTCGACCCACCGCCCGTGCCGTTGTCCGTCCCACTCTCGTTCGAGGCGATCTCGATCCGATAGACGTTGCAGTAGCTGCGGTACTGCTGCCAGGGCTCCCGGGTGAAGAGAAAGTTGACCGCGTTCTGAACATGGCCGGCAAAGTTCGGCAGGTCGCTGGTCGTGTAGCCCTCGGACAGGAAGACAAGGTTGATGGAGTTGCCGCGAGAGCCGTTTTCCTCCACCACATGGAGTGACGAAGTCTGCGCCCGGGCAAAACCGACAGCCGCCAACCAGAGTGCGATGATGGACAGCGTCGATTTCATCGCGTCAGATCAATGGCCGCCACGAGCTGGCCAAGTGGACGTTCGTCTCCTTGAGGTTCACGCGAGCCGGCGAGACGCACAATCTCCAGGGCGGCAGCATCTTCGACCTTCGGCAGTCGGACCTGAAACACCACAGGACCTTCCGGGGTGAGGCGGGACGGGAGGGGCGCACCCGCCGGATCGGTCACCTGAGGGTCCAGCACCACGCAGACTTGGTCGGGTGCCTGAATCATGCTTTCTCCCAGGACCCGGCCATCAATGTCCAGCAGCCGACAGGAAAACATGCCCGCCAGGCGCTTCATCGACCTCGGCTTGCGAAAGTCGCCCTTCAATTCTTCGACGGCCTCCAAGGAGCAAACTCCCGAGGCACTCATCACGATTCGGTACGCTCGCGCCTCCGAGTAGAAAGGCGAACCCGCAGTGCCGTTGGGTTGGGCAAGGCGTGCTCTCTCCGTCTCAGAGGGCGCCAGCTGGGCAGTGATGTCGGGGGGCGTCGCGCCTTTGGGACTTGAAGAACTTGGATCGGTATTCTGGCGACCAACATCGTGGCGTCCCATCCATCCGAGCAATGGAAGGAGGGCCAGCAGGAGGATGGGAAGAACCAAACGACGCATGGAAATGGAGATCCGCGGACGGAGGTCCTAATTAACTGTTTGGAGCGTGTTCGTCACTCTTTTCAAACTCATGGTTCGTAAAAAACTTATGCGTGATGATTTACTTCTCTTTTTCCTCATCCCATTCGTCCTCCGATCCGTTTCTTTCTCCGGAGCATTGGTCACTTCCAACTCCGCCGAACCCTTAAATCCATACCACCCATGATCCCACGTCTTCTGCTTGCCCTTGGCGTCGCCGTCAGCCTCTCATCCTGTGCCACCAACGAGTACCGATTGGCCAGCCGCCAAGGTGAGCCGATGGAGTGCTACAGCACCTGGAACTACCTGCCTCACAATAGCTGAGGAACCTCGAAAATCCCCCGGACCGCCTTCGTGAGCGCTGCCTCTCGAAGGCGGTTTTTTTTTCCGAGGGATGGAGGGGAGAGTGGCGCAGTTTTCGCCCGGCGCTGGGCACACCCGACGGAGATTGGCAGCCGGTGGAGGTGCCTACAAGGAAGGCGTCGGCCAGTGGAGCGCCGAAATCAGGATCACCGTGGGAGGGTGATCCTCACACCGCCTCCCGAAAAACCGCGTCCCCAGCTTTCCGCACAACGGGAGGCTGGGGATGATTTTGGGGGGGAACGACTCCAAGCTCAGCAACCCGGCATGCGGGACGCCACGTTGTCCTACCTCAAAACTGCTGCCCGACCGCTGCACTCTCAAGACACTGTGGGCAGGTGAAAACGTAAAAGCTCGCAACATCGTGCCACCACATCTTCGCATCCGGCGGCCTCTCAGTGCAAATGACGTTGTCATCAATCTGGCCAACGAAAACCATCTCACGCCCGCAGCACATGGGAATCTCCTCGCCCTGAATCCAAATCGGGACTCGGAATGACTTGATGTCCTCGTCTGTCGCTTTGCGTATCGCCTTCCTTTTGCCATCAGGGAGAACCTGAAAAACAAAGTGCTCGAAGTCATCCAACCATGAAAGTTTGCGCTCGACGAATGTGAGACAACCGATGCCTCGGTCGTCCCGCAACGCATTCATCTCCGCCTGTCCCGACACAAACGGGCCACCGAGTCGGGACAAGTCCTCGGGGAAAAGAACGTCCGCCATCGGGGGGAGGCGATGTGAAATTTGGTGAGGCATACGCAGTGGCCTAACGTTCTAAGTGCATACACTCGCTGCGGGCGGCGAGCCTTTGGATTCATGCATCAACGTGGCACGTCCCCCGAAACGTTCAACCGCGCAGCGGCAGTGGGTTGATCTGCCACGGCTTGTTCGGTGTTGGTTTTTGCTCTCGCGAGGAACCAAAAGCTGACCCCAAAAACCAAATACTCGGCGAGCAATAATGGCACCTTAACGTTGAAGTAAAATGAGATGAACATTGCAACGAGAACGGCGAAGAGGATAGCGACGGCGGCGATCATCCGAGCACGAAATCCCCTGACCATACGGGTAAGAGCAATAGTCCCGGCAATAGCGATCGGGAGGTAGAAGAATATCCAGAGTCCGTAGTAGAAACCAACTGCCTCGGAGAACTTCGGATCTCCTCGATTAAAGATCATCACAAGAAGCCAAATCACTCCAAAACCGCCAAGGAGATATCCGAGGGCAAACAAGAGTGGTGGAAGCTGCTTCATTTTTTTCACCGAACTAGTTGATGAGAAACAAATCTTTCGAGTACGTCAACACCGCTATTATCGTCCGTTTTGTCGAGTACCAACGGACTTTTGGACCAAGGGGTGTCGGTTTTGACGCAGAGACCGTTGATGAGCGACAGGCCGGGAGCGCAGGCTCGCAGCCGCGTTCGTTGGTTGATCGGCCGTTGTATTTCGTCTCCTTGGCCGGGCTGGTCTATTCCACGCTTCCGGCATTGGACCGACGCTTCATCTTCACACTCACGCACCACCCTGCTGCGGACTGAAGTCCGCGCGCCGATGACCGCGCCTGCGTTGTGCCGGACCTCACGCCGGGGGTGCGAGTTTGGCGACGACGTGGCTCATGTAGGGGAAGAGCTGTTTCTTCCGGCTGACGACGCCGGGGAGGTCGAAGAGATTGGGCCGGATGTGGGCGTGGTCTTCGTCGATCTGCTCGATGACGCGCTCGTTGCCGGCGGTGAGCAGGACGCTGTGGTGCCGGGTGATGTCGGTGACCATGAGGCAGGCGAAGTGGAGGCTGTGCTTTTTCAACAAGGCCTCGAGCGCGGCGTGGAGATCGGCCTCGCGTTTCCAGAGTTCGTCGAGGCCGAGCTCCTCGATCTGGGAGATGCTGATGTGCCAGCCGTTTTCCTCGAAGACCTTGCGGTCGCTCTCCAGAGCGCGCTCGGGCGTTTGCTCGCGCAGCATGGAGCCGGCGGCGAAGAAGTCCTTCACGAACTCGGCGGCGTCGATCTCCGCGATGCCGCTGAGCCACTCGAGGATCTCGCGGTCGGTGTTCGTGGTGGTGGGCGAGGTGAGGTTGAGCGTGTCGGAAATGAGGCCGGCGCAGAGGCAGGTGGCGGTGGCCTTGTCCGGCGCGGCGCCGCGCATGCGGTACATGATGCCGACGATCGTTGAAGTGCTGCCAACGGGCTCGTTGAGGTAACGGATCGGCTCCTTGCTGCGGAGGTTGCCGCTGAGGCGGTGGTGGTCGATGACCTCAACGATCTCCGCTTCGTCGGCACCGTTCACCGCTTGGGCGAATTCATTGTGGTCGACGAGGACGAGCTTCGTCTGCGGCACATCGATGAGGTCCGACTTGGAGAAGACGCCGATGAGGCGCTGCGTCTCTTCGTCCACGACAGGAAAGAGTGGCTGATGGCTGTGCTGGACGGCGTGAAGCAATTCCGAAAGCGGCGTCCGCGAACCGAAGGACAGGAAATCATCCACCAGCGCCTCACCCACAGGACGCGAGAATCGAACAAGCTGGGAGGTACTGGCCGTATCGAAGGGCGAACAGATGACGCTGATGCCTTTTTCCTTCGCTTGGGCGGTAATGCCGTCCCAGGGTTTGAAACCTCCGGTGACGATGAGGCTGCGCACGCCCATCTCCACGGCGAGCGCATGAATTTCGGGGCGATCCCCGGTCACAATGGCGAGCTGCTTGGCAGGAAATTGCGAAGCCCGATTCCGGGAGGTCTCCACGCTCGATGCGGCGACGACCAGAACGAGATCCATGATCTCATGCATGTTGGTCGTGTCGCCGAGAAGCTCGCCATCGACCGCGTGCACCACATTGGCCAGGCTGGTGCGGAGTTCGCGATTGCCGATGTCCGTACGGTTGGTCGTGCTCTTCGGGAGAAAGAGCTGCGCCATCTCTTGAAGCGCCGGCATGCCGAGAAGACGGTCGTCGTCGTCGACCACCGGAATGCTTCGGAAACTCTTCTCCAGCATCTTGCGATACACGGAGAGGAAGGTCTCATCCGCCTTGGCCGTCATCACATCCCGTCGGCAGATGCTGGCGGCCGTGGGCCGGACATCGAGAAGGAGTTTCGGCGCCGAAACGCCCGCCTGCTGAAGCACCCAGTTGGTCCGCACACTCACCTCACCGCAACAAGCCGCAATCGCATCCATCCCGCGAACATCGCGCAGGAAGGCCGCATAGCCGATGGCCGAACAAATCGCGTCCGTGTCCGGATTGCGGTGACCGATGACGTAAATGGGGTCCAAGTCGGTTTCCGGTTCGAGGTTCTGTCTGCGTTCTAGGTTTGACGACGTTGGGCCTCGCTAATGGCAAAGCTCCACAGCCTCAGGAAACCCAGCCGAACTCGGTCATTTTGGCGGCCACGCCGTCCTTGTTTTCCAGCAGTTCCGCGATGGGATCCCACTTGCCGCTGATCAGCGCGTCGCGGGCGGTGTCTGGAATGGCGACGGTGAAGTTCTGGTCGCCGAAGAAGACGCGCTGGGCGTCGATATCCACTTTGATCTCGATCTTTGGATCCGCCTCGACCGCTTTGGCGAGGGTCTGGATGTCCTCGGCCGTGGCGCAAACGCAGGGGATGCCAAGCGTGGTGCAGTTGCCAAAGAAGATCTCGGCGAAGCTCTCGGCGATCACCGCGCGGAAACCAAAGCGGTAGAGCGCCTGCGGGGCGTGCTCGCGCGAACTGCCGCAACCGAAGTTGGGGCCGCTGAGCAGGATGGACGCACCCTCGTGCTTGGGATCGTCGAGGGGATGACCGATCTTGTTGCCGTCCTTGTCATAGCGCACGTCGTAGAAGGCGTATTCACCGAGGCCGTCAAAGGTGACGCACTTCATGAAGCGTGCGGGGATGATGCGGTCGGTATCGATGTCGGCGCCGGGAACAAAAACGCCGGTGCCGGAGACTTGGGTGACGGGAGCAAGAGCCATGATGGAAGAGGGAGGGAAAGATGGGGGATTCGGGGTTCGATCAGATCAGACGCCGACGGGTTCTTCGATTTCAAAGACCTCGCGCGCGTCGGCGACGGTGCCAGTGATGGCAGCCGCAGCCACCATGATGGGGCTCATCAGAATGGTGCGCCCGGTCGGGCTGCCCTGGCGGCCCTTGAAGTTGCGGTTGGAGGACGAGGCGCAGAGCTGGTCGCCGATGAGTTTGTCAGGATTCATGGCGAGGCACATGGAGCAACCGGCCGCACGCCACTCAAAACCCGCCTCGGTGAAGACTTTGTCGAGCCCTTCCTGCTTGGCCAAGACATCGACAACCTGAGAGCCAGGAACGGCGATGGCTTTCACACCGTCGGCCACCTTGCGACCCTTGAGGTACTTCGCGACCTCGCGGAAATCGCTCAACCGGCCGTTGGTGCAGGAGCCAACGAAGGCGACGTCGATCTTGGTGCCCTTGATGGGAGCACCGGGCTCCAACTTCATGTAGGCAAGCGCTTCCTCGGTGGATTCGCGTTGTGTCGGTGACTTGGCGTCTGCTGGGCTCGGAATGGTGTCCTCGATCGAAATGGCTTGGTCAGGGCTGACACCCCAGGTGACGGTCGGAGGAACGTCCTCGGCCCGGATGTTCACCACGTCGTCATAGACAGCATCCGCATCGGAGGCAACGGCGCGCCATTTTTCGACGGCGGCATCCCAAGCGGCTCCTTCGGGCGAATACGGACGGCCCTTGAGGTATTCAAACGTCTTGTCGTCGGGATTGACGTAGCCGCAGCGGGCACCGCCTTCGATGGACATGTTGCAGACGGTCATGCGCTCCTCCATGGAGAAGCCATCAAACACGCTGCCGCCGTATTCGTAGGCGTAGCCTTTGCCGCCGCCCGCACCGAGAAGACGGATGATGTGGAGGACGACGTCCTTGGCATAGACGCCCGGATGAAGCTGGCCATCCACGTTGATGCGACGGACTTTCATCTTGCTGAGCGCCATCGTTTGGGTGGCCAGCACGTCGCGCACCTGGGTGGTGCCGATGCCAAAGGCGATCGCACCAAAGGCTCCGTGGGTGGCGGTGTGAGAGTCGCCACAGGCGATGGTCGTGCCGGGCTGGGTGATGCCCTGCTCAGGTCCGACAACGTGGACGATGCCCTGCTTGCCGCTGGAGAGGCTGAAGTAGGTGATGCCAAACTCCTTGGCGTTGCTGTTCAGCTCCTGAATCATGCCCTCGGCGAGCGGATCCTCGAAGGGAGAAACCTGGCTGTCCGTGGGGACGATGTGATCGACCGTGGCAAAGGTGCGGTTCGGGTAGGCGACTTTCAGGCCGAGATCGCGAAGCATGCCAAAGGCTTGCGGGCTGGTCACCTCATGAATCAGGTGAGTGTCGATGAGCAGTTGCGTCTGCCCATTGGACAGCTTGCCGACCGAGTGCGACTCCCAGACTTTTTCAAACAGTGTCTTTCCCATGATTTGCGAGGTGTTTTTGAAGGCCGCCGAATTTGGCGGGCTCGCAAACTAGCATACGCTTCGCGGCGTGCAATCAACGGACGCAAACGGCGTGAAATGCTTCTTCGGCTCGATGGCCGAAATCAAAGCTCGATCTTCAGCTTCGGAGGCGGCGCAATCTTGATCGGAAGGCTTTCCTGCACATCTCCACCGGGTCCATCGACGGGCAGCGCCCGGAGAACACGTGTTCCGTCGTCGTTGAGCGGCTGCGCCCTCGGAATCGGCTGCTCCGAATTGTAGGGGTCTTTGCCAAGGATTGTCAGACCCTGCATCCGGACGGGTTGAATGTGCGAAAACTCATTGGAACCCATGATTCCGCCCGTCCGCGCGCTGGAAAGCGTGGTGTGGCGGAACGCCGCCAAATCTGCCGGGAGTCCCTCGCCCGTGTGGACGCCGCAGTAACCCTCAAACCGGAACCCTGGTCGCAAGTACTCGGTGTACGTGCAACGGAGGTTTCGTTTAACGCCGTCATTTTCGGTCTCCTCGTAGCAGAAGTCCGTGGCACGGAGGCCGCTTTTTTCACAGATCTCCACGGCCTCAGCTTCGACGGGCGGAGCGATCTGCGCGGCGGGGTGGTGCTTCTGGGAGGTGTTCATGATGTCCGTCCAGATGGGCAGTGCCACCTTGTTGGAGAAGGCGCCTTCATAGATCGTCCGCGGCTTGTCAAAACCCACCCACACGCCGCAGGTCACTGACGAGGTGTAACCGATGTACCACAGGTCTTTGAATTTATAGTGCGTCCCGGTTTTGCCCGCCGCCGGAAAGTCGCCAAGACCGTACTTCGTGACAGCGGTCTTGCCCGTGCCTTCCCGCAGTGCGGCGGTCAGGCAGGTATGGGTCTGATAGGCGGCAATCGGATCCATGGCCTCCACGGTTTGACGGTCCCGGTCATCGATTTGAAACACCACTTTCCCGGCGGTGTCGGTGATCCGCTGAATGATGTGCAGCTTCTCAGGCCGATGGCCGAGGGTCGGGAAGCAAGTGTAGGCCAGGCACATCTCCTCCAGACCAAACTCCTGGGCTCCAAGAAAGTTGGCGGGGAAGTCGCGAATTTCGGTGCGGATGCCCGCCGCCTTGGCTGTCTCGATCACGGCATCGAGTCCCACCTGCTCGCCGAGGCGCACAGTGGCTGAGTTGCGTCCTTCAACCAATGCCTGCCGGGCTGGAATCTCTTTTTGCGTCCAGCTCGGGTTTGGCACCTCCATGCCCCACTCGCCGACAATGCCCACCACATCGCCGATCATCACGCGGCGGTTGTCGAGCGGCTTGTCCTCCACCAGCGTGCCCGGGTAAATTCCGCGATTCGAAAATGCTGCCGCGTAAACGAACGGGGTGAATGCTGTGCCGACGGAGGTTTTGGAACCGGTCGCACGATTGAATTGGCTGTCCCCAAAGTCGCGTCCACCAACCATCGCCAGCACGGAACCATCGGTATTGTCCACCGCGAGGGCCGCTGCCTGAAGATACTCCGGTTTCGGCTTGGGTGTGTCCGGATGGATGAGACTCTTCTTCATCTTGTCCCGATACTCGGACATCACCATCCGGAACTGATCATAGGTCTCGTGCTCCCAGTCCTCCCGCTTTTCGATCTCCGCCAAATGCTTCCGAATGGCTTCCTGCGCGGCGTTTTGAAGGTCCTTGTCGATGCTGGTGTAGATGCGGAATCCGCCCACGGCGGCGCGTTCTTCACCCACAATGTCCATCACCTCTTCTTTTTTATCAAAAAATTCCATTGCTTTCCTTATCCAGCACGTAATTCCGGGCCTTGATCGATTCGTCCGGACGATTCAGGGGCGAAAGCCGGTTGGGGCTCTTGATCAACCCCGCCAGGGTTGCGGCTTCCTCCACATTGATCTCACTGGCATCCTTGTCGAAGTATCCGCGACAGGCCGCCTGAATCCCGTAGAAGCCTTTGCCGAAGTAAATCCGGTTCAGGTACATCTCAAGGATTTCCGCCTTCGAGTGGATCTTCTCAATACGCTGTGCGACGAAAGCTTCGAGGATCTTCCTTTTGTAGCTGCGTTCCATCAGCCCAAAGGTCTGACGGGCCAACTGCTGGGTGATCGTGCTTGCCCCCTGGGTTTCCTCTCCAGCGCGGAAGTTCAGCCACACCGCACGGATGATGCCGTAGATGTCCACGCCGTTGTGGCTGAAAAAGCGGGAGTCTTCCTGCGCGACCAAGGCGTCGACCAAATGCTGGGGCACCTTCTTGATCGAGATCGGCGTGCGATTGAGCACGTACAATCGCGCCAACTCCTTGCCGTTGCGGTCGTAAATGATGCTGGCCGATTCCAGCTTGCCCAGTTCAGCCAAGTCATACGTCTCCGCCTTTTCGCGAAGCGGGTCCACCACGACGGTGAAAACGCCCAGTGCACCCACGGCTCCGAGAATCGTCAGAGCCACGAGGGCGCTGAACCACGCCCGCCGGTAAAAGGGCAGTTTCAGCCCGGCGTCCTTGCGCCAGTCTTTGGAGGGTTTGGGATCGGGGTCGTCGCCGAACATGCCGGGTGGCTGAAATCAAAAAGGGCGGGTAGATTACTCCATCTGGCCGACCGCGCCAGTCGTTTCCCGCACCCAATTCCATGTCCAGACTCGCTGCACGCCTCCATCAACGCATCTCCGAGGTCCCTCAGCGATTCCTCCCATTCGCGGATGTCATGGAGATGGCTCTCTACGATGCCGATGGCGGCTACTACGGACGCGGCCCGCGCCGTCTGGGCCGCAGCGGCGATTTCTACACGTCGGTCAGCGTCGGGCCCCTCTTCGGAAAACTCCTCGCCGACTTCGCGCGGACATCTTTCCCCGGACCTGAAGCGGGGCACGTCATCGAACAAGCCGCCCACGACGGTCAGCTGGCGGAAGACATCCTTCTCTGTCTCCCAACCCCGGCAAACTACACGGTGGTGGAGCCCGCGGCTGCCTTTCGGTCCGTTCAAAAAGCCCGCCTGGCAGGGCCGTTTGGACCGCAGGTCCAATGGATCGAGTCGCTGAACCACCTGAGACAGGGACCGGATCGAGCGATCTTCCTCTGCAACGAGCTGATCGACGCGTTTCCCGTCCACGTCGTTCGCTGGATAGGCGGCGAGTGGCTGGAGCGCTGCGTCACCGCCTCCGAAGATGGGTCGTTCGCATGGATGGACGTCCCACCGACCTCCGAGCCTCTCAAGGCGGAGCTGAAGTCCTACCCTCGCGACCTTCCGGAAGGTTTCACGACGGAAGTGAACCTCGCCATGCTCGAGTGGATTCGATCCCTGTCCCAAGCCGCCTTCAAAGGAAAGATCATCGTCGCCGACTACGGACTCGATACGGAGGAACTCTTCGACCCGTCCCGCAGTGAAGGAACCCTGAGACGCTATCGGAACCACCAAACCGACGACCAGGTCCTTTCCGATCTCGGCGACTGCGATCTCACCACCCACATCCATTTCACCCGCCTCATTCAGGAAGCCGAAGCCTGTGGGATGAAGGTGGAAAGCTACGAGGATCAAGGGCGGTGGCTCACACGCGTCGCCACACCCTGGCTCCAGAGCTTGGAAGGCCGACCCCCCGACGCACACATCCGGGCGGCTCTCCGCCAGTTCCAAACCCTCACCCATCCCCAGTTCATGGGCCGGAGTTTCCGGGTGCTGGTGCTGGGCAGGGCGTGAATGTCCTGAATGCTGCAGAGAAGCACCCAAGCTCACCAAGACACACCCCATCAATGGAGTCGCCCTAAAGCAGAAACGTCTCTTGCACTCTCGAAAGGGAATCGGAACGTCTCCATGTGATTTGGAACACGTGTTACTCGGTTCAGGATTTCGCTGGAGCTTGCTCCAATGTAGGAAGGATGGCGTCATGAAGCAGACCCACCAATCACTCCAGCGGACCCAATCCACGCACCCATGGAGCGTGACCCTCCTTCTCGTTCTCGAGATCGTGATTGGGCCCATCTCAGGGTTCGCACGAGAGTTCGAGATCGGCCCCCGTCAACCCCTGAAGGAAATCAGTCAAGTTCCGTGGGAATCACTGGCACCAGGTGATCACGTGAAGATCCATTGGCGGGAGGACCCCTACGCAGAGAAATGGGTCCTTTGCTGCCAAGGCACTTCATCGACTCCGATCACGATCTCAGGCGTCCTGGGTCCCCAAGGACAGCGTCCAGTCATTGATGGCCGTAATGCAACCACCAGATCGGCATTGAACTATTGGGGCGAAGAGCGGGGCGTTTTGAAGATCGGAGGGGCAAACCGTCCGGCGGATCGGATGCCTTCTCACATCGTCGTCGAGAACCTTGAGATTCAGAATGGTCTCAAGTCCCTGCCATTTTCCGGTCGCAAGGGGACCGGCGTGTATAGCAAGGATGCCGCGGGAGTCATCGTCGAAAAGGCTTCTCATTTGACGCTTCGAAATCTCGTGATCCACGACTGCTCGAACGGACTGATGGTGAGCCCCCAATCAAGCAACATCATCGTCGAATACTGCTACTTCTTTGACAATGGCAACCCCAACACTGTCACCGAGCACAACGTTTATACGGAGGCCAATGGCATGACGTTCCAATTCAATCGCTTTGGTCCCTTGCGACAGGGCTGTCGCGGAAACAATCTGAAAGACCGTTCGGCCGGACTGGTCGTCCGCTACAATTGGATTGAGGGTGGGAACCGGCAGCTCGACCTCGTCGACTCCACTGGGAACCCGAAGATCGTTGCTTCATCTGCATATCGCCAAACCTGGGTTTACGGAAACACGCTCATTGAGCGCGAGGGTGACGGGAACAATCAGATTGTGCACTATGGAGGAGACAGTGGAAACACAGCGACCTACCGAAAAGGAACGCTGTTTTTCTTTCACAACACGATCATTTCGGCGCGTTCGACACCCACCATGATCTTTAGACTGTCGAGTTCCGGGGAGTCCGTTGACTGTCGAAACAACATTTTTTACGCCACTGTGAAAGGTGCGGAGATTTCACTCACCTACACGACCGGAGACCTGACGGTTGGAAGAAACTGGCTCAGTCGCGGATGGATTTTGTCACCGGACCACCACGAAGGAAACTTTGTGGGGAAAGAAAACCTGATCTCTGGAGATGATCCTGGATTCGAGTCCCTCGAACAAGGCGACTTCAGCCTCAAGGGAACTTCCGCATGCCTCCAAGAGGGGGAAGTTCTTGCTCCAGAAATCAAGGCCACTCATCCATTGCTATGGAGGTATGTGAAGCATCAACGGTCCTCGGAGCGCGACCCGGACGAAGCCGCCATCCATCTAGGAGGCTATTGAGCCTATGGCCATGCATTCCCGTCGAACTCACATTGTCCTGTCAGCGGTGTTGCTTGTGGCGACAGTTTCGCGGGGAGCTACCTTCCAAGAACCCTGGGAGACGGGGTATTTCAATCAAGATGCGGTTGGGGATCATGTGCTCGGTTACTGGCACTTTGACAAACCAGTGCCTCCATTTTCAGAGTCCGAGCGCTTTGGAAAAGTCGTGTTGGGCGGTGCCACCATCACTCCCGAGGGGAGGTTCGGTGACGCCTTGGAAACCGACCACCACAGGGCGTTGCCCGGCATTCGCGCCGGCGCGTCCATCAATCACTTTCCTGAACTTTCCCCGGGCGGTGCGTTCTCGGTCGAAATGTGGATCTGCCCAAAGTGGTCCTTTGACACCAACGCGCCCTACGTTTTGATCGACAAACGTGCAGACACATTCACGGACTACCAATGGAAGCTTGATGCCTTGAGTTCTGACGGGAAATGCCAACTGCTGGTGACACTGGGTTTTGGCGACCGATTCGAAACTTTCCCCTCGGAGCTGATCGGGTTGGAGCCAGATGAATGGCATCATCTTGCCTTCACGTACGATGGGAGCGGAGAAGTATCCCACTATGTCGACGGCCATCTGTCGGGAAGGTCCAGAGTCCCGAATTGTGGTTCCATCACCGCTGGCACGTTGCCTTTGGTCATTGGAGACCAAATGGGAGGAGGGCGGGGGTTTCCAGGGTCCATCGACGAAGTTCGTCTCTGTAAGGGTGTTCTTGTTTTCGCCGCCTTTGATCTGGAATTCATCAGTGAGCGAAGAACGTGGCAACGGATGGACACCCCCACCAGTGAGTATGTGGTTTGCACAAACCTGCGTCCAGACACTGTGACCAATCTTCAATTGAAGGTCCGCTACGCAAACCGGGAGTCCACGTTCCTGATCGAGAGTCTTGATCCGGGGAAAAGCTACAGGGCGAGGTACTACGTCGATACGTCCATTCGACCCAGGCGCTATTCCATCCATGCGATCTTGGAGAACAATCTCCACAGGGAAGAAGAAGCATCGACCTTCGAGATCTCATCCCGACCTGCTCCGCAATTCCCTGTGGTCCTGCTGGACCGAGGGCCAGCGGACATTTCGCAGATGCGGGAAGTCGGGTTCACTCATTTCCTTGGCATCGACAATTCGATCGATGCAAGACATCGCGGAAAGAGTTTCTACCAACCTGGCTATTCGACACCTGCGGAATACAATCATCACTTGCTGGATGAGGCCCTATCAACGGGCTTGCACATGGTCGCCGCGTTATCGCCAGCGGAGAATTTGATGGCCTCCCCGGGAAGTCTGGTCCCGAACGAGCACTTCCGTATTGATCGGGGAGGCAATCCCATCCTTCCCCTTCAGATTTGCGCGACACATCCCCGCTTCGAAGGCGTGTTTCAAAGCGATGCCCAGCAGTTCATTGTCACCTACAGGAGCCATTCGGGACTGGGTGCGCTTCTCCTCAATCCTAGCCTGCGTAAGGGGACTGAGGTGAGTTTCACCAAAACGGACATCGAGAAATATCGAGCGGATGCACACGCTGAAATCCCGATCGAGGTGCTGGCTAAGAATGGTGTGCGCAGGAACGACTTGGCTGCATTTCCAGATGACCGTGTCGTCTCGGACCTGAACCCGATTCTGCAATACTACCGTTGGTTTTGGACCGAGGGGGACGGATGGACGTCACTTCGCCGCGCTCAGAAAAAGGGCGTCGACAGGAGAGCAAGTTACCGAACCGATGTCGGTTTGATCAACGATTCTGCCCTGACGGGTCCCTGCATTGGATGCCCAAACGATCCCGTCACCGTCATCTCACATTCCAACAATGCGGATTTCGACCCACGCTGCGTCGGCCTGCGTGCGGACCGACTGCTCGCTTTGGGCGCTGCCAATGCGCAAAACCAACGTGTGATGGTGACGACCGACATCGGTTGGAAACGAAGTGCCTTCACCTCCGCCGATTCGCCAAAGCTCCAATTTGGCAGCTCTTTGACGACTGATTTTCCCAACGCAACAGAGGTCACTCTGGCTCCAATGCTCCTTCGCGAGGCGTTGTGGTGCCAGATCGCGCGTCCGATTGACGGGCTGATTTTCAGGGGTTGGAGTTCCCTTTCTGGCGACCACACGCTGAACCCTCATCGACACCCGTGCACCCATCCGGATACGATGCGTGTGTTGAGCGACTTCATCGGCAACGTGGTGGAGCCGCTGGGAACCACACTGCTGACGCTTCAAGAACAACCATCTGAAGTGGCAATGCTTCAGAGCTTTACCAACCAAGTCTTCACCAACACAGCCGCCTCGGACGAAGAACCCTCGTGGACCACGAACCTTTGGCTTGCGATGCAACATGCTCATATCCAAACCGAAATCCTGTTTGAAGAGAGCCTCCTGTACAATGGTCTTCGCGGCAGGAAGGTTCTGTTGATGCCAGACTGTGAAGTTCTCACAGAGGGAGTCGTTTCTGTGATCCAAAAATGGCAGGAACAGGGAGGCATCGTCATCGCGGATGATGCGCTTTGTCCAGCTCTGAAGGCAGACATCTCTTTGGAACGATTCGATCATGTCGCCGTTGCCGAAGATCGAAGGGCGAAGTTGCTTGGGCTGGCGGAGGACCTGGGTACGCATCTCAGGAGTCGCGGCTGGTTTCCCATGGTCTCCTGCGACAATCCCGAGGTCATGATTCGAACTCGACGTTTTGAAGAGACTTTATATGTCTTTGTCTGGAATGACCGGCGAATCGCCGGCAACTATGTGGGAGAGCAAGGGGTCGTGGCGGAGAGGGGACTGCATTCGACAGCCAAAGTCTTTGTGCACCGGCAGGACGGCAGTGTGTACGATCTAACGACGAGCAAGCTGCTGTTCCCAAAGCGTGAATCCGACGGGCAGCTGTCTTTGGATGTCGCCCTCGGACCCTGCGATGGCAAGATCTTCATGATCACCCCACGACCGATTCTGGGCATGAAGATGGACGTCCCAGAAGTCTCGACCGTTGGCAATACGGCCGTCGTGGAGGTCGCGGTCACAAACACCCGTGACCAACCCCTCGGGGCCGCCATTCCTATCGAGATCCGAGTCACGGATTCCAACGGGCGGCAGGCCGAAGGAAGTGGCTTTTACGCCGGAGTCGATGGAATCGTTTCCGTCAATATCGAAATCGCCTCCAATGAGGAGCCCGGAACATGGGAAATTTCGGTCCGGGAGTTGGCCTCAGGCATGACAGAAACGAAATGGATGGAAGTTAGACGGTAGTGGAGGCTCCAGAGCTTGGAAGGCCGACCCCCCGACGCACCCACCCGGGCGGCTCTCCGCCAGTTTCAAACCCTCACCCATCCCCAGTTCATGGGCCGGAGTTTCCGGGTGCTGATTTTGGACAAATCGATCAACCCATGTGGCTGAGTCACTTCACTCCCTCGGCAGCACGACGGACTCGGCATACCGCAGCTCACCGGTGCGCCCATCAAAGTACTGAAAGATGACCTGTGGATGCGGGTACGAGACGAGGCGTTTGCCGCCAAGCTGCTGGGGCATGTTGAAGACGTTGTTCACTTTCACGGTGAGGTAGAATGGATACAGGCGCTGGAGACGCGGCAGGTCTTCGAGGATGTAGCTCGACCAGCGGATGTCGCACTCCCGACCGCCATATTCAAACTTGCCGGTGGCGGGCCGGTCCGCTTCGTCAAGGACGGGCACGTGGTTCACCGAGTTGTGCGGGCCTGAGCAAAATTCCCAAACGCGATCCGTGATCTGAATGGCGAAGCTGTTGTGCAGGTCGCCCGTCATCACGAACACCGGGCGCTTCAGTGTGTCCCAAAAGTTGATCAGCTTCTCGCGTTCATCGAGGAAGACGGTCCAGCTCTCGTCCTTGTTTTGCTCGTCGAACTCAAAGCCACCTGCACCGATGTGCGGGATCATGAAGGGCACGGAGGACACGCAGAAGAAGAAGTCCGCATCGCTTTCCTTCATGCTCTTCATCAACCACTCGCGTTGGGCATCCCCGAGAATCGTCAGGCCGGGCTTGTCCCGCTCGCGAACGTCGTGCATCTGCCGGGCACCGCGGGTGTCGAGGAGAAAGAACTCGCAATTGGCGATGCGGAAGCTGCCATAGGAGCGACGACCAATCGAGTACGCCACCGCACCATCCGCCACGGCGGGTGGGTTCACGCGGACGCGATTCGCATCGATCACCTCAACGATCTCATACACCTTCGAGTTCGGCGCGCCGAGTTCATCAGCGTCGTACTTCATGTCATTCACACCGGCGTCCATCGTGCCCCAGTGGACGTGGAGGTTGAGCATCTCATCCAGCGGCAGCTTCGTGAAATCGGCGTCGGGATCGGTCAGCACGTCGCTGTCCTTTTTCATCGTGGCTTGGCCGTGATGAACCGGATGATCATGGGCGAAGGAATTGGCCCAGCCGAGGTAATCCATCCAGGCCTGGGTGCCGATGTCGCGAAACACCGCCCGCCGGTCCCGGCGACCCGTCGTGCCCGCACCCCAGATGTCGTTCACCAACTCATGATCATCGAAGGTAAACATCGACGGCACCTGGCGGTGCCACTGGGAGAGGTTGGTGCCGCGATCGAGGTAGAGTTTGTAGTTCTCCCAGACGCCCACAATCGTCGGCATGTCCTGAACCACCTTCGGCATCGCATCGGCCGCCACGCCCTGATTCTCGGCCCACACCGCGGGGGGGGTTTGCCGCAGCTCCTCGTAGAGCCAGTCGCCGTTCATGATGCTGAAGTCCACCTTTCCAGCCTGCTCCTTCAGCAGCGTCGCATACGTCGGGAGACTGACACCGATGCCGTTCTCGGGATTCTGGTTCGCACAAGAGGCGAACTCGAAGGAGAAATTGAAGAGCCCGCGTGGATTTAGCTTCTCGTCCTTCAGTTCCTCGCTGTCCGGCAATGTTTTGAACGAGGCTTCGATGCCCGAGGGAAACCCATCGATGTAGGCCCGCACGATGTACTTCGTGTCCGCCTTCAGACCCTTCAGCGTGGTCCAGCCCGTGTAGTCATGACTGGCTTCCGTGGTGATCGGTTCCGAGATGCCGTCCATCGTCTCCGATTGAGTGCCATAACGAAACTCAAACGTCCCCGGTTTCTGCGTCCGGGCCCAGACCTTGATCGTGTGATCCGTCACCTGGCCCAGAATCGGTCCATGAGTGATGAGGTTGTCCTCCGCATGAGCGGCAAGAGTGAGGGCAAAGAGAAGCGGGACAGCAATAAGTCGATTCATCGTCCGCTGAGCCTAGACGGAGATGCCCAACTCCGGCAAGCGAAAGCCGCACACACCAGGGAGCGCCGGTTTGAAACCGCCGGGGCGGGAGTCCCACAATCGTCGGAGTCCATCTCCCATCTTGAAAAATCCCAGCGCTAAGAATACCCATCT
>CAXBNA010000121.1:0-18629 GCA_963976915.1 uncultured Verrucomicrobiales bacterium
GGCCGACAAAGCCCTCACGGAGGCCGCGGCACGGGAATCCCTGCTGGAGGAGCGGTTGTCCACGAATCTGGCAGCGGCCCGCCGGGATGCGGATCAGGCGGCAGAGAGCCTTCGCCGTTTGCAAACCGATCTCACCGCCGCACGTGAGGTCGCGGCTCAGTTGGAACCCACCAAGGCCCGGATCGGTGACTTGGAAACGGCCCTCGCCTCTGAAAAAGGACGTGTCTCGGCTCTGGAACAAACTGTTTCCGTTCTCACTCGGCGGGCCGAAGAGGCCGAGCAAAGGGTCAAGGACAGTCTGGATCGCGAGAAAACACTCACCGAGAAGCTGGCTGGCTACGAGCAAGCCATGGCAGGGGATCTTTCCAAGACGGAAATGATCGAAGGCCAACTCAAGAAGGAGCGCGAGGCGGCGGAGACCTACAAGCAAACCGCCGAAACCCGGATCGCCAATCTGCAACGCAACCTCTCGGCGGCCGAGGCGAATGCTGCGATGGTGCAGAAAGAGTTCATGACCGCAGTGGGCACCCTGCCCGAGGCCAAGCCAAGCGGAACCGACGATGGCTCAGGCGGAGTCGATCCACGCACGGCAGATCGCCGGATTCGCGAACTGGAGGAGAAGGTTACCCAGTCCGAGGCAGAAGCCCGGAAGAAATCCCGCGAAGACGGCTACAAGATCGCGGAGCTGGAGTTCCGCCTCTCCGAAGCCGCCGACGCGGCCAAAGAGCGCGACGAGGTCAAGAGCGAGCTGGCAGCACGACAGGCGGAGTTAAAGGCGGCTCAGGAACAGGTTACCCAATCCCAATCCGCGCTGAAGGAGGCCCAGGCGGAACTGACTTCGTCAAAAGAAGATTTGGCGACATCCAAGGAAGCGCTGGCCTCGGCAAAGGCCGAACTGCTCAACGCGAAAGACGAGGTCGCCCGAGCGCAATCCGAAGCCAAAGCCCTTCAGACGGACCTCGCGGGCGTCCAAAAGGACCTTCAAGCCAGCCAGGATCGGATCGCACAGCTCGAAACAGAGATCACGGCTACCAAGCAGGAACTCGCCAAGGTGAGCCAGGGAACAGCAGGGGAGCCTTCCTCCGATTCCGAAGCGTGACCGGGGTGGGGTCTGGAGTCCCACATTTCACGACGTAGACGCGTCACAGGAATCTTGCATTCCAAACGCGCGGCTGGTCTGTGACCGGCTGGATGTAAGAGCTTTGTAATCACCCGAATAGGGGTTGCTAACTGGCCATAGAATCTAATAATTCTCATATTCGTATCTCGATTATGTGGAATTTCTCAAATATGCGCCTATCTCTGGCAGCCGCTGCATTCTGTTGCGCGTTTTCTTGGGCACCCTCCACGGTGCTGGCCGTCCCAGGCTTGGACAGTCGCCCTGCTGTTGGAGCCTATTTGGATGGAGCCTTCCCTGCAGCCACTCCCGGCAGCGGAGGCAACTACTCCTGGGTGAATGCATTCCCCAATCTCACTTTCAACAGCCCGATTCGCATGTTCCCTGAGCCCGGGTCCACCCGGCTGTGGGTGATTGGACGTGAAGGACATGTGTACCACTTCGATGGTTCCACCCCCAACACGAGCACGAAGGTCACCGCGCTCGACATCTCGGCCGTCACGCAGGGCCGGGGGGACTGTGGGCTCTTGGGGTTTGCCTTTCACCCAGACTTCGGTCAAGCCGGGTCGCCCAACGCCAATTACGTCTACCTGTATTACAACTTCAGCCTGACACCGACGCAGAGTGGGGAACCCACGAATGTCAAAAGCTACAACCGGCTGTCGCGGTTCACGGTGAATCCGACCACGAAGATCCTCAGCCCCGGGTCGGAGTTCGTGTTGATCAATCAGTTTGACCAAAACGCCTGGCACAATGGCGGCGACATGTTTTTCGGCCCCGACGGCTTTCTTTACCTCACCAACGGTGACGAAGGATCGGCCAATGACCCATGGAACAACGGGCAGGTGATCAACAAGGGCCTCTTTTCCGGGGTGTTGCGCATTGATGTGGATCAGCGCGGGGGAGACATTTCCCACCCGATCCGTCGGCAACCCATTGCCAACGGAACGCCACCTGCCGGATGGCCGGGCACCTACACGCAGGGCTACTACATCCCGAACGACAATCCCTTCGTCGATCCCACCGGCGCCCAGCTGGAGGAATTCTACGCGATCGGGCTGCGCAGCCCGCACCGGATGACACGCGATCCGGTGACAGGAAAGGTCTTCATCGGTGACATCGGCCAGGGCACTCAGGAAGAAGTGAGCGTCCTCGACGGCCCCGGGCTCAACTTCCAATGGCCCTTCCGGGAAGGAGCCACCTCCGGACCCAAGTCACAGCCAAGCCCGCTCATCGGAACGAGCCGTCCACCCCTCCACGCCTACGGGCGCAGCATCGGCGGATGCGTGATTGGTGGATTCGTCTACCGGGGCTCCGAGCATGCCGGAGATCTCGGCGGGAAGTACCTTTTTGGCGATCACGGCAACGGCCAGATCTGGACGCTGGATTGGGAGGGTCTGACCACACCGGTTCGGACGCCATTGTTCGTCGTGCCACCCGGTAACAAGTGGAACGGCCTCTCCGGCTTCGGCGTGGACCACAACAACGAAGTCTACATCATGACGCTCGGGGTTGCGGGTCGAATCAACAAGATCGTCCGCAGTGGGGGTGGAGCCCAACCGCCTGCGCTCTTGAGCCAAACCGGTGCCTTTTCTGATCTGGCCAACCTGACGCCGTCGAACGGTCTCATCCCCTACAACATCAACTCGCCGCTCTGGTCTGACGGCGCGGAAAAATCCCGCTGGATCGCCGTGCCGAACGATGGTGCTCCGTATGGGCCGAACGAGCGCATCACCTTCTCCGCCACCGGTGAATGGGTCTACCCGATTGGCACGGTGATCGTGAAGCACTTTGAGCTCCCCATTGACGAAACGAACCCCTCCTCCCACACGCGTTTGGAAACCCGCTTCCTCGTCCGCACCACCGACGAGTGGTACGGCGTCACGTATCGCTGGCGGGAAGACGGAACCGACGCCGACCTGATCTTTGATGCCGAGACTCGGGATGTCACCATTGCCACAGCCGAAGGCGGAACACGCACTCAGCAATGGTTCTTCCCCGGGCGCACGGACTGCAACCAATGCCACAACAAAAACAGTGGTCAGGTGCTCGGCATCCACACATGGCAGCTCAACGGAGACCTCACCTATCCGCTCACCGGTCGCACGGACAATCAGCTCTCCACCTGGAGTTCGATCAGCATGTTTGATCAAACGCTGTCCGCCACACAGATCGCGGGATTCCTCCGCAGCGTCCCGGTCAATGACCCCTCGGCATCGTTGGAAACGAGGATGCGATCCTACGTCGATGCGAACTGCTCCCACTGCCACCGCCCGGATGGGGTGCGTGCGAAAATGGACGCTCGGTTCTCCACGGTCCTCGCAGACCAGTCCATCGTGAATGGATTCATCGAAAACAACCTCGGCATCCTCGGGGCCAAGGAAGTCAAGCCGGAGAGCAACACGCAGTCCATCATGCATGTCCGTCTGGGCGGACTCGACGAAGCGGTCAAGATGCCGCCCATCGCCAAGAACGTGGTGGATCAAAAAGCCATGCAAACGCTGGCTGCTTGGATCGCCACCCTGCGCGATCCTGCCGTTCCAACCGATCCCGGAACAGCCACGCCCGTCGCGGGCAACGATGGTGCGACGTTGGAACGCGGAGCCAGCGTGACGATTCCCCTGCTGACCAATGACTCCGATGCCGACGCACCGCTCTACTACGGCGCGATCACCTTCACTCAATTGCCGCAGCACGGCACGGTCTCCGTGGATGCCGGCAACGAACGCGTCACTTACACGCACGATGATTCCGCAACCCTCACCGACACCTTCCAATACACCGTCAGCGACCCATCCGGCCGCGTTTCCAACGAAGCCACCGTCACCCTGACGATCAATCAACCGAACCTCCCCCCCGAGGTCACCAACCCCGGTGACCAAGAGAGCGTACGCGGTCAAAGCGTGAGCTTGCAGATCGTCGCCACCGACCCCGAGGCGCTTCCGCTGACCTTCAGCGCCACCGGCCTCCCGGCAAACCTGAGCATCGATCCCGACACCGGCCTCATCACCGGAACGGTGGATGAAGCGGCGGCCGGATCGAACAACGTCGCCGTCACCGTCACGGACGGGACGCTTCCCACGGTCGTCAACTTTGTGTGGACCACCACGCCCGCCGGGCAAGCCTTCGCTGGATCCGACGTCGGCGATACCGGCCCTCCCGGATCGTTCGCCTTCGACAGCGGCACGGGGATCTACTCCGTCACAGGGTCCGGGCGCGACATCTACTTTGAGGAAGATGGACTTCACTTTGTGAACGTGCTGCTGGATGGCGATGGCGAGATTCAAGCGCGCGTCCGCTCCTTCCAAAACACGAATCCCTGGGCCAAGGCGGGGGTGATGTTCCGCGAAAATTTGACGGGCGGATCCCGCCACGCCACGGCCTTCCTCACGCCTCCTGGAGCCGGCAACGGCTTCGGCATGGTCTGGCGCACGGCAGCCAGTGGAGCGACCAACTACGCGGGCGGCTCCGGGCTGAGCCCAAATCCCGACAACTGGGTGCGTTTGGTGCGCGAGGGAGACGTGATCATTGCTTACGCCTCGGCAGATGGCATCGTCTGGTCCATCATGGGGACGGCGGTTCTCCCAGGACTTCCAACCACCCTGTACGTTGGGCTTGCCGTGACTTCGTCCGAGCAGGATGTCTCTTCCACAGCCACCTTTGACAATGTGAGCATCGTCGGCACCCAGGCAGTCGTGCGTCCAGAGGTGGTCCTCTCCTCCACCTCATCCATCGAGTCCGGAGCCTTTTCGGTCCGGGCCGATTTTTCGCAACCCGTGACCGGAGTGGCAGCGAGTGATTTCACCGTGACCAATGGCACCGCCTCGGCCCTGACGGGCACGGGCACGCTCTACAACGTGGTCATCACACCGACCGACGCCGGAATCGTCACCGTCAATCTGCCGGGCGATGTCGCCATCAACTCCGCCGGCTCGGGCAACAATGCGTCGAACACCCTCGCCGTTACTTATGCTCCCCCAGGGATCGTTTCCCTTCCCGGACAGGACGTGGGCAATGTGCTTGCTCTGGGAAGCACCAGCTTCGAAGCCTCGACGCAAACCTACACCGTCATGGGTTCGGGTCAGGACATCTACTTCAATGCCGATGGATTCCAATTCGCCGTCACTCAACTCACTGGCGATGGCGAAATCCGCGCCCGCGTCACAAGCCAAAGCGCCGCCAACCCGTGGGCGAAGTCGGGCGTCATGTTCCGTGAAACACTGACGGCTGGGTCGCGCCACGCGACGATGTTCACCACGCCCATCGAGGCAAGCAATGGCTTCGGCATGGTCTGGCGGACTGCGGTTGGAGCAGCGACCAACTACGAGGCAGGACCGGCAACCCAACCGGCTCCCAACAACTGGGTCCGCCTCGTCCGCCAGGGCGACACGATCACCTCCTACGCCTCGGCCAACGGAACGTCGTGGACCTTGGTCAGGACGGTCACACTCACAGGATTGGGGAACGACTTGTTTGTGGGGCTTGTCGTGACTTCGTCCTCCAATGGAGCGCTTGCCACCTCGACCTTTGACAATGTCAGCATCGTCGGCGCACAGGTGGCCGTGCCGCCGGAAGTGGTGTTGTCCACCTCCTCCACCAATGAGACCGGCCCATTTACCGTCCAAGCCTCCTTCTCACAACCCGTGGCAGGGCTGGCCGAGTCGGATTTCGTCGTCGGCAATGGCAGCACCTCGGGCCTCATCGGAGCTGGTGCGAGCTACGCCGTCACCATCACTCCCCAAGCCGAGGGACCCGTCAATATTCAACTCCCCGCCGATGCGGTGATCAATGCCTCGGGGGCAGGAAGCCTCGCCTCAAACGTCGTCACCGTGAACTACGTGCCACCCCTGGCCACCGTTCTCACGGGGACGGACATCGGAGACCTGTTCACACTCGGCGCCACCTCGTTCAACAGCAGCACGGGGGTGTACACGCTGCGCTCCTCAGGGAGGGACATCTACTTTGATGCCGATGGCCTCCAGTTCGCACAACTGAGCATCTCCGGAGATGGTGAGATCCGCGCCCGTATCACCAGCCAGTCCAACACGAACCCTTGGGCGAAGGCAGGTGTCATGATTCGGGAAGACCTCACTGCAGGTTCCCGCCACGCCATGGCCTTCACCACACCAGAACCCGCTGGCAATGGCTACGGCATGGTCTGGCGTCCCACAGCGGATGGCCCGACAAGCTACTCCGGCGGCCCTTCGATCAATACGCCGCCTGACAACTGGGTCCGCATCGCTCGCACGGGAGACACCTTGGTGACCTATGCTTCGACGGACGGAAGCGCGTGGACGGAGATGGATCGCGCCACGTTGGCGGGTCTCCCGACCGACCTCTACTTTGGGCTCGCCGTCACTTCATCATCCAATGTGCAGTATGCAGCGGTCACCTTCGACAACGTCCAGATCATCGGCACTCCGGCGGCCCCCGCGCCGCCTCCGCCCGCTGCGGCACCGGAATCAGGGGACACCCCGTCGGGTGGCAGCGCCGCCGCATCCACGACCGAAACCAACGCCATTGGCCAAGCAAGCGCCTCGACCACCGTTGCCGCCCTTGGCGGTGACATCGCCAATCCCGTCCTGGCCGCTCCGCGCCTCCAGGTGAAACGCGACTCGGCGGGTCGCATCGAGGCCTCCTACCTCCGCTCGCCCGGCAGCGCCGTTCACATTGCGCTTCACGGACTTCGCCACCTGCAGGACTCTCCCAACGGCTGGTCGGCTCTCGCTCTCGAGCCCCAAATCTCCGACAACGGCGATGGCACCGAGACCGTGACCTTTACCGATCTGGCCAATGCCGCCTTCTTCCAGAACGAAGGCAGCGGCTTCGTCCGCCTGTATGTCGAGGCCGATGCCAACCACGATGGCATTCCCGACACCATCGCCAAGGGGGAGACCTTTGGCTGGTTCGCCCGTTCCTTCCGCAGCGGGACCGAAACCTTTTCCATGCCGTTCTCAAAACCAGCCGCCTACACCAGCACCGTCACGGGGCTCTCGGGAAACACGCTCTCCGTGTTCGGCGTCGGACTTCCCTCAGGAATTCCGCACTACATGGAGATCGTTTCCGGTGAGCACGCGGGCCACCGTTTTGAGATCGACGAGGCCTCCAGCAGCCCCACCACACTGACCCTCGACCTTTCGTCCGACGACAAAGCCCGCAACACGCTCGACGTACCACCGGCCTCGCTCAATGGCGCACGCATTGCGGTGCGACCTCATCAAACCATCGCGGACTTCTTCCCTGCGGATCAGTTCCAAGCCGCACGCCAATCCAAAGACGCCGATCGCGTCATGTTCTTCCGCGACGGTCGCTACGAAACGCTTTGGCTGCTCCAAGCGGGCACCCTAGCACCGCGTTGGGTCGCCGATGGGGACGCGTCGTTCTACGATGAGGGCCGTCGCGTCGTGGCGGTTGGCGAGGGATTCCTCTTCCGCCGGATTGGCGAGACCAAAACGGTCCTCACTGTGGGTGCCGTCTCAGAAGCACCCGTCGCGTTGCCTATGAGCGCCGGCACCAAGCTGTTTGCCAACCCGTGGCCAATTGACGGTCAACCTTCGACGTTGGGCCTTTCCATCGCTTCCGGTTTCGTGGGGGCAACGACCCCGGCCGCAGCAGATCAAGTCCAACTCTGGCGCGGAGACACCACGCCCGGAGCCACCGGATTCAGTCTCTACTACCTGCTCAAAGCCGGAGCCTATCAGCAATGGATTCTCGGTGGGGATACCTCCTTCACCAGCTACAACGACGCCGTGATCGCCGAGCCCACCCGCTCGGTCTTCCTCCAGCTCCGCAGCGCGCGTCCGGACTTCAGCGTGCCCGTCCCATGGCAGCCTTGAGCAGAAGCTGAAAACGCCGTGTCGCCTTTTCGGTGGACAGGCATGGCAGGTTGGGAACGATGAACCCGCCGACCATGTCCACCCCTCTCTCCGAAGCCAACATGCTTTCCGCCTGGGAACGGCGGGACGCGGCGTATGACGGGGCCTTCGTCTTCGGCTGCCGCACCACTGGCATCTACTGCCGCCCCTCCTGCCCTTCGCGTCCGAAGCGCGCGAACGTCGAGTTTTTCCAGACCATCTCTGACGCTCTCCGCTCCGGCTATCGGCCCTGCAAACGCTGCCGACCCGACGAAGCCACGGGCAAGGCCCCTGACTGGGTCCGCGATCTCATGCGCACGGTGCAGGGCGATCCCGAAACCGTGCTGCGGGCGGAGGACCTTCGGCAACGCGACATCTCTCCCGAGAAAGCCCGCCGCTGGTTTCAGGCACACTACGGCATGACCTTCACCGCGTGGGCACGTGCCATCCGGCTCGGACAAGCGTTCACCCAAATTCGCGGCGGTGACTCCCTCGACGAAATCGCCCTCGGCCACGGCTACGACTCCCACAGCGGTTTCCGCGAAGCCTTCGGAAAACTGATCGGCCAACCACCCGGTCGTGCCCGAAGCGAAACCGGTCCCCCGCTCTTCGCGAAACTCCTCCCCACACCCATCGGCCCCATGATCGCGGTCGCAGGCGAGGGTGGCATCGCCCTGCTGGAGTTCACCGACGTGCGCGGGCTCGAACGCCAGTTCACCTCCATGCGGAGGAAGCTCGCTCGCCCCGTCTTTCCCGGAGAGCACGCGATGCTCGATCAAGTTGAGAGCCAACTCACCGACTACTTCGCGGGTCGACGCCGCACATTCGACCTCCCGCTCCTCCCCGCAGGCAGCGATTTCCAAAAGCACGTCTGGGAAACCCTGCGCGCGATTCCCTTCGGCCAAACTGTCAGCTATCAGCAGCTCGCCCAACGCCTTGGCAACCCCAACGCCACCCGCGCCGTCGCGAGGGCCAACGGCACCAACCGCCTCTACCTCCTCATTCCCTGCCACCGCGTCATCGGCAAAGACGCCACTCCCGGCGGCTATGGCGGAGGCATCTGGCGCAAGCAGTGGCTGCTGGCGCATGAGCAGAAGTCGACACGCTAAACGAACCTCACTTGGCCTTCTGAGCTTTCGCCGCTTGCCTCGCATCAACGGCGGCTTTGATCGCTTCCAAGTCAAACCTCGGTCCTGAGAGCTTGCCAGTGCACTCATGCTCGACGTATTGAGGACGATGTCCGAAGTCACTCGCCTCTACCTGATTCGCCACGGAGCCACGGTCCTCACGGCGGAAGATCGATTTGCCGGTTCGACCCATGTGCAGCTTTCGGACGAAGGTCGATCTCAAGCGGCTGCCCTCGCGGAGCGGCTCAAGAATGTGCCCCTCAACGCGGTGTACGCCTCGCCCATGGATCGGACCATGGAAACGGCGAGCATTCTGGCGCAGCCTCACGGACTTGAACTTCTTCAGCGCGATGGATTGAAGGAGATTTCGCACGGGCACTGGGAAGGCCTCACGCGGCAAGAGATGACCGCAGCATTTCCCGAGGAAGCGGCGGCTTGGGATGAGGACCCTTACACTTTCGCTCCCGAGGGCGGAGAAACCGGACTGCAGGTCACCGCCCGAGCCCTGCCGGTGGTGATGGACATTTTCAATGCGCATCGCGGACAGCACGTCGCCATCGTCTCGCACAAAGCCACCATCCGTCTCGTTCTCAGCTCCCTCCTCGGCTTCGATCCCCGCCGCTACCGCGACAATCTCGATCAAAGCCCCTGCGCGCTGAACATCCTCGACGGTCGCGGACCGACCTGTTTCAGGCTCGCCCTCTTCAACGACACCTCCCACTACACCCGTTGGGATCAGGGAGATACCCCGCCCGTTTCGTCACAGCGTTTGTCGTCGCGCTGGTCGGGATGAATCTCAGGCGGCCTTCATTGCACGCATGCTCAGCCCAATGAGGCGGCATTGGTGAACGGTTGTCACCCGTCGATGATTCCAACGTTTAGAACACAAAACACAACCCAACTCAAACACCCATGAAACTCGCCTCCACCATCGCCCGCTACCTGCTCGGTCTCATCTTCGTCGTCTTCAGCCTCAACTTCTGGCTGCAGTTCATGCCGATTCCCATGCCGCCAGAGGGATCGAATGCGGCCAACTTCATGGGCGCCATCTTCATGTCCGGCTTCCTCACCGTCGTGAAGGTGATGGAACTGATCGGTGGGCTGCTGCTGCTTTCGGGTCGGTTCGTCAATCTCGCCCTCGCCATCCTCGGACCCGTCGTGATCAACATCGCGCTCTATCACGTCGTCATTCTCGGAGCGGGATATGAAATGGCTGTGGTGTTGAGTGTTTTGGCCCTGCTGGCGTTGCTGGGGCGTAAAGACTTCCTCAAAGTCCTCACTGCGTCGAAGTAGTGCCCGGAACGCAATCAGCCCATTTTGGCTTCCCCCTTCCCATGAATCTCACTCAACGTCCTCCCCGCAGTCCGCGCGTCCGCCTTGGCGGCTTCGTCCTCCTTCCCCGCATGCTCGACAAATGCCGTGCGGAACTGGCAGGAACCCATGGTGAGTACCACTACGATTGCCCGCTCGATCAGCGCTTCCTGACCTTCACGGGCATCGACGCCGCCTCCCTCAAAGCCGAGGTGGCCAAAGGTCTCGGCGACGGCGCGATCCTGGCCTGGGTCATGGAGAACGCTCCCATCCAACATGGCGACTGGGAGATCGCCCAGTGGTCCGCTTTCCGCGAGGCCATGGCCCCCGGCGACAACGAAAGCCGCGAGTTTTACAACGAACAGGTCGCCAAGGCCAACGGCGCCGATCGCGAAGACATCGTCACTTGGTTCGACTACATCGATCTCGACGACCACGTCACCTTCGGCGGTGCCGCCTGAACCTCCCACTGAATCAACCGAAACTCATCCCCCAATGTCCAAAGACCTCTTCACTTCCCTCGCGCTTGGTGCCGTCGAACTGCCGAACCGCGTCATCATGTCCGCCCTCACCCGCGCCCGCGCGGATGCCGACCATGTGTCGACCGACATCATGGCCACCTACTATGCCCAGCGTGCCAGTGCCGGGATGATCCTCACCGAGGCCACCATGGTCATGGAGGGGAACTCCTCCTTCTGGCGCGAGCCCGGCATTTACTCCGATGCCCAAATCGCCGGCTGGAAGAAGGTGACTGACGCCGTGCATGCCAAGGGCGGCACCATTTTCATGCAGCTCTGGCACGGCGGCCGCGCCTGCCATCCACTGCTCAATGGCGGTGCCCAACCCGTGGCCCCCAGCGCCCTCGCCATCACCGGTGATGAAGTCCACACGCCCGAGGGCAAGAAGCCCTACGTCACCCCGCGAGAGCTAAGTGACGACGAGATCCCAACAATCATCGCTGGCTTCAAAAAAGCGGCCGAAAACGCCAAAGCCGCCGGTTTCGACGGCGTGGAAGTCCACGGAGCGAACGGGTACCTGCTCGACGAGTTTTTGCGCGACAGTGCCAACCAACGCAGCGGCCCCTACGGCGGCAGCATCGAGAACCGCGCCCGCCTTCTGCTGGAAGTGACTGACGCTGTGATCGACGTCTGGGGTGCGGACCGCGTCGGCGTTCGCATCTCGCCCGTAAACAGCTACAACGCCATGCGCGATAGCGATCCCGTCGCGCTCACCACCTACGTCGCCCAGCAGGTCGATCAGCGCGGCATCGCCTTCCTCGACCTCATGCGTGCCGACTTCTTCGGTGTTCAAAACGAGGACGTCGTCACGCCCGCCCGGGAGCACTTCAAAGGCAACCTCCTGCTCGGCATGGGCTACGACAAAGCCCAGGGCAACGCCGCCATCGCCTCAGGGCAGGCCGACGCCATCGTCATCGGCCACCACTACATCTCCAATCCCGACATGGTCGAGCGCCTCAAAGCCGATGCCGAAATCGTCGAACCCGACGCCTCCACGTTCTACACCCAGGACGCCAAGGGCTACATCGACTATCCGACGATGGGGGCGGCTTGATGCCAGCTGAGCGCCAGGAGCAAAGTGCTGCCAATCGCCGAACGATTTCCCTCAAGGCCCTGGTTCTGACGATCAAGCCCATAACTAAGGAGCTCTCGCGACAGTCCGGATTCAGGCGCTTCATTTTCTCCTGAATGAAGCCGCGGTTATCGGGTTTCTGGCCGTCAAAAATCAACGAGTTGCCTGGAACTCGCCATCGCCCATACCTGGCCTCGTCAAATTTCGCGATCCAAAAATCAGATTCCATTTTCGGCTGCACGCCGACGCATATAGCTGTGTTCATGACCGCTCTGTCACCCACCGACGAAATCGTGATTGTGGGAGGTGGAATTGCGGGATTGGCCGTGGCACTCGCACTCCACCGCCATGGGTTCCAGTGTCAGGTGCTGGAGCAGGCTCATGGCCTCTCCCAAGTTGGCGCCGGCTTGCTTCTCAGTCCCAATGCCTGCCGGGTTCTGGCTTGTCTGGGTGTGCTGGATGACTTGCAGAAGAGGTCGAGCGTCACGCCTCGCTGGGTGGTTTTGGATTCCAGCGGCAAGACGCTCCAAACGCTCTCCCCGAACTCCCGGGCCTCCGATCTCTCAATCAGCACTCGTCGCACTGACCTCCAATCCGTATTGCTGGAACGGTTGCCCAGTGGGTGGATTCGCCCGGGGTGGAAGGCAACGAGCTACGAAGATGGTTCCGGGAGCGCTTCCGCAATCTCGGCAGGCGGGGAGTCGGCCCAAGGCAAGTTGGTCATTGCTTCCGACGGTGCGAAGTCCGCAGCACGGCTCGGCTCGGGCTCCAAACATTCAATGACACCCCAGGGCTACGTCGGTTGGAGAGCCCTTGTGGAGTCCGTCCCTGAGAACTGGATGGATGGCCGAGTCACCGAGAGCTGGGGTGATGGCATGCGATTTGGGATCGCCGCGGTGAGCGACAATCGCTGCTATTGGTATGCGAGCGCGAACGCCCAACCAGGCCAGCATCCCACCCCCGAGCAAACACACGGTGAGTTGGTGAGGCGCTTCCGCGATTGGCACGATCCCATCCCTGGACTGATTCAAAGAACACCGCCCGACCAAATTCTTCGGCACGACATCTCGGATGCCATTCCAACTTTGCGGCCTCCACGTTTTCGTCGAATCGTCATGATCGGAGATGCGGCGCATCCTCTCACCCCCAATCTTGGCCAAGGCGCAGCCCTCGCTCTTGAGGATGCGTGGGAACTCGCGGTGGCCATTGCCGCAGAGTCGTCCCTTGAGAACGCGCTCCTCCGTTTCCATCGCCGCCGGCGATGGAGGATCGCCCTGATCTGGCTGGCCTCCCGCGCACTGGGCGAAGCGATCCAGTGCGAGCATCCATTCGGAAATTGGGCTCGGGATCATCTCGCTCTACGGACCCCAAACCAGGTGGCGTCACTGGGGCTGCGAAGCTTGTTGGCATTTCAGCCCACCCCATCTAATTTCCTGGCATGACCGAGGTAGCGTGCATCGCCGACTCCACAGGCTCCTTTCGAAAGCCTCCGCTCGCTGAATTGGGCCGGGACTTGCTTCGAGTCGGGCGTCTGGAAGTGACCGGATCGTTGGTCCTCCCTTTTGCTTGCGTGGCAGGGTTCTTTTTCGCTGCAAGTTACCATGCTTGGTGGGCGGCGGTCTTTTTTGCGGTGGTGCAAAGCTTCTTTACCTACGCCTCGATCTCCCACGATTTGGTCCACCGAACGCTCGGGTTGCCAAACTGGCTGAATGAACTGCTGCTTTCGGCGATTGAGACGCTCAATTTCCGCAGCGGCCACGCCTTCCGAGTCACTCACCTGCACCACCATGCTCGCTTTCCCGACTCCTCGGACATCGAGGGCCAAGCGGCAGCGATGCTATGGTGGAGAGCGTTGATCGAAGGGCTGTCGGCCCAACCACGCTATTTCGTTTGGGCTTGGCGCCACTGCGGCGGCACCGGGGCGTCGCGCTCCTGGCTTGCGGTCGAGGGCGTCATGGTGACCGTGCTGCTCGTTGCCTGCATTGCGAGCTATCCAAGCAACCCCGCGCCCATCGTCTATGCTTCATTGATTCTCGCGGGCAGTTGGATTTTTCCCTTCATGACCAGCTTCATGCCGCATCGAGCACACGAAAAGATTCCCATTCGCCAAACGCGGCTCTTCCGAGGAAGCGTGATCCGCTGCCTGACCTTCAATCACCTCTACCATTTGGAGCACCACCTCTATCCGCAGGTTCCCCATCACCGCTGGCCCCAATTGGCGGAGAAGTTGGACCCGTTCTTCAAAGAAGCAGGCATCCCGGAGATTCGGCTCGGGAAATGAACCTCCGGGACGACAGCCATGCCGAAGCTCGAACTCGAGAGCCGGGTTTTCTCCGCGCTTTGATTGGCGATGGGAGACCACTCATTGTCTTGACGGCGCTGGCTCTCGCGGGGGCAGGCGGCTTCGCACTCTTCCTCTCCGCTTCCGGCGCTTTCCTTCCGCATGACGTCGCCTTCTTGGGAATGGCCCCGGAAGTGCTCTGCGGCATCAATGAGTGCCGGATCGTGCATTTCATGATTCATGATCGATTCGCCTTCGGAGGCGTCCTTATCTCCATCGCGACGCTCTATGCTTGGATCGCCCTCTTTCCCCTGCGACACCAAGAACGCTGGAGCTGGGATCTCCTCCTCCTGACTGGGATCGTGGGGTTTGGGAGCTTCCTCGCCTACCTGGGCTATGGCTACCTCGATACCTGGCATGGCTGGGCAACTCTCCTTCTCCTCCCAGTTTTCGTTGCGGGAATGATCCTGACGAAGCCACCGGCACACGCGCCTTCGAGCGCTCTTCTCAAGCCCACTTCTGCAAGCTGGGAGTGTCGATGGTCGCGGACAAAGATCGGATGGTGGTGCCTCGTTTTGACCGGCGTGGGGATGGTTGCTGCCGGAACCACGATCCTCGCCGTGGGCATGACGGTGGTCTTTGTTCCGGAGGACGTTCGGTACATCGGTCTCACTTCTCGTCAGCTCAACGAGATCAATCCGAAGCTCATCCCCCTGATCGCGCACGACCGCGCGGGATTCGGAGGCGGCCTTTTCACCACGGGACTGCTCGTCACAGGCATTGCGTGGAAGGCCTCACCCACTCGCCACGTGTGGGAAGCCCTCGCGCTGGCAGGTGGATGTGGTTTTGGATGTGCGATCGGAGTCCACTACCCTATCGGGTACGTTGACTGGTTTCACCTCGCCCCCGCTTGGGCTGGCCTGCTGCTTTTTGTTGTTGGAATGGGGCTGGTACGCCCTCAGTACTTTGAAGGACCAAGGAGCATCGTCTGCTGAACGCCACCGCTCCACCATGGCGCGGAACAGGTCTCGCTGCGGAACGAACACTCCCCTTGGTGGCTCCGCGCCGAGCTCCCGCTTCGGCGGTAAGAAGCACACCACTCCTTGAGGGTCCGGATTTCATGCCACGAGCCCGGTGATCCCTCTGAGAGGGCGAGTTCTTGACACGGTTCTTGCTGAGCATGAAGGCTGCCGTCTACCCCTCATTGCTCTATGTCCACAACGCCCAAGATCCTCGCCTTGTCTGGAAGCATCCGTTCCGGTTCCTTCAACTCCAAAACCCTTCAGGTCGCGACCGCAGGGGCGAAAGACGCGGGTGCCGACGTATCGGTCGTCGATCTCAAGGACTTCCCGCTGCCGATGTACAACGGCGATCTGGAGGAGGCGGAGGGGTTGCCGGAGAATGCGGCGAAGCTGCAGGCCTTGTTTGCGGAGTGCGATGGGTTTTTGATCGCATCGCCGGAGTACAACGGCTTCTTTTCGCCGCTGCTGAAGAACACGCTGGATTGGATCTCGCGACTGCCGGACGACGCGCCGTCGCCGTTTGATGGCAAGGTGGCCGCGATCATGAGCGCCTCACCGGGTGGGCTGGGCGGCATGCGCGGGCTGGTGCATGTGCGGCAGCTCTTGACGAATCTGGGCGTGATCGTGCTGCCGGATCAGGTGGCGGTTTCCTCTGCGTACAAAGCTTTCGACGAGTCAGGAAATCTCACCGACGAGCGCAAGGCCAAGCAACTTGAGGCGCTGGGGGCCAAGCTGGTGAACCTGGCTGCGAAACTGCAGGCCTAACTTGGCTTCTTCCCGCTCACTCAATCCAGCTCGACGCGAACGCGGACAAATTTTCCGTCGATATCGCCAATGGCGGGATGGATGCGGAGAACGCAGGTTTCCGTGAGGCCGTCGCCGTTGGGCGTGGTGCCGAGGACTTCAACATCGCCCTCAATCGCGCTCCAGTCGGCCATGTTGGTGCTGGTCTCGACGAGGTAACGGAAGCCGCCGGGTTGGATGCGGCGGTGGTAGTTCACCATGAGGTAGGCCTTGGAATCGGATGGATTGTCGCCGGTATAGGTCGTCGGGAGGCCGCCCAGCGAGCCTTCCTCACCAATCGCAAAAGCTTCTTCGAGGATGTTTGGGATGCCGTTGCCGTCCGCATCGCCTTCGGGATCGGTGATGCGTGTGATGTTCCAACCCACGGAACCGCTGTTCGGCGGTTGGGCCGCATCGGTGGCGACAATGACGAAGGTGTTCTCTCCCTCGCGGAGGGAAGGCGTGGCATAACTCCAGGAAGAAAACGCATTGCCGCCTTCTGCGAGAGCGCCCAGCGCCGTCACCGCCGACCCAGAGACGGTGACCGAACTCACCCCGGAACCACTGTCGCTCGCCGAACCCAGAATGGTCACGTTCTCTGCAAGCGTGAACCCGTTCGCGGGTGTGGAGAGGGAAATCACGGGCGGCTCTTCATCCGCGACCACATCGAAGGCATTGCTGGTGCCGCTGTGGAAATTTGCATCCTCGACAGCGAGCGACACCGCCGTTCCTGCCTCACCCACAGTCAGCACTCCGGTCCAGCCACCATCGACAAAGGCCCCGGTGCTAGCTGGACTGACAGGAAGAAGGCTCAGGTTCGGAAGGGTGGCGAAGAGCGACGCGGCCGAACTGAATCCCGTGGCGGCCTGCCCATCGACCGTTCGGGCGAGGACGGTCACCGGGAAGGGCACGCCCCGGAACTTCGGCCCCACCACGGTGGAGAAAAGGAAGTGATGCGCATCGTCATCCCGTACCAGGATGGACGTTTGGCCGCTGACCAGTCCGGGTGAGGATGCCGTCAGGGTCACGGACTGCGTGCCATCGGTATCGGTGTCATTGAGCACCGTGAGATCAAAGCTGGCCGCGCCGGCCTCAGACGGGACCGTCACGGAAGCGCTCGCCACCTCGCCGAGATCGCCACTGGTGACAGTGACGGTTCGTGGTGATCGCAACAAGCCGCCCAACGTGATCTGCCCGGCATCCGGAATCACTCCGTCGGCTTCGCTGAAGAACCCTGGGGTGACTTCAATGGTGATGGCTTGAGATTCATCGTCGGTCACAGTCACATCTGCGGAACCTGAGACCAAGGACCCAAGCATTGCGCTGACCGTGACGGTTTGCGTACCATCCACATACGCATTGTCCGGACTGGAAAGGGTGAAGTTGGCAAGGCTCATGTTCTTCACAATGGTGACCTCTGTTGGTACCAACAAGAACGTTGGGTCTGCCGAGACAATCGTCGCGACCATCGTCTCGGAGACCGGCATGCCGAGCACCACCTGTGCCGTGACCTCCGCCTCTCCTTCGACAATCGGGGTCAATCCCTGAAAACTCAGCGTGGTCACCTCATTGTCGGCCACATTCATTGGAGCGCTCTCCTGCGCGACCGTGCCGATGGCCGTCGATGAGACCGTGACTGGCCGGGTGCCGTCCAACAGCAAGTCGTCCACAATGGTGATGTCGAAAGACGCAGACGTTTCTCCAGCGAGGATCGTCACACTCGCAGGCACCGTGATTTCCGATGGATCGTTGCTGCTCAGGCTGACCGTCAAATCCGTCGCCAAGGGCGGATTGATGGTGACTGTCCCTGCGTTGCTCAACACGCCTTCACCCTCCGCCGCCGATGCAGGCAAACTCACGACCAAGTCCGTGGCGCTCACCACATCAAAACCGTTGCTGTCTCCCATCCTGCCCGAGCCACCGGTCGCACGAAGGGTCACATTCGTCGCCGACGCATCGACGCGGACATTGCCGCTCCAGCTTCCCCCGACAAAGGCACCGCTCACCTCTGGGCTCATCGGCAAGAAGCCGTTCGTGACGGCGAGCTTCAAATTGGGACGGAACGTGTATGAATACGGATAAGGACTGACGTTCGCCCATGTCGAGGGATGAGCCCCTCCATTGCTGACGGCATAGTGCAGCGCCCGAATCGCGGATCCATCGTCGAAGGATCGATAGAACGAAGCACTTCCCGCTGCCGATTGCTGATACGAGAGGTCGATGATCAGATTGTCCACGCCATCGTATGGGAAGGCCGTGTCGAGGGGGATCTCAAACCAACCGCTTCCGCTCGGGCTCAAACTGCCCTCGTAGACCGTGGTCCAATCCGTCGAATGCCAGCCGATGTCTGCGTTGAACTCATCAAGAGCCAGTGTCTTCATTCGAATCACGACATTGGTCACCGGCGAGGCTGGGGCTGTCCCGACATCAAGGCTCATCGCAGTGATGTCCCCCGCTCCTCCGATTTCACTGGCAAGGTAGATCATCTGCGTCCTTCCCTCGGTGAACGTGGTGTTCATTGGGCGGCTGGCATTGACGGTGCCT
>CAXBNA010000122.1:0-18612 GCA_963976915.1 uncultured Verrucomicrobiales bacterium
TTCGTTTTCGTCGCGGGGTGTCCAGCCGATGAGGTTGAGGAAGAGGTTCTTGATGTCTTCGAGCGCGACGTAGATGGCGGGGACGAGGACGAGGGTGATGGCGGTGGCGAACATGACGCCGAAGCCGAGGGAGACGGCCATGGGGATGAGGAACTTGGCCTGCATGTCGGTCTCGGCGAGCATGGGCATGATCCCCGCGAAGGTGGTGAGCGACGTCAGCAGGATGGGACGGAAGCGACGCGAACCGGCATCAATGGCGGCTTCGAGGATGGACTTGCCCTTCTCGCGCTCGCGATTGACGAACTCGACCATGACGAGGCTGTCGTTGACGACGATGCCGGCGAGGGCGACGACCCCGCACATGGACATGATGCTGAGGGAGAGACCCATGACGGCGTGCCCGAGGATGGCTCCGACGAGGCCAAAGGGAATGGCGGACATGACGATGATGGGCTGAATGTAGGAGCGCAGTGGAATGGCGAGAAGGACGTAGATGCCGAGCATGGCGAGAAGGGCCTTTTGGCTGATCTCGGACACCGACTGGGCTTGGTCTTTCTGCTCGCCTTGAAAGCCGTAGCTGATGCCGGGAAAGGTCTCGCGAATCTTGGAGAGGTACTCGCTCTCGAGACGGGCGCGGACCTCATTGGCGTTGACCGCAGGGTCGGCCTTGTCCACATCGGCGGTGATGGTGATGGCGCGGCGGCGGTCGGCGCGCTGGATGGTGGAGGCGGAACGGCCGTAGTCGAAGGTCGCGACCTCGGTGAAGGGGACCTCGGTGCCGTCGGGCATGCGGATCTTCATGGCGGTGATGTTGTTGATCGATTTCCGTTCGTCTTCGGGATAGCGGATCATGACCTTGACCTCATCGCGACCGCGCTGGAGGCGCTGGGCTTCGTCGCCGTAGAAGGCCTGGCGGACTTGCCGAGAGACATCGGCGAGCCGGAGTCCGGCAATCTCCCCCGCAGGCTTCATGGCAAGCTTGAGTTCGCGTTTGCCGGGGCGATCCGAGTCGGCGATGTCAATGACTCCGGCATAGTTGTTGAGTTCGGCCTTGATGGCGTCGGAGGCTTTTTCGAGTTCCTTGATGTTGTTGCCGGTGATCTCCAGGTCGATGGCGTTGCCACCGCCTGCGGCCTGCGTTTGGAAACCCAGTTCGAGGGCTCCGGCAATGGGGCCGGTTTCTTCACGCCATTTGGAAGCGACGGTCACGGCGTTCCATTTTCGGTCGTTGCCGCTGATGAGCTCGATGGTGACCTCTCCGAGGTTGTCGGCTTTCGGGGCACCTTTGACTTGGTCGAACCCTGCTTGGAATGGCTGGGTGCCGGAGCTGGAGAGCATGTGGCGGATGATGGGCTCTCCGTGTTCCGCCTGATACTCGGCGTTGATGCGGTTGGCGGCGGATTCGATGCGCGCAACGGCGGCCTTGGTGGTTTCAAAAGGCACACCCTCGGGCATGACGATGCGGCTAATGACGACATCGGCCTCGACCTCGGGGAAGAATTGGAACTTGATCCAGCCTGTGCCGACCAAGCCCATCACGACGGTCATGAGAGCCGTGAAGGTGGCGAGGGTCACATAGCGCCACTTGATGGCGAGGTTGAGGGAAGGGATGTAGGCCTTTTTGACGAACCCGCGAAGGGTGTTGTCCACGGTGTCCAGCAAGCGGTCGACGAAGTTCTTTTTCCGGTTGGGATCGTGTTTGGGCAGGAGCGCGAGGTGGGAGGGCAGCACGAGCTTCGACTGCATGAGCGACCAGGCGAGGGTGGGAATGACGACGAGGGGGATGTTGGGCCAAATCTTCCCACTCACACCACTGAGGCCGAGCATGGGTGTGAAGGCCATCATGGTGGTGAGCACGCCAAACGTCACAATGACGCCAACCTCGTGCGTTCCGGCAGGGGCGGCGATGCGCGGGTCCTCGCCGTGCCAGATGCGTTCGTAGACGTTCTCCCCCACGACGATGGCGTCATCGACCACGATCCCGAGGACGAGGATGAAGGCAAAGAGGGAGATCATGTTCACCGAGACGCCCAAGTAGGGCATCATCATGACGGCACCCAGGAAGCTGACCGGGATCCCGATGGCCACCAGCAGCGCGAGAGTGGGGCGAAGGAAGAGAGAGAGGGTGATGAGGACGAGGATGAGTCCATAGACCGCATTTCTCGCGAGGAGATCGAGACGGCCCTTGAGGTAAAGGGAGTCATCTTTCCAGACTTCAAAGCGGACCCCTTCCGGAAAACGGAGCGGGGCATCCTCCTTGATGAAGTCCTTGGCGGTCTGGGCGACAACGAGGGTGTCCTCGTCTCCGACGCGGAAGACATTGAGGAGCATGGCGGGGCGCCCGTCGAAGCGCGATTCAAGATCGAGTTCTTCAAAACCGTCGACGACTTTGGCGATGTCTTGGAGCTTGATCTGCGAGCCGTCGGGGCGGGTGAAGACCGTGATGTCCTCGAACTGATGGGCCGTATAGCGTTTGGCCTCAGTGCGGACCAGAACTTCGCCCGCAGTCGTGGTGACGGAGCCTGCAGGAATGTCCAACGAGCTGGCGCGGACGGCAGCGGTGACTTGGTCAAAGCTCAGGCCGTAGCTGCGGAGGGTGTTTTCGGAGACCTCGATGGAGATCTCAAAGGGGCGGAAAGTTCGACCTTGCTGATTTCGTCGAGGAGGAGGAGCTCATCGCGAAGGCGATCCGCCATCTTGCGGAGGGTCTTTTCGTCGGTGTCGGCGGAGATGGCGACGCTGAGGACCTGGGCGTTGAGGAGGATCTCCTTGATGGTGGGTTCCTCGGCTTCTTCGGGGAAGTTATCGATGGCATCGACGCGGGTCTTCACGTCATCCATCACCTCGCGGATGTCGTGTCCGCTTTTGATCTCGATGGCGACGGAGCCCATGCTGGGCGACGCGGTGGATTTGATGCGATCAATCCCATCGACATCCTGGATGGCCTCTTCCACCGGGACGCAGACGCCGCGCTCGACTTCCTCTGGTGTGGCGTTGGGGTAGGGGATGGAAACAGCAACGACGTCGATGGAGGTCTCGGGGAAAATTTCCTTCTTCAGCTTCGGCCACGTCATGAAGCCCATGACGACGACGGCGAGCATGAGGAAGTTCGCGGCGACGTGGTTCTTCGTGAACCAGTAAATCATTTTTTCCATGGCGAGCGGGGGAAGGGGGTGACGAAACTGTCCGGTTAGGGTGCCGAGGTGGCGGTGGGTCCGGGTTTGAGGACGGTGACTTCCATGTCCTCAATGGGGGCGGCGAGGGTGGTGAGGCAGACTTGCTCACCCTCCTCCAAGCCCGACTCGACGAGGAGGTCGGTGCCATCAGGGCGAAGAACGGAGAGGTCGCGGAAGGTGATGCGGTTGTCGGGCTTGACGACGAGGATGGTGTCTTCGTCGAGGAAGGCGCTGCGGGGGATGCGAAAAACGTTCTTGAGGGTGCGACCCTCGACTTTGGCTTTGAGAAAGAGGCCGGACTGAAGCAGGGGATCATCGGTCGGGGCATCGACCTCGGCGACGATGCGGACGGAGCGACTGGCGCGATCCACCTCGCCCTCAAGGCGGATGATGTGACCTTTCCAAGTGTAGGTGCGGCCGCCCACCTTGGAGGTGAACTCGACCGCTGCAGTGTCGTCTTGGGATTTCTCCTTGATGAAGGCGTAGTCGTCGAGAGAGAGCGGCAGACGAACTTCGTGACTCTCCGTCGAGTCGAGGGTGGCCACGAGAGAACCGGGGGTGACGTAGGAGCCCAATTGGGTGTTGGTGGACTTGATGCGGCCATCGAAGGGGGCTTTCAGCGTGGTCCGGGCAAGATCGCGTTCGGCCTTGGTGACGGCGTCTGCTGCTGCGGCGGCTCGGGCGGTGGCGCTGGCGAGTTGGGGCTCGCGGGCGGCGAGGGCGTTGGGCTGGGTGCCCGGAGAGATTTTCTTCCAATCGCGAATGGCTTGGTCCGCACGGGCCTGCTCTTGAGCGAGTGCGGCCTTTGCGTCGGCGAGATTGGCTTGCGCCTGAGTGACGGCGGCTTGGTAGTCGGCGGGATCGAGTTCGAGGAGAACCTCGCCCGCCTTGAACCGGCCCCCAACCTCGAATTTGGGACTGACGCGAGTGACTTTTCCCGCGACCTCGGAGGCGAGGCTGCTCGTGCGGGCTGGCTCGACGAGGCCTTGGGTGGGGATGCGGAGGGCAACGTCGATGGGCTTGGCTGTGAGCGTTTCGACGGCGGACAGCACGCGCTCTTTTTCGACCTTCTTGGCCTCGGGCTTGAAGAAAGCGAGGGTCTTCACGGCGAAGACGGCACCGCCGAGAAGGCCGAGGCAGATGAGGATGGTGAGGACGGTTTTCATGACTTGGGAGTGGGGGTGAAGTCACCACCGAGGGCGAGGTGGAGATTGACGCGGTTTTCCAGCCTCATGCGGCGGAGGGTGAGGAGCTGGCTGCGGGCTTGGAGTTCGCGAGTCTGTGCGCCGAGGACAGTGAGAATGTCGCCGAGTCCTTGCTTGTAATCGGTTCGGGCGGCGTCGTGAGCCTCTTTGGCGAGCCGGGCGGCTTCGCGGATGGAGGCCTCGCGCTGGGCGAGGAGCCGGTCGGCTCCGAGGGCGTCTTCGACTTCGAAGAAGGCGGTGAGAACGGTTTGGTGGAGGTTGGCGAGGGTTTCGCGTTCGTCGGATTTGCGGATGGCGGCCTGGGCGCGGATTTGACCTCCCGCGAGGATTGGCTGGATCAGGTTGCCCCCAAGACGCCAGACGCCGAAGTCACTGTCGAGGAGGTTCTCCAATTCAAGCGTGGAACGTCCGGCACTGCCGGTGAGGGAGAGGCGGGGGAAGACGGCGCGGCGGGCCTCGGAGTAGCTGCGACCGGCAGAGGCGTAGCGGCGCTCGGCGGCGAGCACATCCGGGCGGCGCTGGAGAAGCTCAGAGGGAAGACCGACGGGTGGCGCTGAGGGCACGCTGGGCATGGATCCGGGACGTGCGAGGGCATTTTTTGGATAGCGACCGAGGAGGATCTCGAGCTGGCGGGTGGCGGTGTCGAGCTGTTGCTGGCGCTCGGTGACGGTGGCGCGAGCGGTGGCGGCGTCGGTCTCGGCGAGCCGAAGGGCAGAGGCGGCACCATTTTCTTCCTGGCCATTCTTGAAGCGCTCCTCCACGGCCTTGGCATTTTCCTCGTAGGAGGTGAGGGTTTCGCGGGCGAGGGCGAGCTGCTCGGAGGCTTCGCCAATGGCGAACCAAGTTTTGGCGACCTTCGCGGCGAGGGAGGCGCGGGCGGCGCGTTCGTCCTCGGACGAGGCTTCCATCTGTGCGACCGCGGCGGCGCGTCCGGCGCGGATTCGGCCCCAGATGTCGAGTTCCCAGCGGACATCGAGCGAGGCTGAGAAGGTGGTGAATTGGTTGGTGGGCACGCCACCGCCGCCGAAGGGGAAGCCGAGGAAGTTCTGCTTCGACCGGGTGGGATCAAAGTTGGCGTCGAGCGTGGGCAGGGCGGAGGCACCGACGACCCGGGCATTGCCCCAGGCTTTCTCGACACGAGCGGCAGCGGCCTTGAGGTCGTGATTGTTTTCGAGCGCTTCGTCGACAAGTGCTGAGAGACGGCGGTCATGGAAGCGGTCCACCCATTCGAGATCGACGCCCGCGTGGGCCTCCTTGGATGCGGCCCAGGTGCCGGGTGTCTCGACGAGGAGATCGCTCATGCGGGAACTTGGCGAAAGGGAGCCGCAGGAGGTGAGCAGGAGCCCTGCGACAGCACTCATCGGGAGAGCAGGAAATGGAAATCGTCCGAATGTCATCGTTTGGGTGGCTGGGAAGATTGGGGAGGGACACGGAAGCCGGCTTCGCTGAAGGCGATGATTTGTTCGAGCAATTCCTCACTGCTGGGCGCTTTCATCATGCCGTGGCTGATTTTTTCCATGACCTCTGTGTGGGCGACCGTTTGCAAAAGGGCTCCGACGGAGAAACTCATTCGCATGGCGATCTCCGTGGGCGGCAGCTCGGGCAGGACGCGCGAGGCTGCCGCGATGAATCGGCGGAAAACCTGTTCGAAATGGTGGGTGACCTGATTGGGAAGGTTGTTCATCCGGTCGCTCAGGCAGCGGGACATCAGTTTCGAAAAAAGCATTTCGGAAAGGTCGGAGTGCCGGATTTTGGTGATGGTGGGGCGAAGGAGCGCATCCAGAATGTCCCGCAACGGAGGAGGCTCGGGCGCGAATCGAGCCTCGGCCTCCGTGAGTCTGGCGAGCCGCTCTTCATTCAAGGGATTGAGGAAATCCGCGACCACCTCATCCATCAGACCGTCTTTGGATCCGAAGTGGTAGTTGACGGAGGCGAGGTTGGTGGCCGCTGCTGCAGTAAGGTCCCGGAGAGAAACCTTCTCAAATCCATGGACCGCGATCAGCTCCGCCGCCGTATCCAGCAGGCGCTGACGAGTGGATGCGTCGGATGGAGATTCAGTCGAGGTGCTCACAGGTTTCAAACAAACGTTTGAAACGATTGTTTGATTGATCTGGATGCTTCGCAAGTGACTTTTTTTGTTCGCACGGCACATTGAGCGGTTTCACGGCACATTCATTCAACAACTGTGCCGATTCGTTCGTTACTAACGAGGGCGGTTTGGCCCAATGCCAGAGTGCCTTTTCAGAAGAACTCCAATCCTAAGTTCCAACTGTGAACACACTGCTATCCATAGCCGCGATTTCGATCGCATCCGTGAGCCTGTCCTTTGCAGCTCCAGTCAATGATTCCTGCCCGGTATCGGGAAAGCCAGTCAAGGCCAGCATCACCTCCAAGCATGACGGCAAGACCGTGGCTTTCTGCTGCGACAAGTTCGACGCCGATCCGGCAAAGTACGCTGACAAGGTCGATTGATCTGATCCCAACCGATCTCTGAAGAGGCCGCTTCCGTGGAGGGAGCGGCCTTTTTTTGGCTGGGTCGTGAGAAGCCAAAAAAACGCTCCGACCAAGGTAGGCAGAAGCGCTTTCTATTGATTCCCGCCTGTGCCGTTCGGATGCGGGCTCACGTATCCCTGTGAGCCAGGTGGGAACCCGCGAGTAGAGGTGCTGTCTTCCAATGAAGGCATGACCGACGACCTCAGTCGCGCAGCTCCCGGGTGCATTGAAACGGGTCGGGCCACGACACCCCGATAACGAGCACTGCAGGAAAGTTTGAAGGTCCGAGTGGAGGTCCCCGGGACCGGAAAAGTTGTCAAAGAACCGACGTGGACGTCGGATGAACATGGGAAAGCATAGAGTGGGCCAAGGTCTCGGGTCAAGAGGGAATGGGAGAGAGACAGAAGACGGGAAGACGAAAGACGCCAGACCTGGAGGAATGGGATGGATGAACCGTCAGTTGGGGGTTCGGCTTGATACGTCGGTGTCAGCGAACAGTCACGGGCAAGGCTTTGGTCAAGCCATCGACGATGCGTTTGTGGGCTTCGTCCACTTCCTTGGTCGCGAGGGTTCGCTCGGGGGAGCGGTAGGTGAGGGTGTAGGCGAGGGATTTGCGGTCGGCGGGGAGGTTTTGGCCGGTGGGGTCGCGGAAGAGATCGAAGAGTTCGGCCCGGAGGAAGAGGGGTTCTTTCTGGGCGCCGAAGTGGGCGGCGAGATCGCTCTGCGGGAGGTCGGAAGTCATTTCCAGAGCGAGGTCGCGGGTGATGGCAGGGAAGCGCGGGAGTTCCTCGAACTTCGTGCTGCCTTGTACCATTTGCCGGAGGGCACTCAAGGGAAGCTCCGCGACCCAGAGGGGGTGACGGAGGTCGAGATCGCGCTCGCGTGCCGGGTGCAGGCGGGCGATCCAGCCGATGACCCGGTTGCCGACGCGGAGTTCGTTGGTGAGGAGGAATCCGGGTTGGTCATCGATGCGCTTGGGAGTGACGCCAGCACCGGCGAGTCCCGGCAGGGCAGCGACCAGACCGGTGAGGTGATGGACGTCGTAAGGGGGCGGGTTGGCGTTGGCCCAATCCACTTCAGATGAGGGGCCGCTGAGGGCGATGGCGAGGCGCTCTTCTTCCCGAATCATGCCTTTCTTTGCCGGCAGAAAGACGCGGCCAATCTCGAAAAAGGGGAGGCGTTCTGCTCCTTGGCGCACGTTCAGTGCTGCGGTGGCGATGAGGCCGGGGATGAGGCTGGGGCGGAGAGTGGTGTGGTCCTCGCTGAGGGGATTGCGCACGGTGGCGGCTTCGGTCTTCTGGGGGACGTCGGCGAGCTGGGCTTCCGAAATGAGGCGAAGCGTCTGAGCTTCGTGCAGGCCGCGATGACGGAGCGCTTGTCGAAGCTCGGCGGCGTGGTCGTAAACGCGATCGGCAGCGGAGGTCGGGACGATGGCCGCAGAAGTGGACGACTGGACACGGCCCAGACCGATGACGCGGGCGATCTCCTCGGCGAGATCGACACTGCGGTGGAGATCCAGGCGGAAGCTGGGGATGGACCAGCGGGATTCGCTGTCGGAGGTGGCGATCTTGGTCAGACCCAGTTTTTCGAGGATGGCGTGACCTTCCTCAGCTTTGTAATCCGGGATGCCGAGAAGGGTGCGGGTGCGTGGCTCGTCGAGGGCGACTTCACCGGCAATGATGGGGGCTTCTCCAGCAACAACGGTGGTGTCTTCGGCGGTGCCTCCAGCGATTTCGAGGATCAACTTGATGGCCATTTCGGAAGCGCCCAGCACCTGATGGGGATCGGTGCCGCGCTCGAAGCGGTAGCTGGAGTCGGAGTAAATGCCGAGTCGGCGCGAGGTGCGCCGAACGTGGGTGGGGTGGAAGTAGGCGGCCTCGAGGAGAAGGTCGGTCGTGGACTCGGTGACGCCGGTGTCTTCACCCCCCATGACGCCTGCGATGGCGACGGCCTTTTGGCTGTCTGCGATGACGAGATCGTCGGGTGTCAGTTCGTAGGTGGTTTCGTCGAGAGCGAGAAACTTTTCTCCTTCAGCAGCGGGGCGGACCACGATGCCGCCGTCGAGCTTGGCGAGGTCGAAGGAGTGGAGCGGCTGACCGACCTCCATCAAGATGAAGTTGGTGATATCGACGACATTGTTGATGGGACGAAGGCCGATGCTTTCGAGCCGCTCCTGAAGCCAGGCAGGGCTGGGGCCAACCTTGACGCCTCGCACGATTCGGGCGGTGTAGAGCGGGCAAGCCGCAGTGTCGTCAATCCGGACGCGATCACTGGCGGCGGGCGTTGTCGCGGTGGTGGAGGCGGTGGCCTCTCGGGCGCCTTTCAGCGGCGTGTCGATGAGGGCGGCGAGTTCGCGGGCGAGACCGAGATGGCTGAGGAGATCTGGGCGATTCGGCGTGATCTCGAGATCGAAGACCACATCCGAAGGGACGATGTCCTTGAGCGGCGTTCCGATCTTGAGTTCGGCATCGAGGATCCAGAGGCCGTCGGAGTTTTCGCCGACGCCGATTTCTTTGGCGCTGCACATCATGCCGCCGGAGGCGACGCCGCGCAGCTTGCCTTCCTTGATGGTGAAGCCGCCGGGCAAGGTGGCTCCGGGGAGGGCCAGAGGGACTTTGTCGCCGACTTTGTAGTTCTTGGCCCCGCAAACGATCTGGCGTGCAGAGCCGCTGCCGTCGTCCACTTGGCAAACGCTGAGGCGATCCGCATCGGGGTGAGGGACGGACTCTTTCACCTGGGCGACCACGACGAGGTCGGACTCGACACCGACTTCATCGATGCCTTCCACTTCGACGCCCGCGAAGGTGAGGAGGTCGCTCAGTTCGGGGATGGTGCGGGTGCCGAGATCGAGGTGGGTGCGGAGCCAGTTGAGGGAGACTTTCATGGTGGCGGGGCCTTGTTTTGGAAGGGATTGACAGGATAGCTGGGTTTCAAGATTGGGAACTGCGACGGACGCGGATCGAGCCATCCTGCAAATCCTGTCTTCAACAGCGAACCCATTTTCAGGTCAGGCGAACTGCTTGAGGAAGCGGATGTCGTTTTCGATGAGGTGGCGGATGTCGGTGATGCCGTGGAGGATCATGGCGAGACGGTCGAGACCGAGGCCGAACGCGAAGCCGGTGACGTTTTCGGGATCGAAAAGGGTGTCACCACGAACCCGGCTGACCTCGGTGAAGACGGCGGGATCGACCATGCCGCAGCCAGCGATCTCAATCCATTTGGCTTCGCGGCCTTTGGCTTCGAGTTTGATGTCAATCTCGAAGCTGGGTTCCGTGAAGGGGAAGAAGTGGGGGCGGAAACGGACCTCGGTTTTGGGGCCGAAGACTTCCTGAAAGAAGGATTCCAGGGTACCCTTGAGATCCGCCAAGCTGACTTTCTCAGCGACGAAGAGGCCTTCGAGTTGATTGAAGACGCTCAGGTGGGTGGCGTCGATTTCGTCACGGCGATACGCGGCACCCGGGGCGATGATGCGGATGGGAAGTTCCTTGGCGGCTTCCATGGTGCGGATTTGCACGCTGGAGGTGTGGGTGCGGAGGACGCGACCGTCGGGCATGTAGAAGGTGTCGCTCTCGTTGCGGGCCGGATGATCCTCAGGCGTGTTGAGGGCGTCGAAGCAGTGCCACTCGGTTTCAATCTCGGGGCCGTCGGCCAGGACGAAGCCGAGACGGCGGAGGGCGCGGAGGGCGTGATCGCGAATCTGCGTGAGCGGGTGAAGCGTGCCGATGCCGGAGCCGACGCGGCCGGGGAGCGTGGCGTCAATGCCTTCCACGGCGGTGGCGTCCTTGGCGTTCTGAAGGGCCTCTTGACGGGCGGTCAATCCATCCGTGATGGCGGTGCGAGTGACATTGAGCGCCTGTCCCACGTCCTTCTTTTGGTCGGGCGGCACATCCTTCATGCCCGCGCTGAGCGCGGTCAGGCTGCCCTTCTTGCCAAGGTAGGCGACTCGAAAGGTTTCGAGGGCGGCTTCGTCCGTGAGGGTGTCGAGTTCCGCTAGGGCGGTGATTCTCAATTTTTCGAGTTCTGCGAGCATGGGGCAGGAGCCATAGCGGTTTTCCCCGGTGTGTGCAAGGGTTTGGCAGAAGATGCCGTCTCCCCTCCGCTTAGCTCGGGATCGGGAGAGCCGAGGTATAAGCCCGTCCCCCTTTGCGCTCGCAGAAATTGACGAAGGCTTGATTGACGATCCTGACGCCCCCGTGGGTGGGGTAGTTGCCACTGAAATACCAGTCGCCACATTCCTTGCCGAGGGCGGCGTGGAGTGAGTCGATGCTTTGGTAGATCACTTTCAATTCACCGTGCCAAGGGACGTCGCGCGGGAAAATCATCTCGGCGATGCGGTCGGAAATTTCCTGGTCGGTGAAGGGCTCGTAGATCCGCTTGACGACGTTGATCATCTCGCCACCGGGCTTTTTGAGTTCTTCGAGTGCCATCCGGTGGGTGGCCTGAATGTGTCTCTGCATGCCGCGCTGCTTCAGGAGATCAATGGCGGCTTCGAAGGCGATGAACTTGCTCATCTCCGCCATGTCGATGCCGTAACAGTCCGGGTACCGGATCTGCGGAGCAGTGGAGAGGACGACGATGCGCTTGGGGTTGGCACGGCTGAGGATGCGGAGGACACTCTTGCGCAGGGTGGTGCCCCGGACGATGGAGTCATCGATGACCACGAGGTTGTCCTCCTTGGACACGACTCCGTAAGTGATGTCATAGACGGAGGAGACCAGCTTGTCCCGCCCGTCTTCCTGCGCGATGAAGGTGCGCATCTTGATGTCCTTGTGGGCGACCTTTTCGGATCGTGGCCAGTTCCGAAGGATCAGGTCTTCGAGCTTTTGCTTGTCGAAGGTGCCGCTTTCCTGCATCGCGATGACCTCATCAAACACCTCTTGGCGGCGATGAACGCGAAGCCCGTCCATGAAACCGTAGTAGGCTGTTTCGGCGGTGTTGGGGATGAAACTGATGACGGTCCTCTCCCAGTCGTTCTCGACCAGCTCTGCGAGAGGGGCGACGAGCTGGCCGCCGAGGGCCTTGCGCTCTTCATAGACGACGGAGTCGTTGGCGCGGGAGAAGTAGATCTTCTCGAACGAGCAGGGCTTGTACTCTTGGGGACTGATGAAGGGCTTGACCGTGAGGCTGCCGCTGGCCTTCATCACCGCCACGTGCGCTGGAGGGATTTCCTGGACCTGATCTTCGCCGACTTCGAAAATGGTCATGAGCGCCACTCGCTCGGAGGCAAAGGCGACGACCTCATCGTCTTCGTAGTAATGGCAGGGACGGATGCCGTTGGGATCCCGCATGACGAAGAGATCGCCGTTGCCGATGGCCCCCGCGATCGTGTAGCCACCATCCCAGCGATGGGCGGCCTTGGCGATGACGTCGGTGACGTCCAGTCGCTCGCTGATGATGTCTGGGATCTCGTCGGCAGGAATGTCCGTGGAGTCGCGGAGTTCGCGATAGATCTGAGTGTGGGCCTCATCCAACTGGAAGCCGATTTCTTCGAGGACGCTCTGGGTGTCCGTGCCGAAAACCGGGTGCTGGCCGCGGCTCATCATGACTTGATTGAGCTCGTCGGTATTGGTGAGGTTGAAATTTCCCATCACCATCAGACTGCGAGTGGGCCAGGTGCTGCGGCGAATGTAGGGGTGGAGGCTGCCTTTGCCAAACTCGCCGGAGGTGCCGTACCTCAGGTGACCGAGAAGGATCTCGCCGGAGAGTTCGAAGTGCTCTTTGACGGCGGCTGGATCGTCTTTGAATTGGGTGAACTCGATGCCCTCCTCGTGGCGCATCTCCTCGTGTTCCTTGTTGTACTTCCGTTCCTGCCGGTGAAACTGCTTCATCTGGTCCTTGAGGACCTCGGCGATCTGCTCGGCCGACTTGGTGGAGCGAAGCCGGAACATGTAGGGCTGTCCGGGGGGCGTGTTCAGCTTGCAGCAGCCAATGCCCATCCCATCCTGACCGCGGTTTCGCTGCTTGGCCATGAGGCCGAACATCCGCTCCAGTCCGTACAGAGGCGTGTCGTACTGATCGTGGTAGTACGCGAGTGGCTTTTTCAGGCGGATCACTGCGATGCCGCACTCGTGTCGGATGGGGTCGCTCATCAGCGTCGGGAAGGGGGAGCCAGAATGGGGGAGGTTTGGGAAAGTGCAACTCTAAGGGCCGACAGAAACAGTGACTTCACCGGATTCATTCATTTCACCGAGGACGCGTGCGCCGCTGCCGGTGGCGATGGCATTATCGGCATCTTCGGGTGCGACGATGGCCACCCAGCCAAAGCCCATGTTGAAGGTGTCGAAGGCATCGGAAGCATCCGCATGGTGAAGGACTTTCTGGACGACTTCGTTTTCCCAGACGGGAATCGTCAGGGCTGCGCCGAGGCCGCGGGAGGTGAAAATGCGTCCGAGGTTCTCGGGAAGCCCGCCGCCCGTGATGTGCGCCATGGCGCGGGGGCGGACGCCTGCGGTTTTGAGCGCCTTGGGTGGCTCATGGTAAAGGAGCGTTGGGTGCAGCAAGGTGCGCATTTCATCCTCGCTGAGGGCGACCTTCTCGGCCTCGAGGATGCGGCGAACGAGGCTGAAGCCATTGGCGTGGAAGCCCGCACTCGGCCAGCCTATGAGGACATCGCCAGACTGGATGCTGGCGGGTTCGAGCATGTCTTCTTTCTCGCAGGCTCCAATGGCGAAGCCGGAGAGCTCGACCATGCCTTCGGGGACAATGCCGGGCATTTCGGCGGTCTCGCCGCCGGCGAGGATGCAGTCGCAGGCTTCCAGATACTCGGTCATGCCAGCGATGAGTCGGGTGATCTGGGCTTTGTCGATGCGTGGGATCCCGACATAATCGAGGAACATGATGGGATCGGCACCCGTGGTGAGGATGTCGTTGACGTTCATCGCCACGAGGTCCTTGCCTGCGGCTTCGAGCATGTCGTATTTGAGCAGCAGCTCGATCTTGGTGCCGACACCGTCGCAACCTGTCATGATGACCGGGTTTTTGTAGTCACTGAGATCGAAGGCGGCGGCGAAGAGGCCGAAGGGATTGCAGAGCTTCCGGCGCTGCTGCGTGCGTTTCACAAGGGTGCCGATGTCGCCGACGAGGGCGGCGGCTTCGTGGATATCGACGCCAGCTTGTTTGTAGGTGTGCTTGGACATGGGGAGGAGATCAGGCGGCGATGGCGTCGTGGACGGACTTGAACATGTGGTAGCCCCATCCCCAGTCGGAGTCATCATGTTTCCAATCAGGATCGTAATGCTGCGACTTGGTGAGGAAACGCTCGGGATGAGGCATGAGGCCGAAAACGCGCCCAGTTTCGTCCTGAAGGCCAGCAATGCCTTCGGAGGAGCCGTTCACATCCTCGCCGTAAAACAGGGCCGCCAAGCCGTTCTTCACGTAGGCGGCAGCGTCGCCGTCTTCCGTGACGAGCCGGCCTTCGGCGTGGGCGATGGGCAGTTCGAAATCGTCTGGCAGGCCGCGCAGGTAGGGACTGTCGGTTTTGGCGTTTTTCTTGAGAGGTGCCCAGCGGCAGATGAAGCGGCCGGAGGTGTTGTGAATGAGGCTGCCCTTGGGGAGCAGGTCGAGCTGGGTGAGGATCTGAAAACCATTGCAGATGCCGAGGGCGTAGCCGCCGTTTTGGACAAAGGTTTTGAGGGCGTCATCCAGCTTCCGCTTCACGATGAGTTGAGCGATGCGACCGCTCATGACGTAGTCGCCATAGCTGAAGCCACCCGAAAAAACGACGAGCTTGGAGCGATCCAGTGCCGCTTGGTCGAGGAGTGTGATGGGCAGGATCTCCGCAGAGAAACCCGCTGCTTCCAGCGCACGGGCGGTCTCGGCGTCGCAGTTGGTGCCGGGGAATTTGAGAAGGAGAGCGTGTGGCATGGTCAGGGCAGAAGGTCGGGATGGAACTGTTGGAGAAAGGCGCGGGGCGTGACACAGGGGACCGGGGAATTGACGAAATCGGAATCGTTTTGGCTGATGATGAAATCGGCCGAGGCAGATTTCGCGGATGCGGCTTGCATCGCGTCCTCGAAGTCTTGTATCGGCAGGGAAGCTGCCCTGACGGCATCCTCGTTTGTGGTGGAGGCTACGGTAGTCCAGGACATCACGCTCAGGATCCAGGCCCTGGCGGAGGCATCGGTGTGACCCTTCCGCTTGAGGATGTAGTGAAAAATGGAGAGCGAATGCCAAGCAATATAGGCGTCGTGTACCTGTCCGCAAACGTGGATGAGGAGGGAGCTGGGGCCATTCCCCGGTTCACGTTCCAGTGCGTGATCCAGCAAGACATTGACATCCACCAACAGTCTCATTTCAAGTGTTGGGAGTGTTTCTCCATGATGGCTTCATAGCGGAGGTCATCCACCTCCTCATTGGTGAGCGGGGCCAGAGCGCCGCCCCATCTTTTGAGATAGGCCGCGACTGCTGCGGATTTATCGGCCTTTGACTTGCTGCCGGGGGATGCGTCCCGGACAGCCATTTCCTCCACGACCAGTCCATCCTCGGCGGCGACGCAATCGAGCACGATCTGGAAGTGATCGCCTGCCTTGGCGTCAATCGCTCGTGGGAGATTGAGGTGGGTGGTGGTCATGGGGAGATTCTAGGCCGATTCGAGACTCTCGCCAAGCGATCAATAAAAGGGAGTGAGACCGTTTTTCCAGATAGGTTTGAGGTCGGTGACGGAGGCGTCGATGAGGGTGTGGATGCTGCTGGAGATGTTCAGCCAGCGCTCGCTGGTGCTCTCCCCGATGACGACGAGTCCGGCTTCGCGGGCGGCGTCGAGGTGCTCGGGCGCGATCTCAACGAGGAGGAGTCCTGGAGTTTCGCCAAAGAGGAGTTCAGCGGTGTTGACGTGGCCCTGAGTCGGGGCACGACTCAGATCGACGCGGATGCCGCCTTTGCCGGAAAAGGTCATCTCAGCGAGGGCGACGGCGAGCCCGCCTTCGCCCACGTCGTGGGCGGAGAGGACGGCACCCTTCTTCACGAGATCGTGGTAGCGGCGGTAGCTGTCGAGGGCGGTCTGTTCGTCAAAGTCAGGTCCGGCATTGGTGCCTGCGTTTTCGACCCATTTGTTGAGCACCGAGCCGCGCAGGCCGGGTGTGGTGGCTCCGAGAAGGCAAATCTTGCTGCCAGCCCGGCGGAGGGAGGCCCCGACGACGGGCGTGCCTTCGGGCAGAATGCCGAAGCCGCTGACGAGGAGCGTGACCGGGATGGAGACGGGGCCTTCGTCGGTGATGAAGTAGTTGTAAAAGCTGTCCTTCCCGGAGACGAAGGGCGCGCCGTAGGTGACGGCGGCGGAGGACATGCCTTTGGTGCACTCGACGAGAGCGCCGAGCTCGTTTTCATTGTCGGGATTGCCGTGGCAGAAGTTGTCGAGGATGGCAATGCGATCTGGGTCGGAACCCATGGCCACGAGTTGGCGGATGCACTCATCCACACAGGCGCGGCCCATGAGATGAGGGTCGGTTTTGCCCCATTCAGGGAGGAGGGCGCAAGCGAGGGCGGCTTTTTGCTTGCTGCCATCGATGGCGATCACCGAGCCGTCCTGAGGAGCATCGCCCGCAGCTCCGGCGAGCGGTTTGAGCAGCGTGTTGCCCTGCACCTCGTGATCGTATTCGCGGATGATTGGCTCCCGGGAGACGATGGAGAAATCACCCAGCAGCACCTTGAGCGTGGCGGTCCAGGAATCGGGTGTGACGGGCACTGCCGGGGCTGTGGTGGACGGGCTCTTCCACTTGGCCTTGAGGTGGCGGCGCGGGGCTTCGTGAAGCTTCTCGACGTTCAGATCGCAGACGACCTGGCCGTGGTGCCAGACTTTGAGGCGCTTGGAGCCGTCGGCCTTGGCGAGGACGCAGGTTTCAGTCTGATACATGTCGGCGAGTTCGCGGAGGCGGGGCAGGGCGGACTCTTCGACCGACATGACCATGCGCTCCTGAGATTCCGAGATGAAGACCTGCCAGCTTTCGAGGCCGGGCTCCTTGAGGGGGGCGTTTTCGAGCCAAACTTCTCCGCCCACCTCGCTGAGCATTTCACCCGCTGCGCTGCTGAAGCCACCGGCTCCACAATCGGTGATGAATTGAATGAGGCCCTCGTCCCGAGCGGCGAGCACGAAGTCAGCGACCTTTTTCTCTTCGATCGGATTGCCGATTTGAACAGCGGTTTGGTCCTCCTCGTGGCTGTCGGTGGTGAGGGAGGCGGAGGAAAACGTGGCGCCCTTCAGCCCGTCGCGGCCCGTGCGGCCTCCGGCGGCGATGAGGAGTTGGCCAGGCTTGACCTCCTTGGCGATGTCCTTGATGGGGATCACACCCATCGTGCCGCAGAAGACGAGGGGATTGTAAATGAAGGTGTCGTCGAACTGGATCGCACCGTTGACGGTGGGGATGCCCATGCGGTTGCCGTAGTCGCGCACGCCGCGGACGACGCCACGCATGACGCCGAGCGGGTGAATCACGTCCTCGGCCTTGATGTCTTCCTCCGCCGTGTCGGGTGGTCCAAAGCAAAACACGTCGAGCGAGGCGATGGGCTTGGCTCCCTTGCCGGCTCCGAGGATGTCGCGGATGACGCCGCCGAGGCCGGTGTTCGCTCCCGCGTAGGGCTCGATGGCGCTGGGGTGATTGTGCGTCTCGGCCTTGAGGCAGACGGCGAGGTTGTCGTCCAGTTTCACAAAGCCGGCGTTATCGACGAAGGCGCTGAGAACGAAGTCGGGCTTGCTCTCGAGAATCTGATTCGTGGCCTTGTAGATGTAGGTCTTGAACAGGCTGTTCACCGTCTCGGCCTCGCCATCCAGTTCGTGGGCGATCTCGGCGTTGAAGATGCGGTGCTTGCAGTGCTCGCTCCACGTTTGGGCGATGACTTCCAGTTCGACGTCGGTGGGGTCGCGCTGCTCCTCGTCGAAGATTTTCTGAACTTCCACCATGTCCTCACTGGAGAGTGAGAGTTTCATGTCCTTGCTCAGTTTGAGAAGCGCCTCGGGAGTGAGGCCATGGACGGGGATGGTGCGGAAAACGGCGGTGTCGGACATGAGAGGGAACTGCCGTCGATAGGCGGGAATCCCACCGGATCAATCAGATAGGTGCAGCCGGTGAGGAAAAAGAGTGGGGAGCGATGCTGACGGGCACTGTCTTACTGAGGCTTGCGAGACTCCAGCATGCCTCGAATGGCGCGCGGACTTTGGCGTAAGTGTTGAATGCCAACGACCACGATTCTCGTCGGTTCTGGAACGTAGAAGATGCCGAGATCCCATCGCCGCAGGGTTCATTTTCGAATCGGGGCGTCAAAAAATGCCCCAAGGTGTGGATTCAGCCTCAGGAGATTCATGGCTTCGAGAAAGTCAGTGTCCATCTTGTTGCCCAAACCATCTTGCCGGTTTTCAAGCCACACATACTGGGTCAGCAGGTCATCGCCCGCCCCTGACAGGACGGTAACATCAAGCATCGACAGAGCTGTTGCCTGTTTTCCAATTCCTCAGCCTTTCCCTCGCTTCATCAAGAGACATCGCTGACTGTGGGTTCTCTCTGAAGTCAGCCATTCGGGACTCAAAAAGGGAGGATAGTTCCGACTTGAGCGGCTCTTCGAGGGTGACGTCGTCGATCAATGCGTCTTCCAACTCGATGATTACCTGCCATTTCTCTGCCGGGGAAAGCTTGGCAAGTTTAGGGAACCGTTCGGTTATCATGTGGCCAGTGTAGCCCAATGACCTACTCCGTCAATGCGACCGCAACGCCTGTTACTTCACCTCCCAAGTGTGGATGGCGGGATTG
>CAXBNA010000123.1:0-18572 GCA_963976915.1 uncultured Verrucomicrobiales bacterium
TCAAGAGCAACTAGCTGAAGAACAAGAAGCTCAACAGCAACAAATGCAACAACAACAAATGATGGACATGGCAGCCAGTGCTGTAACGCGGATGAACCGCCGTTCAACTGGTCCGTGGATGGATTTTGCCCCTGTCAGAGGTTTGACTTGCCGCTCAAGGTGCGGGGTTGCACCTCTTTGCTCCCACCATGCCGATCCCAACCGTCGCCTATTACCTTCACGATCTCAGCCCGCACCTGCTGAAGATCAGCGATTCCATCGCCCTCCATTGGTACGGACTCGCCTACGTCCTCGGGTTTTACCTAACCTACCGCATCATGCTCTGGCTGGCAGAGCGGAACCTGTCCGAAATTCGCCCCGATCAAGTGGCGGACTTCATCACACTGGTGGCCCTGTTTGGCGTCGTCCTGGGCGGTCGCCTCGGCTACATGCTCCTCTACGACTTTGACCACTTCATCCACGAACCCTGGTCGCTGTTCCTGATCAACCAAGGCGGCATGGCCAGTCATGGTGGCATCGCAGGCGTGGCTCTGTTTTGCCTCTGGTATGCTCGACGGCACAAAATCTCGTGGATGGGCATTGGGGACACACTCGTTTGCGGAGCCCCCATGGGCATCTTCCTCGGCCGCATCGCCAACTTCATCAACGGTGAGCTATTTGGCCGGGTCACAACCGTCCCTTGGGCGATGAAGTTCCCCGGCGAACTGCACCACGAGGATTTCGTCCGCCAAGGCGGAGAGTACGTCCCGCTGCCGCCCGGCGCGGTTCACAGCCCTGACATCATCGCGTTTTTCGAGCAAACCCGGGGAGGGCGCGAAGAGTTGGCTCACATTCTTCACGCCCGGCACCCCTCGCAACTCTATGAAGCCTTCGGCGAAGGCCTCTTCCTCTGCGCCTTGCTGCTTTTTCTTCGGGTCAAATACCCCAGGCTCCCGCACGGCGTGCTGTCCGGTCTGTTTTTCATCCTTTACGCCCTTGTTCGCATCGCTCTTGAGGGCGTCCGTCAGCCCGACTCCGGTGCCCACGGCATCATGGGAATGACCCACGGCCAGTTCTATTCCGTCTTCATGATCCTCATCGGAGTGCTCTTCATGGTCTCCTCGCGGTTCACCAAAACCAAAAAAGCTGCAGGCAAGTAAGCAACTCGCCTGCAGCTCAAAAAGGGGGACGAACCGAAATCAGGACTCGGCCGTCGGATTTGTTGGCTTCGCGGGTGCGTAGTAGTAGCTCGCGTAGTTGTAATACGTGTACTCTTTCAGGTTCGAGCTCGAGCGGTTAAGCACCACGCCGCCAACATTGACTTGGCGGTCATAGAGGAGATCGAGAGCCTTGCCGGAGAGGCGCGCCATGGTGGAAGACATCCGTACCACGAAGAGCACGGTGTCCAACTTCGGAGCAAAGGAGGCCGTATCATCCGCCACAAGCACCGGAGCACTGTCGAAGATCACGTAATCGTACTCATCTCCAAGCTCACGCAGGATCTCCTCGGCCTTCCGGGAAAGAAGCATCTCGGAAGTCTGGTCATACACTTCCCCACGAGCCAGGAGGTCGAGATTCCGCGTCCCAGTTTCCTGAACCGCATCGCGCCAGTGCGTTGTGCCACGCAACACTTCCGACAGACCCGGTGTCACAGGAAGCTTGAACAATTCGCTCACGCCGCCGCGACGAAGGTCGCAGTCCGCAAGCAACACGCGAGCACCGGCCAGAGCCATGGTCACGGCCAAGTTGGCCGTAACCGTCGTCTTCCCTTCATTGGGTACCGCACTGGTGAGGAGAATCGTCTTCGGCGGACGTCCATTCCAGTTCTTGAAGAGAATCGACGAACGGATGTTCCGGAAGGCTTCCGCGTAAAGATGGCGGTCATCATTCGGACGCAGCAGCGCCACATCACCAAGCTGCCTCTGATCAGGAATCTGACCCAGCACCGACTCTCCTGGGAAGAGCGCCTGAAACTCACTGAAGGAGTTCATCCGGTCATCCAGACGGTCGAACAGCAGCAGAATCACCACACCGGCACCGAGACCGATCGCCAGCCCCATGACAATGGGCATGATCCATTCCTGAATGTCCTCCACCGCCGTGGACGCACGCTCTTGAATCGCAACGTAGTCCGTCTGGACGTTGATCATGTTTTGAAAGTCCTGAACCCTCTCAAACATGTTGTCGTAGGCAATCTTGGAGGCCTTGTACTCTTCCTCAAGCTGCTCGTGCGTGGCCAGCTTCTGCCCCAACTCAACGGCCTCCTTCTGTTTCTCCTCAATCTGGCTGTCGAGAACCTTGATGCGACGCCTCAAATCCGCTTCTTGAGAGCGAAGCTCATCCAAGATCTCCGCTTGGAAGAAGTCCAGCAAGGCCTGCCCCTTGGCGATCTTCTCATCAATTTCGCGCACCATTGGGTGAGCATCTTGGAACGACTTCAAAAGTTCTGCCTTGTCGGCACGGAGCCTGATGATCTCCTTCTTTGTCTCCAAATAGTCTCGCTCCGTCGAGGTCAACCCCGGAACTTGAGAACGGGAACCGTCATTGACCGGTGATCCCGGTGCCGGAAGCGCGGTCCCAGCAGCCGCTGCTCCCGCACGCTCACGATTCTGCAGGGCAATTCCAACATCCTCCAAAGCAAGTCCAATGTCATTCATTTCAGTGATCAGACGATCACGATCCGCTTTGAGCTGCGAGAGGAATGCCGCCGCTTCGTTATTTCCCGCTGTCAGAACCACCAAGTTGTTGGCCTTGCGAAAGGTGGTCAGCAGATTCTGCCTCTCTTGAAGGGCTTTCTCCCGTTTTACCACGTTTTCAGCGAACGCCGTGAGCGCATTGCCCAAGGCCTGCTCTCGGATTTGCTGCCTGAACGCCACAAACTCGTCAAGAAGCGCATCCAAAAAGATCTGCGTATACCGAGGGTTTGCTCCCGTCGCGATCACGTTGAAAATGGCGGATCCCTTGGCCTGTGCCACGAGGATCTCCACCTCACTGTCGCGAAGGTCTGGATTGAGAGCGCGAACACGGTCCAAGGCACGACGCTTCATCTCGGCGCTCTCCACCGTCTCAATGATTGTCCCGTAAAAGTCGATCAGTTGTTCGTTCCAACTGATCTCAGAACCTTGAACGGCCATTCGGCCACCGGCGACGAGCTTGGCAACGGACCGAAACTCTGTGGGCTGCCCTGTAATGCGGAGGGCTTGGACGCAGACTCCAATGCTTGCAGTCAACAGAAGGAACCACCAGCGACGGCGGAGCAGGATCTTGTAGCGCTGAAACTTCGCCGAAGTCTCATGAATGCGGTTGAGATTGGACGAGGGCGCATTGCTCAGCTGCCCGGGAAGTGTAAGGGTCTGTTCCATCTGATTTTAGACTGGTCAACTCCGATACCGAATCTCGAATCGTTCCGGCGGCGGAGTTGGGTAGTGTGCTATCGACGTTGAATCTGAAGTCAGTTCACCACGGGTTGCGTTGGCAAGATCGCCCAAAGCGGCGGAAATGCCACCGGCATCAGAAATTCACCTTCTTTTCATCAACAATGATCACGTCATTGTTCCGCAAGTAGACGTCGTAGTCCATGTTCCCCCGTCGCATGATGGTGTCCAAGTTCACCAGAATGGTCTTGTTCCCTTGGGGGGTCTTCCGGACGAGTTTGACCTTCTGTGGATTTGCAAACTGAGCAAATCCACCCGCGCGTAAAATGGCTTGGCTGATCGTCACGTCCTCGTCGCTAGGCAACTCATACTTCCCTTGGCGCAACACTTGCCCGTAAACGGTGAAGAATTCCAAGTCTTCGAACCTCGTCCGAAGGTTGCGGCCTTCATCTTCCCGACGGCGATCAATGGCAACCACGACCGTGGCCTGCTTGTAGTAGCTCTTCTCGAGCTCGGCCTTGACGGCAAAAGCCAACTCACGACTGGTGCGTCCGGCTGCCTTTACGAGCCCAATATGGGGGGCGTAAACCTCACCCGTTGCGCCAACCGGGATCTGGATTGGGTCGGAACGATCTTCCACAATCCGCATACTGATGATGTCACCCGGCTGAATGGGCAGCGTGTTGTCCAAAGCCTCCATGGAATTCATGAGCGCTGCGGACGCCATGACGTTTGAGGGAGAAGAGGAGGGCGCTTGCGTTTGAGTCCGCCGAGGCGTCGGTGCCTGATAACCCGGATCTTGAGCAAAGATCGAGGAGGCTAAACAATTGGATAGCTTTCATAATGGATTAACGAGAGGGCTAGAGACAAAAATGAAGAGGACAGCAATGCCATCCTCTTCAGACACCTAAACTCAAACTGTGTTTAGAAATTGTAGTTGAGCGCCATGATGTAGCGATTCTGGTCGAACGAAAGAAGCGAATTGGCAGCATCTGTAGATAGATGACGATAGCCAAAGATCAAACTGGCCTTCTTCGACAGGGCATAGCTGACATCGACGTTGAATGCGTGTTGGTCAAAGTCACGTGCACCAGGGGGAATGCCAGCACCACTTGGGTTCGACTCGGTCCGACCATAGTGATACCCCGTACCGAACCGGACTCGAGACGACAATTGGTGGCTGTAATAAATGTCAAAACCACGTTGAGTGAGGTCTTCCTGGAGACTGCCGCCTGACATGCTGGAATCTTCCAAAAAGGCGCTGATGGACAACTTGGCCCCCTTCCATGCAATAATCGAGATGCCGTAATTGACGTAGTCTGCAGTCACATAGTTCGATACAAGGTTAAGGGCAGATTCACGCCCAAAGTTGATTGCATGACTGATTCTGGAATTGATCTGATTGCTGATCGTGATGGAGTAGTAAAAATCGCTCAGATCAGAGAAATCATTCGGAAAGGCTGGACCCGGCGGCGTTGTAGGGTCGTCAAAGTTAAAGTTCTGGAGGCCAAACATTGCTTTAATCGAAGTCGAATCTCCAATCGGCGAATTAAATACCAACGAGACGTTGCTAAGCACACCGTCATTGTTGAAATTCTGCTTGTAGTTCACAAAGCTAACTCCGCCCTCGAGGCCTAAGGACCAAGTTCCGTGAGGAGACCAAGTCAAAGACGAATGGATTGAGTGCATCACACGGCTAAAACGGTTTTGAGCGGTTTCCATTGCCAGCGAGTCTGAGCGCTGCACGTTGATCGCAAATTGGAGTTCAGAATTGATTTGCCATTGAGCCGCCATCCCCGCGTCATTTTGGAACACCCCAAACACCTGGTTGGCACTGAGAGCGAAATCATTCCGAACTGCGGGACGGACCGAAACGCGGTCATAGAATGTAACAAAAACGGGGCCAATTCGCATATCAAACGCGAGCGTACTGCCTGGTAGCACATTCAGAATGTAGTTGCCATTGCCATAAGGGGCCAACTCAGGGTGGTTGAAGTAGTGATCAAATCCGAGAGCGGTGGTCAGGGACAAGGTGTTGTTCTGAGTCACCGCATAATTCATGTCGATGTTAAGAATGTTCGTCGCCACCAAATCACCGGTCTTTGACGTGACCACACCACTTGAACGGTTGATGTTGTCGTTGTATTCCAAACCTGAATATAGACCAAAGCCAACATTCACCGGACCCAACTTCAGATTCCGGCGACCAGCGAGGAATGGATCAGACACATAGGTCGGCGCGAAATAACTTGTCGGGGTCGTGTACTGTCCCGCGTAGTTGGTGTAGTCACCCACAGATCTGGCCGCGAATGAGGCACTGCCACTCCTGACACTAGGCTGAGCGATCTCTCGCGCCGGATCATTCGCCAAGGAGCTCCGTGCTCCCATCGTCGATTCGTCCGTGCCAAAATAAACACCTCGCTCGTAATCGTAAATTGCTTCTCCATCACGAACTCCAGCGCTTGCCTTCTGCTGTTGGCTGCGAACTCGCAGATCATCAAAAAACAAACCCGTCTGAGTGGGCGATGCACCGTATTGTGCCAAAGCATCCTGAACCCCAAAAAGAGAAAGGGCGGTGGCGGCAAGAAGTAGGCTGGTGCGTAGGGATTTGGGTCGGGAGACTTTAGTACTCATGCAGAGATGGGTTGTCGGAAAGCTTCGGCTGATTTGTGATAAAAACAACTTGGCAGCGGCTTGTCCATCCCAAAAACATCTTTTTGTGACGATTACGCCGAATGTGCCGAGACCCTCACAGCAAGAATTGCCTCAACCGCCCAGTCATTTTCGATGCATCTCAACCCCCAGATCAAACTCCAGTTGCACATCTTCTCGCCGGGGAACGGCCGAAAGAATGCTTCCCCTCAAGGGTGCATCAGGTTTCAGCACAAATAGCGACCGAACCCGGTGCATCAGTTGAGGAAGTCGGAGGTTTGATGGCAGCGGATTGTGAGATTTCATGCGCTCAGATCAAACAACACAACTCAACATATTCAAGTGAACAGTGTTAGTTTGAGTAATGTATTTTGACTCAGTCTGCCCTTGCGCCTCGGGGAAGGCGTCGCTTCCTGTCCGTCTATGGAAGACTCCTCAGCCAATCGGCGCCTCACGATTCCTGAATACGCCATGACACTGGCGCATGTCGCCAGCCTAAGGTCTGAAGATCCGTTCCGCAAAGTAGGGGCCGTGGCGATTGACTTTGACAACCGCGTCATTGGGACCGCCTACAACGGATTGGCCCCAGGCTACAATGCCGACCCCGATTTTTGGGAGGACCGCGATTCGCGCCGAAAATACATGCTCCACGCCGAGGTGAACCTTTGCAGCCTTTTCACACGCGGGAATGTGAAGCTCGTCGCCTGCACCACCATGCCCTGCACCAGCTGCATGCAGATGCTGTGCTCGTATGGAGTGCGTGAAGTCTACTATCACGAGGTCTACCCAGCCTCGGAGGCAGAGGCCATTTGCAGTCGGTACGGCATCCACTTGGAACAAATGCTCCACTACCCGCAAGTGATTGCACCGATAATGACGGGAACGCCCGTGATTCCAAACCAGTGACGCATCCCAACGAAGGTCGTCTTTAGGGATCACTGAGCAATTCTACAACGGAAATAGCCCCAGACTCCTGAGCATGGTCTTTCGCCATCCGGTGATCGTGATCCGTCGCAAGTCTGTCCGCGCCGTTGGCGAGCAAAAACCTCACCATGGGAGCGTCCCCCTGCTTCGCCGCAATCATTAAGCCCGTGCACCCCGTTGAATCATCCACCGAATTGGAACTCGCTCCGGCCTGAATCAGCAAAGAGGCCATTTCGAGCGTCCGCAGGCGGACACTTTCCAAGAACGCTGGGCCCAAATCATCCTCTGCTCCACATTGCTCTAGCAGCAATTCCATCCCATCCAGCCAACCGGATCGAACCGCCTGGGTCACCAGCTCGACACGCATCGGAAGCCCCGATCTCTCCAAGAGCAGCCGCAAAGTCGCCACGCTCCTTGATTCAATCACCGCCTTCCAAGCATCGAGCGAGACCACGCCGCCCACTCCGCCGTGGTCCCACAGCCAAGCCGCCGATGAATCGCTGCCCGCAGACACCGCTCGAAGCCAAGCCGTATTGCCTGCTTCATCAACCGCGTCCGCGCGAACACCCGCCTGCAAAAACAACCGCAAGGCCTCAACGTCCCCGGCCTCTGCCGCTCGCCCAAATTCCTCCAGTGACAATGAATAGCCACGGTTCACCAACTCCCGCAATCCGGCCTCCCGTTCGCCGTCACACCCTGCAACCGCGACCAGCACCAGCCATGCAACTGCACAGCGGGCTAATGACCATCGACTAAATATTGCGCGCAATCGACTCCACATACGCCCGCAATGCCCCGCCGATTTCTGGATGTTGAAGTCCAAAATGGAGATTGGCCTTGATGAAATCCAGCTTGTTTCCGATGTCGTGGCGTCGGCCTGAAAACAACAGCCCATGCAATGGCTCTTCGCGCATCAGGGATGCCATCGCATCGGTGATTTGAAGCTCTCCACCTTTTCCCGCCGCAGTCTGTTCCAGGGTCTCAAAAATCGAAGGCGAGAGCACGTAGCGCGCACTCACCGCCCAACGCGACGGGGCCTCCGCCACCGTCGGCTTCTCGATGAACGAATTCGCCCGAATCACCCCATTGCCCAGATCCTCACCACCCACGATTCCATACCGACTCACCTTCTCCTCCGGCACCTCCTGCAAGGCGACCGCCGAGCCTCCGTGCGTTTCCACCAAATCCGCCAACTGGCGCGTCACCGACTGATCCGAATCTGACGTCACCACGCTATCGCCCAAAAGAACTGCGAAAGGCTCATCGCCCACATGTTCCCTTGCCTGCAAAATGGCGTCTCCGAGACCCGCCATCCTAGGCTGCCAAACAAAGTGGATCTTTGCCATCGACTGCAAGCGCCGCAGTTCCTTCAGGTCGTCGATCCTGCCCTTGGCTTCCAATTGGGATTCCAATTCTGGCACGGAATTGAAGTGCTCTTCGATGGATCGCTTCGAACGGCTGATCACCAGCAAAATGTCCGTAATGCCAGACTCAACCGCCTCTTCCACCACCCACTGGATGACCGGTTTGTCCACCAGCGGCAGCATCTCTTTTGGAACGGATTTCGCAATGGGCAGAAATCTGGTTCCAAATCCCGCCGCCGGAATCACTGCCTTTCTCACCTTCCTCTTCGTCGTCATGTCAAAACTTATTCAGCAGTCCCTGGAGCAAGTCACCCAAGCCTCGCCCCCGCAGCAAATTCCCCAACACCCGTTCCACCGATGGTCTCACCTTCGGGTCCGAAAGCGATCCGCTTGAATGAATGTCGAAGGTCATCCGCCCGCGGTCGTCGGCCAGGGCCTTCACCACCGCACTCGCGATGCTGTCTCCCAGCTTTGCCTCCGCCACCCCGCGCTGAATTCGATCCTGCAGCACTGGCTCACAGCTCAGCCGCAAGCGCATGTCGTGCGCATCCTGCGCCGTGTTCAGCCAACTGCCGGGCTCCATTGCCAGCTCATACTCAGGGAAAGCCAGCACCAGAACCTCAGCCATCGTGAATTGGTTTGCCGCAAACTGGCAGCGCACCAGCGCGTCCTCCTGTAGCGGCCCTCCCACCGGCACATCGCGCAAATTGATTCCGTACTTCTCAAGTTTCCCCAGCTCCGCCCCTGCCGCCTCACCGATCGTCATGAATCCCGCCACCTGCGATCCCTTCGCCAGCACCAACTCCAAATTCGTCACTGGATTCCATCGGCCGTATTCATCCAGCGGCATCATGCTCGCCGTGCCATCGACCTGAAGATCAGCGATTCGCACCTGCCGTTTCCCACTACCCACACGCGCCAGTCCATCCACCTCCACTCGAGATGTGATCGAGGCGATCACCCGATTGTGGTCGAGCAGATTTCGTGGATCGATGTCGATCTCGCTGATCGCAAAATTGAGCCCTGTCAGCCGCACTTGCACCTCGCCGTTGTCGATCTCCAGCAACCCACCCTCGATCGACCCCTGCTCGATCGCCCAAGCCAAAGAACCCGACTTCGCACCGACCTCTTCCGTTGTCTCACCGCCCGCGATCAATTCCTCCTCGCTCACCGGGATCGCCCTCGGCAACGAGTCCGCTGGAGGGGCCTGCATCGGCACCGCTGCGGGAACTGGGACATCACTCAGTTGCTGCGGATCCACCGGAATGGCCGATGGGACCGCCTCAGTCAGCACGGGTGGCCGCTGAAACAGATCCGCGAGTGAACTCCGTCCCGCCGCATCCGTCAGCTCCCGCACCTCTGGTCGAATGAATTTCAGATCCTGCACATTCAGCCGCCGCTCCAGAAGATCCTCCAGCTTCACCATCATGACCGCCTCGGGCACGTAGATCGCAGACGGTCCTTTCTCCGCCATCGGCGGACGCTTCCCTGGTGGCACTCCCACCCATTCATCCCGCACCCCCAGCCGCACCTCCATCAACTTCACGCGTGCGGGTCGGGAAAACAGATCCACCTCCACCGCGCCGATCTCTGCGCGGCAGTTCCACGCTGCTTCAGCCTGCGTCACCCAAACGTCCTTGCCCAGCCAGCCGCGCACCCACCACGTCGCACCCGCCACCGCCAAGCCGATCAGCACCACGCCAACCCCTGCCAGGATCAAAAACCATTTCAAAAGCTTGTTCATACAATCTCACGTCCATTCTCGAACGCTCCGCATCCATACATCATCTCCCCCTTCCGCACCAATGCTCAAAACGCTCCCCTGCCCCCCCGGCGACGAGTCACTCGAAAAAGGGAAACAAGCGCCTCAGTTCTCCCTCCGTCGGCTTGCCTCCGTATTCACACAGCTCGAAAGTCTCCGCAAAACGTACCGCCCGGCCCCTCTCCTCGCCGTACCACTGGACCAGCGTGTCGCGATAGCGCTGGGCCTCTCCGCTCTGACGACCTTGCCACCGCCGACGCAGCCAGTTTTTGCGAGCCTCCTCATCCTCCTCTGGCGGCACGACTTTCTCCACGTGCTCCGCGCTTCCATTGGCTCCCCCCTCGTAGGCTTGGGACGTGAGCTCATGAATGCCCTGCACCTTCAGTTCCATCACGTCTTCTTCCAAAGCCACGGCGATGGTTGGGGCAAACGGATACGGGTTTTGAAACCCGTCGCTGGAGTACATGAACACCGGATTCTTTTTCAGCGCTGGCACATCCGGACAAAAAAACGGCACCGTGACCATGAACGCCGCATCCTGCACCAGCACGCCGACATACCGGTGGTCCGGGTGGTAGTCCCACGGGCGATGAGCGATGACCACATCGGCCTTCCACTCGCGGATGACCCTGGTGATCTGCTTCCGATTCTCCAATGTCGGCAGCAACTCCCCATCGTGAATGTCGAGGACTTGCGAGGTGGTGCCCCACTTCTCCGCGCATGCCTTGACCTCTGCCGTTCTACGTTGGGCCAACTCGCCCCCTGCATTGCGCCAATGGCCAATGTCTCCGTTGGTCACCGACACCAATTTCACATGGTGCCCCTGCTTCGCCCACTTGATGGCCGAACCGCCGCCCTTGTACTCCGCATCATCCGGGTGGGCACCAAAGATCACGATCCTCAGCTTGCCATCATCCGGCGGCGGCTCCGCTCGGACACTCGACAACGCGAACGCTGCCAGAGGCAGCCCAAAGATTGCAAAACGGACACATGGGTTCATCACTCCCATTACGTGATGGCAGCGATGGGTCTGTCGAGCAGGAAATTCAGCCCACCAAGCCTTGCGTGTCGTTCAACTTGGCCCCGGCAATGATCATGCCTTCCTGAGTGGCTCCCGTCAGATTCGCCGCAATGAGATCCGCATCGGTAAAATCCGTGTTGGTCAAATTGGCCCCACTCAAATTGGCACCCGAGAGATCCGCACCCCGCAGGCAGGCTCCACTGAGATTTGCATGACGCATCGAAACGCCCCCCAAATCGGCGCTCGTCAGGTCCGCTCCTGACAAATTCGCACCGTCCAAGTTGGCCCCACTGAAGTCACCGTTGGAGAGATTGGTACCCGCAAGATTGGCTTTCGTCAGCGTCGTCCCCACCAATTGCACTTTCGCGAGATTCAAATCGTTCAAGATCGCCCCCGCCAAGTTCATTCCGGTCTCGTCGATCTTTTTGCCCAGTTTGCCGCCACTCTCAAGCCACTGTGCGTGGGCGAGGAGTTCTTCCGTAGTGATGGATGCCATATCGCCAGAGCATGGCTCAAAATGCAGCGTCGGCAAATGCGAGTTCTACCTCTTGGACACTTTTTGAATGACTTGCCGTCAGTCCTCCACACGTCTGGGAGGCGGTGAGAGAGGAGGAGTCCCGAGCGTCTCGCCCTCGACCCGGCGACGCGGAGCGGTGAGCGGACCAGGTGTCGCAACCGACTCAATATGAGGCACTTTCCTGACCGGATCAGCCTCGTTTCGCCCACCGAACCACCAGACCACCGCGGCGGCCGCAACCGCGACAACGAATCCCGCAACCCAAGGCAAAAGCGACATCTGCGGACGGATCTCGCCCGCAGAAGAAGCGGCTCGTGCGACCCATACCGTCTCCGCATTGGTGTCGATGCCCGTCCCGCTGGACGGCTCGCGAATCGCAGCCAGTTCCATACGCAGTTCGCTCGCCGATTGATGGCGGAGGTCAGGGTTCGACTCCAAGGCTCTCCTCAGAATCTGATCGAACTCAGGGCTTAGGCCCGGAACATCACTCGACGGATCCTGAAGCCAGCCTTGTGGAGGTCTCCCGGTCAGCATCTGAAAAAGCATCGCACCCACGGCATACAGATCCGCACGGTGGTCCACACTTGCACCCTCCAGCAGTGCCTCTGGAGCAATGTAGCCCGGCGTCCCCACCGCCGCCCCGGACAGCGTGAGATGCGCGCTCAGCTCAGGCGAACTCCATTTGGCCAGGCCGAAATCGGCCACCTTCACATGCCCATCGTGATCGATCAGGACGTTGGCCGGCTTGATGTCTCGATGGATGACCCCCTTGGCGTGGGCACACCCAAGCGCGTCACAGACGTGAATCGCGATGTCCCTGGCGGAAGAGGGCGCAAGACGTCGGCCAGGGCTGGCTCGGATCATCTGCAGGATGTCCATGCCTTCAATGAACTCCATCACGAAGTACAACAGTCCATCCTCCGTTTGACCAAAGTCATAGACCGTGATGATGCAGGGATGCGACACGCTCGCCATCAAGCGTGCCTCGTTGCGAAACCGCTCAATGTAGCCCGGAGACTCCCGCTCCACGTCGGGAGGAAGAATCTTGATCGCGACCTTTCTAGAGAGGCTCCGCTGAGATCCCAGGTACACCGCACCCATTCCTCCATGACCGATGAGAGAGTGGATCTCGTAACCGGGGATTGCCTCTCGAAGATCTTCGGATTCCGGGGGAAGCCAGCGCGCACCCAAGCTGCCGCGCTGCGGTGGAGGACTCTCCGGGCGTCGAGACCCGATGGCTTCGCCAGTTGGTGGGAGAGGTTCGTCGGAGCGGCTCATGCGGGTTTCGACACTGTCAATGACAGTGGAAACTAAAGCCGGGAATCAGAGGATGGTCCAGCCTCGTTCAGCAATCGAACACGCCATTCAAGCGCCCAATTTTTGACGACCCGCCTCAACGAGCAAGCTTGCGAGCGCTGGATCGTAGCGCACCAGCTCATGCGCCAGCATCTCCAACCGCGTCTCGGACTTCCAATGGCCGCGTCGACCGCGATCCGTGTCAGAGAGTTCAACATCCACGAGCGTCTGGAAGACCATGGTTTCAGTGTTGTGATCGAGTTGGGTGGTCATCGGGAGGTGCAGAGCTATCGGACGGGTTCGGGAGGAGGCGGAAATGGGAGAGAGGGGCTAATCGGACGCGCAAACAACTTTGCCGTCCTCGAGCTTGAACTGGCGCTCTTTCAAAGCGTGACTATTCAGCATGTCATCGATCGCCCTTCCAAGAATCACCCGCGCAGCCTCGCCCGCACTGGAACCGAAGGTTCCTTTGAGGGTGAGATCCTCGAGGTACATCTTGATCTGGGGAGTGATCGCGATGGACAGAGTGAGTGATTCAAAGTTGTTGGAGGGGCGTGCCATCCTGTTTTAATCCAGTAATAACCCAATTTAAACGACAGTTCAGGAAACCGGTCAAGTTTAGATCCGGTTTTTTCGGGATCTTATGAGGTTAAAACTCTCTGAATAATTAAGATAACTTAACTAAAGTAATGCCAGCAACGCCTAATGCGTGCGCATTCATCTGGTCATCCCAACCTCAGTCGCTGGCATTCGGACCCGGCAGACTCGGACCATGCACCGAATCGCTGCTGAGATTATCGACAGGCTAGAGATTATTTGCTTATCTAAAATATAAAAACTATAATTATCAGACATGCGATCCCATGCTCTTTCACTCGCCTCCCACGCCCGTCGCTTTATCGCGCACGGTTCAGGCTCACGGGTGCTGTCAGGGTTCATGACCGTGGCCATGCTTACGGTCGTCGCGAAAGGCGTCTCGTTCCTGAAAGATGCGACCGTTGCCCAACACTTTGGCACGGCGGACTCGCTCGATGCCTTCATGCTGGCGTTCACCTTCCTCGCTTTCGGAGCCACGGTGCTGGGCGGAGGCCTACCTGAGGCATTTCTTCCCACCTACGCCAGCCTCAAGCATCGCACCACCCCCTCTAGAGCCAATCGATTCGGCGTCCAAGCCGGCCTCATCCAACTCGGCTGTCTCGTCCTTGCCGCAGGCCTGACATGGACCTTGGCACCATCGATCATTCACGGCACAACCACTGGATTCAGTCCGGAGAAACAAGCCTTGGCCACCCGGCTTCTTCGGCAACTGACGCCTTTCCTCGTCTTTTTCGGACTCTCCCATCAGCTGGCCATCTGGCTTCGGGCCGACAAACGATTCGCTGTCTCGTCAGCCGCGCCAATGCTCGTCCCTGCCGGGATCATCCTCGCGCTGGTCTGGGCCGGACCTGACGCCACGGTCGATCACCTTGTCATGGGTACGGTCTGGGGTGCGGCGGCGCATCTACTCCTTCTCATGATTTCATTGCGCCGCGTGATCCACCAAGACCAGGCTGTCCCACGGCGTGTCTTCCACCTTTGGGAACCTTCGATCCAAGGCATGATCCGGCGCGCAGGGCCCTTTCTGATGGCAGGCGTCGTGTTTAGCAGCGCCGTCGTTGTCGATCAAGCGATGGCCGCTTGGCTCGAGCCCGGTAGCGTGGCCGTCTTGAGCTACACCGAGAAGATTTGCAGCATCATTCTCGCACTCACAGCGGGACCGGCCTGCGATGTGCTCTTCCCCTACTTCTCTGAAGCAGCCGCCAAAGAAGACTGGACCGGACTGAAAAGGCAGCTCCTTCAGTCGGCTGGACTCATTGTGGGAGCCGCACTGCCAGCCATGCTTGGGCTACTCCTCTTCGCTCCCTGGGTGGTCCAGATACTGTTCGAACGCGGCGAATTCGGCGCAGATGACACCGATCGCGTCGCCCGAGTGCTGCGTTTCGCAGCACTTCAAATTCCTTTCTACATCCTTGGGGGGCTGCTCTCGCGAGTGATCGTCTCCCTCAGCGCTTCGCGATTCATTCTCGGGATGTCCGTCACCGCTCTCGGTCTCAACATTGCATTCAATGCGTTCTTCATGCAGTTCATGGGTGCGGCAGGCATCGCACTGTCCACCGTGTGTGTGCACTTTCTTGTGTCGCTCACCGGCGGGGTTTACGTGTTTAGGCTCATTCATCAACGGGTTGCAGCAAGCGAGAAAGGAGCCACCAACGCGTGATTCCCTCTGCACCTCAGTCGCTGCGACATCCAAACATGGCCCCACCGGTCCCAGATTGGATCGGACGCGCCTTAATCGTGATGGCCGTGCTCTTGCTTGTTCCACACATGACTCGGGCGATTATTTGGGCGCACGATCACGGGAAGCTGCCCATCAAACCACGAGACTACACGCTGCTCCTACTTTTTGCCTGTGGCACGCTGACGATGCTGAAGAGGCCCTCGTTCTGCATTCCTGCGCTCCTACTGCTTGCTGTTCCACTCATGCGTGTCGCGGATGCGGCGTTTCTCCAGCGGTTCAATCTCAACCACCTCATCGATCACAGCGTTCTCGTGACCATTTTGCTCTCGAACCTTCTCGTCTCAGCCATGGCCGTGTTTGTCTTGAGCGCAGCCAACGGCCAGCGGGTTGCCATTTGGGTCGCAGGCGCCGCGATCCTCCTCGCCACACTTTCGATCTACTACGAATGGCTTGGCTTTGCCTCCTTTACCCGTATTCCGGGACGCATGTCCGGGATGTCGGACGATCCAAACGACGCACCCATCCTCTGCTGCATGATGTTCGGCATTCTCTTCACGCTGAACCCCAAGTTCTGGTGGAACCTCGCCCTCACCGCCGTCGCTACTCCAGCCATTGTCCTGACCCTCAGCCGAAGCGGCACCGCCATCTTTGCAGTTCTCGTCGCGGCTTACCTCGCCGCCAATCTCCGAAAGCACTTCACCGGACTTCTCCTCATTTCTGTCATTGCACTACCCCTGTTGGGCGGTGGCGTGGTGTTCATGGTGTCTCAGTCCGCAGACACCGGCGTCCAAAAAAACGAAAACACCGAAGGGCGGATGCGTGCCATCCTCGAACTGGACTTCGAGAAAATTGGATCGCCCGAGCGGGCCAAGGATCTTCACGATGGCTGGGAGGCCGTCAAACAAGAACCCGTCTTTGGTCATGGTACGCTATCCGGCACGAGTCGTTGGCAACCCCACAACCAAGTTGTCGCCATCTGGCTGGATCTTGGACTCGCTGGGATGCTGACTTTTGTTGGCTTGCTTCTGTTGGTCACACTCAAGTCGCTTCTCTCAGGCCTGCGTGGAATGTTCTGTCTGATTCCGATCTGGCTCTTCGTGCCCTGCAGCCAGATTCTGGTCGAAATGCCCCACTACTTCATGGCATTCGCCGTCGCCGCCCAAGTGGCCTTCCCCGGCCGACTCGCCCTTCGCCTGCATCACCCCCGAACCCCGATTCCCCATGCGCCCCACGCTGGCCTTCCTCATTCGTGATCTCGGCTACGGCGGTGCCCAGCGCCAACTCGCCATCCTCGCATGCGGGCTTGCCGCTCGTGGCGACTTCAATGTCCACGTCGTCTGCTTCTATGGCGGTCCTCTGCGTTGCGAACTCGAGAACGCTGGCATTCCCGTCCATTGCATTGAAAAAGGACACCGGTGGGATCTGGCGGGCTTCTTCCTCCGCCTCGTCGGCACGCTGCGCCGCATCCGGCCCGACCTCGTCCACAGCTACCTCGCCGAGGCCAACCTGATGGCCTCGCTGACACGTCCCTTTTGCAGGAGGCCCACCATCGTCTGGGGAATTCGCGACTCACAGTCCGACGCCCATCAATGGGGCATCCTTGGCAAGCTGGCCTTCCGACTGAATGTCAAACTCAGTTCGACCGCACGCGGCCTGATCTCGAATTCTCACGCCGGTCGCCAATGGTATCGGGAACAAGGTTACCCCATGGACGACGAGGACTTTCGTGTGATTCCCAATGGCATCGATGTGTCTCGATTCGCACCATCAGCCATGGCCCAATCCATTAGGAAAGCGTGGGGATTTGACGACCGCCATTCCGTCGTCGGCATCATCGGCCGCCTAAACCCCATGAAGGACCACCCCACTTTCCTTCAAGCGGCGGCTCGTGTTGCGGCAGATTCTCCCAACGTCCGATTTGTCGTGATGGGCCACGGTCCGGAAGCCTACCTGGCCGAGCTAACCGGTCTCGCCGAAAAACTGGGCCTTTCTGACAAGCTTCGATGGCTCCCCCCACAGCAGGACTTGGAAAACGTCTACCCTGTCCTCACCACGCTCGTTTCGTCGTCCTCGTTCGGCGAAGGCTTCTCCAACGTCATCGGCGAAGCCATGGCCTGCGGCATTCCCTGCGTCGCCACCGCCGTCGGCGATTCAGCCTTGCTGATCGGAGACAGCGGATGGACTTGTCAGCCAGGTGATCCCGATACGCTCGCTGCAGGCATTCTCCACCTGCTTCAGCTCTCCAGAGACAAACGCTCCGAGTTGAGCCAATCCGCGCGCAAGCGCATCGAAGACAACTTCACCACCGACCTCATGGTGCAGCGCACGGCCAGCGCCCTCATTCACTGGCTTCCCTTAAAATGACGTCCACCGACCCAAAGCGCCTTCTCTTTGTCACCACAGGCCTCGGTTCCGGAGGTGCCGAGACCATGCTCGCTCAGATCGTCACCCGCCTTCAATCCGAAAGCCTTCGTTGCACCGTGGCTTCCCTCGCCTCAGGCGGAAAATACGTCGACGAACTCCGGGCTGCGGGCGTTGACGTCCACGACCTTGGCATTAAGCCCGGCAAGCCCTCGATCCTCGCACTGTGGCGTCTGTGGAAGATCGCTTCCACACTTCAGCCCCACGCCCTCATCGGTTGGATGTACCACGGCAACCTCGCCGCCACACTCGTCCAGCGCGGCACGCTCAGATCCGTCCCCCTCCTCTGGAACATCCGCCAAACGCTCTACTCGCTCGACCTCGAAAAACGCGGCTCCGCCTTCGTCATCCGCCTTCTCGCCCGACTTTCCAAGCGCCGCCCGCAATCCATCATCTACAACTCCCACCTCAGCGCCGAACAGCACGAAGCCATCGGCTACGACGATTCCAAGACCCAACTCGTCCCCAACGGCTTCGACACTTCCCGCTTTCAACCAAACCCTGAAGCCCGTATTCAGATCCGACGCGAACTCTTCCTCCCCGAGGACGCCTTCCTCATTGGCCGCATCGGACGCAATGCGGCGATGAAGGACCACGCCACCGCCCTCGCCGCTGCCGCCTCCCTCTGCCGCAACCACCCCAACGTTCATTTTCTGTTCGCTGGCACAGGAATGACCAAGGACGACCCCGCCTTCGCCGACTTCTTCAAAAAACAACCCGGCACCCAGTCTCAAATCCACTTCCTCGGCGAGCGCCACGATCTCCCCCGTCTCACCGCCGCTCTCGACCTCGCCATTTCCACTTCCGCGTTTGGTGAAGGTTTCCCCAACGTCATCGGCGAGGCCATGGCCAGCGCCATCCCCGTCATCGCCACCGACATCGGCGACACAGCCCGCGTTCTCGACGACCCGGACCAGGTTGTCCCACCCCGCAATCCTCAGGCCCTCGTCAAAAGCTGCGAAGCCCACATCCACTCCTCCTCCG
>CAXBNA010000124.1:0-18557 GCA_963976915.1 uncultured Verrucomicrobiales bacterium
TCGACCAGGCGGGGCTCGAAGGGCTCCTCGCGGATCATGCGTCCGGTGTGCATGAGGGTGTCCTGAGTGAAGATGCGGGTGATGGCGCTGGCATCGGTGGTGGTGTAGCTCTGGCCTCCGCCTGCGGCGGCGATGGCCTGCAAGAGGGCGACGTGGGAGCCCTGACCGATGGAGACGGTGGAGATGGTGATGCCCTCGCTCCGGCACTGGGTGGCCATGGTCTCGTAACCGCCCCCGGCGGTCTGGCCATCGGTGAGGACGATCATGTGCTTCACCTTGGCCTTCACGCGCTGGAGGGCGGTGCGGGCCTGCTCAAAGGCGGGCTGCAGGTTGGTGCCACCTCCAGAAGCGACGGAGGCGATCTGGCCGGTGACGGCGGTGGTCGAAGTGAGTCGCGTCATGGGGGCGACGACGTGGGCCTCGGAGTCGAAGGCGTAAACGCCGAGGAAGTCGCTGCGGCCGAGCACCTCGGCGGTGGCAATGGCGGCGCTTTTGGCCATCTCGAGTTTTTCCCCGGCCATGGAGCCGGAGCGGTCGATGACGAGCGCGAGGGCGGCGGATTGCTTTTCCTCCTCGTCGGGAGATTTGAGCCGAACGGGAAGGATGTCCTCAATGGGGGTGCGGTAGTAACCGCCGACGCCGAAGCTCTGGGGGCCGCCGAGCATGATGAGGCCACCGCCGAGCTTGTCCACGTAGTCGCGCATGGCGGCCATGGCTTTTTCGCCGACCTGATGGGCGGGGATGTCGGAGAGGATGATGCCGTCGTAGCCGCCGAGCTCGTCGAGGGAGGCGGGGATGGCTCCGGCCTGGCGGAGTTCGAGCTGGATGCCCTCCTTGTCCATGGCCTGCATGAGGTAGCGGGCCTCGGCGGGCTCGCCCTCGATGTAGAGGAGGCGGAGCCGGCCTCGGACATCGACGAGGGTGAGGGCGCTGTTGTTCGCGGGTATCGAGTCGCCGGGGATCTCGTCGAGGACGGCGCGGTACTTGTAGATGTTTCGGGTGGGTGGGGTGCGTTCGAAGACCTCGTCGAAGGTGGCACCCTCGGTGAGGTCGAGCTGGCGGCGGTCCACCTCGACGCCGTTTTCGAAGAGCTTGAGGGTGGCCTTGGCCGTGAGGGTGGACTGGATCTGGGCGGTGAGTTTGAGCGAGGAACCCTCGTTGAGTCGCGAGCGGCTGGGGGTGAGGTCGAGAACGCGGGCGTCGGGTTGCTTGTCTCCGGCGACGGGGAGGACATGGATGCGGACGCCTGCGACGGCGGCTTCGCGCGCGGCTTGGATGAGATTGCCCTGCGTCTCGTGACCGTCTCCGACGAGGAGGATGCCGCGGCTGGTGCCGGCAGGAAAGAGGGAGCGGGCGAGCTCGATGGCGGAGGCGTAGTTCGACTCGGTGCCGTTTTTCTCCATCCAGGCGCGGGTGTCGGGCCCCGAGGTGAGTTCTGCGTCCGTGGGGAGGACCTCGGCCTTGGCTCCGAAGCGGGTGACGACTTCCTGGACGGAGCTGCCGAGATCGGAGCGGAGGCGCTGGACCTCCGAAAGGGCGCTGGTCAGGCTTTGACTGCCGATGCTCTGACTGGAATCGATGGCGTAGGCGAGGGCCTGCTGCCGGGTCTGGGTGATGCGGGCAGGCCCGGCCAAGGCCGCAAGGGCAAGGATGACCCCGAGGGCGCGGACGATCAGCAGGGCGCGTTTGCGCCCCCCGGACATGGGATGGACCGACTGGCTCTCAATCCAGAGCAAGAGCGCCACAGCAGGCAGCGCAAAGAGCAAGAGCTTCGGTGATTCCCAATCCACAGACGATCAACGTGGCGAGGGGACGGGCTCGTGCAAGAAAGAGAGGCGCCAATGACCCCGAGAAGATGCTCTGAAGGCCGTTACGCAGAGTGCGGAGCGTGATCAGCGTCGGCGACGGACAAAAAGGAGGCTGGAGAAAGCGAAGAGAGCGAGGGTGCCTCGTGAAGGTTCGGGGACCGCAAGAAGGACCACGTCATTTCCGAGACCGTCAAAGCCGAGGTAGCTGATCTTGTAGGCGTCGTTGATGCCGAAGGTGTTGACGATGTCGCCTTCGGCCCAGTTGGAGAAGGGGGAGGCGGCAGGATTGCTTGAGGTGGTTTGATCAATGAGCATCACATCTCCGAAGATGAATGCGCTGGTGAGGTTGGTCCAATCGAACAAACCGGTGCCCCCCAGAGTCACGGTGCCGTCAGCAACGATGGTGCTGAAGCCGGTGGACAGGGCGGGAGTGAACTGGAGTTCGCGACCACCGTTGAGGAGGAAATTTCCCCCGATGTGGATGTCGGCCGCGCCGCCGTCGACGTTGAGACTGCCGGCGCCCAAATTGAAGTTGAAGTTGCCGGTGACGTTGACTGTGGCATCACCTCCAATATTGAAGGTCGTGGTGCCAGCCCGGGTGACCACATTTCCGCCGACGAGGAACGATCCTCCGGTCAGGTTGACCGTGGTCATTTGCGAGGGATCGGCGTTGGAGTGGAGGTTGACGTGGCGTGCGACCTGCATTTCACCGCCCGAGACATTGAGCTCGGAGATGCCGTTGTTGAAGTTGAGGTCGCTGACGTTGTTGCTGGCTTGCGTGCTGCCGTTGAACCCTAGCCACCATTTACCGCCTTCGACGTTCACGGTGCCATTGCCCGTGGTTGCCTGACCGATGACCAAGTTGGCAGATTCCTGATACAGGTTTCCACTTTTCAGAGTGGTGATGCCCGTGCCCTGGCTCCCGACTTCCACGTTGCTTCCGGTATTGATGACGGTGGGAGTGGATGTGCCGTCGCCGATGTTCAGGGTGCCGCTGGAGTCGGCCCCCAGGGCCGCGACATAGATGCCTCCACTGACCGTGGTGGTGCCTCCTAGAAGGTTCGCGACGGAGGTGGCGAAAGTGGAGTTTGCATTGCCCACCTTGAGTGCGCCTGCTGTGCGGCTGCCGACGTTGAGTTCACCGTCGTTCATGTTCAGTGTGCCTGTGCCGGCAGCGGTGAGGCCACCTGTGTTTCCGATGTCGAGGATGGTGCCAACATTGACGATGCCACCGTTGAGGTTGAACTCGCCAGTGTTGTCACGATTGGCAATGCGCAGCTGATTGAAGAGGGTCATCGTACCGCCCTCCATGTTGAAGGTGGCATTCGAGCCTGAGCCTTGGCCCACAATGAGGTTGGCGTTGTCTTGTTGCAGGCTGCCGCTGTAGAAATTGATGACGCCCACCCCGTTGTTCGCAGTTTCGATATTGCCGGTTGTGATGGTGATGGTGGGGCCAGTTGGCGAGCCGAGGCTGCCGATGTTGATGGTGCCATTCCCCGTTGACCCGTTGGCGTTGATGAGCCCATTCGCGATGGTGACGGTGCCGTCCGTGATGTTGAGTTCGCCGGTGCCCGAGTTGCCGACGGTGATGTTGGTGCCGGTGGTGGACAAGGTGCCGGCCGACATGTTGAACGTTCCCATCGCGTTGCCTCCATTGCCAATCACGATGGAGGCGGAGCTGACGGAGGCAGTGGCATCATCGAGGGTCAGCGTGCCGGTGCCGTTGGTGGCCACGTAAAGCGTCCCCGTATTCTCCAGATCTTGATTCGGGGCCAAGGTGAAGCTGGCGGTTGTGTTGTTGCCTTCTGCCACCCTGAAGCTTTGGACGGTGATGTCGTTGGTGTTGACCAGGGTGCCGTTGTTGATGTAGAGCTGCGCATTGCTAACGGTGGGATCGACTTCAAGGATCTGGCCGGTCACTTCAAGGGTGCCATTGACCGTGTAGGTGCCGCCCACATCTCCAGCGGCACTTCCAAAACGGAGGTCGCCAGTGATGAGCACGGAGCCGCCGTTTTGACTGACTGAGGCTCCTGTCGCGGCGTTGGTGCCCCCGATGGTCAGGTTGCTGCCACTGGTGAGTTGCAGGGTCACGTCGCTTTCAATTTGCAGGAGAGAAGCGTCCGCACCGGTATCCACACCAATGTTCAAATCGGTCGGCCGGGTGATCGTCAAAGGCGAGCCCGCGTTGGCGGATGTGTTGAGAACGGCACGAAACGGACCTGAGGCAATCGCTGCGCCCGTGCGCTCCAGAACGACTGACCCTGTGGAACCCGGTGTCACATTCAACTGCCAGCCATTGCCTGCGTCGGTCGCATCGAGCACAATACCGCTGTCAGTGACGTTGCCTTGGATTAGGGAAAATGTCTCGCTTGTCGCGATGGAGAAACCGGCCGGGTTGCCGTTGTCCCAAGGCACATTGGTTGCATCCCAAGTGCCAGTCCCGTTCACCCATGTGCTGGCAGTGGCTGGAGAAGTGTCCGGGGCTCCCGAGAGAAAGGCATCGTCGAGATCGATGGTGCCATTCACGGAAGCCGTCGTGGCTAGGACCGTGGGAGCCCCCCCTGCGTTCGGGGCGACCTGATAGATCGAGCCTGCATCCATGGTGAACCCGCTGATCTGACCGAAAGCACCCAAAGTAGAGCCTTGGGTTCGCATCAGGCCGCCATTGGAGATGGTCAGGTTCGAACCCGTGGCGTCGGCATTGCCGTCGCTCAGGAGTCCAGTGATTCCGAGTGTCGTGCCGCTGCCAACGATTACGCCGCCGGTGAAGCCGGCGGAGCTGAGGGCGAGATCGCGGACGGTGATCGAACTGGCGCTGAAGTCTCCAGACGTCGCCGCAGTGGAGGTCGTAAGATTGAGCGTGGTATTGGCACTGGTGCCGATGTTGAGGACGTCTCCAGTCATGAATCCAGAGCCGCCATTGAGACTGACTTGGGTGCCGTTGTAGGTGAATATCGATTCCGCCGCCCGGTCAACGATGTTGGCTCCAAGAGTCAACGATCCGGCATTGAGATTGATGGTGGATGGCTCTGTTCCATAGGTGGGGTTGATCGCCCTTGCGGAAACACTGCCGCCATTGATCGTCAGAGTGGCACGTCCCAGATTCATGTTGATGTCGCCCGCCGCTTGGATATTTAAGGCTCCTCCATTGATCGTGTAGCTGCCTACGGAGCCGGCTGACTGTCCAATCACGAGGTTGTTGGTTTGAAGATCCACGGTGCCGCTTTCCTGGGTGAAAGTTCCTTCGCCTCCAGAACCCACTTCAAAGTTGGAACCCCGAATGTCAATCCGGGCGTCGTTCAGATTGCCTCCGTTGGTTCCCAGGGTCATTGTCGCGTCACTTCCCAAAATTCGACCGACGAAAAGACCGTTGTTGTTGATATCGATATAACCCGAGTCCACCGCGACAATGTTGCCAGTCGAAGTGCTTGAATTGCCGACATAGAGTCCGCTGCCGACGACGGCGACCGAGGTCGGATCGGCGAGAGTCAGGTTGCCGCTGCCGTTGTTTCCAACAATCAAGGTGCCGCTGTTGGTCAGCGTTTGGCCAGCGGCCATCGTGTAAGAACCGCTGGTCCCCACCGCGTCGCCCAAGCGAAAACTGTTGGCAGTGATATCGCCACCCACTGCGAGCGTTCCGCCATCGACATTGAGGAACCCGGCATTGTTGCCATTGGTGTCGCCTCCAGAGACGGTGATGTCGTTGGTGACGTTGAGGGCGCCTCCTGAGTTGAGGAAGATCGTGCCTGAACGGCCACCGTTGTTGCCAAGATTGACGCTTGTGACATTGAGAGTTCCGTCGAGAATCAGCGATCCGTTGCCGCCATAGCCGTAGCCGGGGTTGATGCCGAGAATGAGGCTGTCGATGGTGATGTTGTCGATGGATTGGATGGTTGCAGTGGCGTTGAAGCCGATTTCAGCGGCATCACCAATTCCTGGCACAGCGGGGATGGAGGCCGGATTGCCTCCGCCCAAGGTTGCGTTGCCCCAGTTGCTGGCGGTGGTCCAATCTCCGGTCGAGTTTATTCCGGCTGACCATACGATGCGGTCGGCATTGGCGTTGGGGACGCTAACTGCGGCAATGACGATGAATAGGGGAGTGAGAACGGAGCGATGCATGAAAACAGAGTAGCTGGGTGGCTGAGGACGCTCAGAGCCTGAAACGTTTCGATCAATAAGACAAGCCTGAAGCAAGGGGCTGGAAATACGTCTCAGATGATCGTGGTGTTGCTTGCAAGGCTACGTTTTGTGAGGTTTGTCGGCCTCGACGTTCCCTTCAATGATGAGGAACGAGGAAAAGGGTGCGTCTGCGAGAAACCGCATTCGTGGCATGTCACAAGGCGGGTGTTTTTGGCCAATGAGATCAGCATTTCGGCGGCGAGGTGCGGGCCTAGCATGATGGCCATCATGCCAAAGCCGAGGCCCCGGTGTTGGTTGAAACTGCCACTCGCTGCAAAATACATTCCCAGCATGATTACGGCGAATGAGATCACGCCAGCCCAGAGCGCGATGTTTGCCAAGACCTCCAATGCTCTCCGCACTCGACCGGGGATGACACGCACGTTTTGCCGGAGTCTGAACGAAGACCCGCAATGTGGACACTGGTGCGGAAGATCCGATGGCATGAGTGAAATGAATTTCTGTGGCGTTCTCATCGATCGTCATCCTCGTTGCTTGCTTGAGTGACGTCTGTTACAACCGGCTTGCCGATTTCGAATCGAATGGCCATTCCCTGATTTCAATTCATGACCCGTTTCCTCTTTCTCTCTGTCGTCGCCCTCTTCAGTCTCGGCCCAGCTCACGCGGACGAGGCGAAGCCCCGCGTCCTGATCCTTGGCGATTCGATCTCGATGGGGTACACCCCGTTTGTGGTGGAGGCGATGAAGGAAGACGCCTTTGTGACGCGGCCCAAGGCGAACTGCGGTGGAACAAATCTCGGCGTGACGAAGATCGACGAGTGGCTGGCCATGGATGGCGGCAAGTGGGATGTGATTCACTTCAACTGGGGGCTGCACGATTTGAAGCGGGTGGATGCGTCCGGAAAGAATTCGAATGATCCCCAAATGGGACGCCAGGCCGAGATCGATGTTTATGAAAAGCAACTCACCGAAGTGGTGAAGAAGATCACGGCAACGGGTGCCAAGTGCATCTTTGCCACAACGACGCCATATCCGGCGGGCGTGTCGCCGTGGCGCGATCCTGAAGATGCTGTACGCTACAATGCCGTGGCACTGAAGATCATGAAGGCCCACGGCGTGGCCATCGACGATCTCTACACCTTCTGCCTGCCGAAGCTGGCGGAAATTCAGCGTCCGGCCAATGTGCACTTCTCACCCGAAGGGTCGATGGCACTCGCGGAGGAGGTGGTGAAGAGCATTCGGGCAGCGCTGCGGAAGTAGGCCTGCGTTTTTGGGTTGGCAATTCAGGGGGGATCGCTCTTTGATCATCTCCGATGAATTCCAAGACCTTTGTTCCATTCCTCTGCGTGGCCGCGGCCATCGCAGTCCAATCGCTGTCCGCCGAGCCGGAGCGGCATGACGTCGTCATTTACGGTGGCACGTCGGCTGGAATCGCGGCGGCGATCCAAACGGCGCGCATGGGTCGGACGGCGGTCATTGTCGAGCCGACGCAGTTCCTCGGCGGGCTGACCACGGGAGGACTGGGCGCGACGGACATCGGGAACAAGAAAGCCATCGGCGGCATTTCCCGCGAGTTCTATCAGAACGTGTTTCGCTACTACAGCGATTCGGGAAAGTGGACGCATCAGACCCGGGACGAGTATTTTGCCAAGAAGCACCATGGGAACTCGGGCAGTGAAGACAGCATGTGGACGTTTGAGCCGCATGTGGCCACGGAGATTTACGATCAAATGCTGGGCGAGGTGAAGGACCGGGTGACGGTGGTTTTGGGCGAGCGATTGGATCGCCAGTCAGGCGTTAAAAAGGACGGGGCGCAGATTGTCTCGATCACGATGGAGAGCGGGAGGGTGTTCACGGGGTCCATGTTTCTCGACTGCGGTTATGAGGGCGATCTGATGGCGGCGGCGGGTGTGAGCTACCATGTGGGACGCGAGGCCAACGCGACGTATGGAGAGAGCCTCAATGGGATTCAGGCAGGTCATGCAAGGTCCCATCAGTTCACTCACGACGTCGATCCCTATGTGGTGGCGGGAGATCCTTCCAGCGGACTGCTGCCGGGAATCGATCCCGAGGGTCCCGGCGAGGAATTTGCCGGGGACGGGCGGGTGCAGGCCTACAACTTCCGGATGTGCACGACCGACGTCCCGGAAAATCGTCGGGATTGGGAGAAGCCAGCGAACTACGACGAGCGCTGGTTTGAAATGGCCCTGCGCGCGATCGAGGCGGGGGATCACCGCATCTCATGGGCTCCGGCCTGGATGCCGAATCGGAAAACGGACACCAACAACAAGCACGCCATCAGCACCGACTTCATCGGCCAGAACTGGGACTACCCTGAAGCGGATTACGCCACGCGTGCGACGATTTGGAAAGCGCACGAGGACTGGCAGAAAGGTCTGATGTGGACCTATGCGCATCATCCCCGAGTGCCGGAGGAAGTTCGCGCTGTGTATCAGAAACTGGGTCTCGCGAAGGATGAATTCACCGACAACGACAACTGGCCACGCCAACTTTACCTCCGCGAGGTCCGCCGCATGGTCAGCGACTACGTGATGACGGAGAAGAACTGCAAACGACTCGAGATCGTGGAGGACAGCGTCGGCATGGGCGCCTACAACATGGATTCTCACAACGTGCAGCGCTACGTGAACGAGGATGGCTTTGTCCGTAATGAAGGCGATGTGCAGGTGCGCTCGCGGCCGTACCCGATCAGTTTCCGGTGCATCCGTCCGCGAGCCTCGGAGTGCACCAACCTCCTCACCCCAACCTGCCTGAGTGCCAGCCACATTGCCTTTGGGAGCATCCGCATGGAGCCGGTTTTCATGGTGCTGGGTCAAAGTTGCGCCACCGCCGCGGTGCAGGCCATTGAGCAGGAGACGACGATCCAGAAGATCGATCTGGCTGGCCTGAAGGCCCGTTTGGAAGCCGATGGACAGATGCTTGACTTCGAATCACCACCGGCGCGTGAAGTGACCCGATACACGAAGGAGCAGTTGGGTGGGATCGTTCTCGACAACGGCGACGCCACGCTGAAAGGCTTTGGAGGTTCCGGCACCACCACGTCCGGCTACGTCGGGACCGAGTATCTTCATGACGAGGACACGGCCAAGGGGCAGCAACACGCGCGCTTTCAACCGGAGCTGCCGGAGGGTGGCCGCTACCGTGTCGGCGTCACCTACAACGCACTGTCGAACCGGGCTTCGAACGTTCCCGTGACGATCCACCACGCCGATGGGACCGACACCGTGACTGTCGATCAGCTCAGGAAGCCGAGCGAGGCGCACAATCTCCAGCCGCTGGGTGTGTTTCGCTTTGAGAAGGGAAGCGCCGGATTCGTCGAGATTGGAAATCAGGGCACTGAGGGGCACGTCATCGTGGATGCGGTGCAGTTCCTCCGGGAAGAGAAGCCCTAACCGTAGGGGGCTCCCACCAAGGGTTCCGGTCTCTGGGTATTCGGCTTTCCATGTCGCGCTGAGTCAGGTAACACTTTCTCAAACACGTTTTGATGATGCAGAAACCGATCCACTTTCTACTTCTCGCAGTCACAGCGCTGCTTCTCGTTTCAAACCTCGAAGGGCGGACGTGGAAGAACAGTGCGGGCGTCGAGATTGAGGCGGAGTTGTCCGGTGTGGACGGCGTGATGGCACTTCTCCAAAAGGATGGTCAGATTTTCCGTGTTCCGATTGCATCGTTGAGCGCGGCAGATCAAGCGTTCATTCTGTCGTGGAAACCGGACGCTTCTGGCAGTGCGACTGCGGAGAAAGAGGATCAAACCGAGACAAAGAAGAAGGGATTCTGCTTGTCACAGAACAAGTATCCGGATTGGGCCGAGAAGCTCAAAACTCTGGGGGTCGGTTGGTTCTACAGCTGGAAGCCTGAACAGCCTGAGCAGATTCCAGAGGGAATTGAGTATGTGCCGATGGTTTTTGGCAAGGAGGGGCGCATCGACTCCTCAGTTGAGTCTGTGTTGGAAGCCAAATCAGATGCCGGGTTTCGCTTTGTTCTCGGTTACAACGAGCCGGACAAGGCGGATCAGTCGAACATGTCCGTGGAGGCGGCGCTGGCGGATTGGCCGAAACTGATGTCGATCGAATTGCCACTCATCAGTCCCGCAGCCGCCCAGGCCGAAGGCGAGTGGATGGAGGAGTTCATGGACGGCATCGATGAGGCTGGGCATCGGGTCGATTACATCGCGATCCACTCGTATGGCGGATCCAATCCGAATGCGTTCCTGGACATGCTGGAACGAGTGTATCGGAAGTTCGACCGTCCCCTCTGGATCACGGAGTTTGCCGTTGGCGACTGGAATGCCTCCAATGTTTCTGAGAACCGACATTCCGTCGATGACATCAAGAACTTCATGAAGAAGGTCCTGCCAAGGCTGGACCGACTGAAGTATGTGTATCGATACTCATGGTTTTCGGCAGACCCGTCGGATGCCCATCTTGGGACGTCCGCCCTGTTCAATGAGGATGGGACCTTGACCGAACTGGGCGAGATTTACGCCAAGCATTGACTTGGGCGCGGGGCATCAGTGTTGTGTTGAGCGGGAGATGCCGACTCAGGCGCCGAAATTTCGTTTCCGGCGTCTGGGGGCAAACGAAAACCCCGCACGGACGGAGCCGGGCGGGGTTCTGAAAAGATTCGAGGTCGCTAAGACCTGAAGGCCTTATTCGCCGACGGTGATGTCGAGGACTTGGCGGCCTTTGTAGTAGCCGCAGGATGGGCAGGCGACGTGGCCTGGAATCGTGGTGCCGCACTCAGGGCAGGATTTCAGGACGGGTGCACGCCAGCGGTTCGCGCCTTGGCGCATGCGTTGGCGGCTCTTGGATTGTCTGCGTTTTGGGTTGGCCATGTCAGGGGTGGTTGCTGCTTCGTTTTAAATCAAATCGTCCAAGGTGTCCCAGGCAGTTTGTTTGGAGGAACCGGTCTCATCAAAGGTCACGGGCTCGACTTTCTCAAACTGTCCTTCGGCGGGACAGTCCCGCTGGTCGATGTTTCCATGTTCGCAGCGAGGGTAGCTCGGAAGGGCGAGGAGAATATCTTCACGGACCTGATCCGTCAAGTCGATCATTTGATCGTCTTTCGGTTGGGCGACGTGGTGCCAAGCCGGAATCTCGACCCCAAAAGGGAATCGTTCAAGGCACCGACCGCATTCCAGACTGAATTGGGTGTCCAAGTGCCCACTGACGACGACTTCGGATCCGTCTGGCTCCAGCCGGAGGTCGTAGTGGAGCGGACCGCCCTCGATGACCTCGCCGCCCTCAGGCAGGCCGAAGAAGCCGGGCTGGGTTTGGCCCTGCAAATGCATTCCGTTCCCGGGGATGGCACGGGGGTCGAGTCGAAAGGGGGAGGGAGGCGTGGATTCCATGGAATAAGAAAAGCGAGAAGTCGTGGCAGGTCAAAAATCGTTGGCGACGGGTGCGAACGCGGCTCTAACCCGTCGGAGCCCCCAGTTTGTTGCGCAAGGCCTCGGCGACGTTGGGGGGGACAAATTGGTCGATATCCCCTCCGAGGCGGGCGATTTCTTTGACCAGACGCGAGCTGATGTAAGTGAGCTCTTCCCGAGGCATGAGGAACATCGTCTCCAAATGTGGGTCGAGTTTTCGATTCATGAGGGCCAGCTGGAACTCGAACTCAAAGTCCGACACGGCACGCAGGCCCCGGACAATCGCCGTCGCGTCTTGTGAGCGGGCGAAGTTGACCAGAAGGCCGCCAAAGGGAACCACGCGGAGGTGAGGAATCTCGGTGGTGGCTCCTTCGAGCAGGGCCACGCGCTCCTCGACCGTGAAAAGGCTCTGCTTGGCGTTGTCTCTCGCCACCGCGACGATGAGTTCGTCAAACAGACCCGAGGCCCGATGCAGCAGATCGAGATGGCCGTTGGTGATGGGGTCGAAACTTCCCGGATAGATCGCGCGCCTCATGATGGTGCATTGTAGCGGATTCGTGGGATTGGGAAGTGATAATGTGAAAAAGCAGAGATCAGTCGGGGCGGGATTGGCGGGTGGAGTTCCGGAGTCGGATCATGGCGGCGACCAGCCCAATGAGGCCCCCGAGGTAACTGGCGTTGTGAATGTACCCCACGAGGACGAAGGCGCGGATGTCTGAGACGCCGAAGTCTTGGGTCATCGAAGCCCAATTGGAGTAGTCATCCGAATGGAGTCTGCCCAAGGCGAATCCGATCATGCCAGCCAAGATCGCGCAGCCAACGATGATCCCGAAACCGCGGATGCATTGGCGAATGGCGATCCTGACCGGCCATGCGGGAACCGCGATTCTGGCGAGGAACCATGCGGAGAGAAAGCCGACCCACCACGTTGCAAGAAAACCGATCTCAGCCACGAAGATCCGCTGGGGCCAGCCAAAGTCAGCGTAGGCGAACTGAAGGAACTTGAAGCGGGTGAAGTACTCCTCCGATAGCGAGAATGTGATCTGATCGTGAACGATCCCGTAGCTTCCAGCGATGGCTGTCCCAATGCAGGCGACCCAGAGCATGACGCCGAACTGTTGAGGACCGATCTTGGGATAGAGGTAGCGGGCAATCGACACGGTGAGGCGGAGGAACGCGGAGGCCTAGTTCTTTTCGTCGCTCCAGTTCCGGGACCAGCCTCGTCGAAAGGTGTAGTAGCCAGTGCGATCCTTCCGTCCGCTATCGTCCGTGAAATGGCTGGAGCTCTCGACCTTCAGCTCGCCGCTCGGGGCGATGGTGATTTTTTGGGTCTCGTCTTTGAAGGACTCCATCCAAAGGACATGGAGGAAGGGCTCTCCATCGATGATGGAATTCGCCTCGCTTTCGCCCCAGTAACATTCCGTGGGGTGGCACCGTCCCCAAGCGCGGACCCTCATCTTGCCGTCCTTTTTGAAGACCTCGACGCGAGTGATGCCGCGGGTGTTTGGGTCGGCGTTGTCCCACTGACCCAGGAAGGCATCGAAGGTACGGGCTTCCGCATCTGCGGCCTGAAGAGACGTGGCTGCGAAGAAAGTGAGGGCGATGGTGATGGCGGTGACAACGTGCTTTTTCATGGTGAAAAGGGTTTTATCAGAGGCCCGCTCAAGGATCGAAGTGTTTTACACGCCTTTTACATGGGATCGAAAACACCGTGGGGACGGCCCCGCCTGCCCGAACCCCAGGCTAGGGCTGCGTGGGTATTTCGATCACAAGGGGGCCTTGGGCGAGGTTCCGAAGGTCCGTGGGTTTCTCGACGAGGCGATGCGGCATGGACCAAAGTTCGGCCCAGGGACGGAAGGAGAGTTGATGGGGGTTTTCAATCATCGCGCGAGTGCCCACGGCGAGATGCTGCAGTGACTTCACCTTGGAAAAAATTCGACCGCCCCCATTGTTGAGCACGACGATGCGGCGATTGGCTTCCGGGAGTTGCGAGAGAATCCACGGGGCTGCCAGATCGTAAAGGGCGCTGAGATCGCCCAGAATGAGCCAGCTCTCGCTCCCCGTCTCGTCTGCGGAAAGACCGAGAAACGCTGAGACGAGCCCATCGATGCCATTGGCTCCGCGATTGGCGAAGGTTCGAAGAGGGCGCGAATTGCCGACGGTCTCGTTCCACTCGCGTATCGGCAGGCTGTTGCCCAGAAAGACAAGGGCGTTGTCAGGGATGACTGTCGCAATTTCATTCAACCACGCTTTCTCGTTGGGAATGCAAGTTGCCTGGTCGGAAAATGGTTGGGGTAGGGGAGGGGCGCTTGCTGTACCTGTGTGGGGAAAGTCGCAGGCGTCGATGGCGTGGGCGAAATCGAAGACGCCCGATTGAACATTTGTCTGCCGGGCGAGTCCAGAATGACCCGTCTTGGAGAGACTCAGCACAGCGACCTCCGACGGGGCCTCAAGGTCCCGCCACCAGCGGCCGGAGGGAACCGCGCCGATGCGGAGGACGGCCGTTGGAGCCAACGCGCGGATGCTTTGTTCCGTCGGTGGAATCAGCAGTGGACGAAGTTGGGGGGCACCACCCAGGTTGGCCGTGGCCTCCGCGAAAATGGGGATGCCCAGCGTGAGAAGAAGGGGGGTGAGAAGCGTCGCCTCGGTCGGGTGCAACCCCGCCACCGCCACCATCGTTCGTTCGTGCCGGCTCAGCCAAGCGATGAGTTCGCCGAGATCAAACTCAGGGGTGCGAGTCCGATCGCCGAAGGCGACATCCTGACTGGCAAACTCCACGCCCTCGATCTCTGGATCAAGGGGCTCTTCGAGGCACACGTTGAGGTGGGAAGGTTCGTTGGGAGCTGCTGATTGGAGCCATTCCGAGGCATCGGTGGACACATCCACATCGAGCGTCAGTCCTGCATACGGTCCGAACAGAGCGGCCTGCTCGATGGCTTGAGGGGCGCCGGTGCCACGATAGAGCTTGGGGCGGTCAGCGGTGACGGCGACGAGTGGAAGGCCCTGATAGTGGGCTTCAATCATTGCTGGGAGCAACTCAGCTGCCGCCGTGCCGGAGGTGGTGACGACCGCCACGGGCCGTTGGGTGGCCATGACACGTCCCAATGCAAAGAAGCCAGCGCTGCGTTCCTCAAAAAAGTGTCGAAGGGTGACTCCCGAACTCTTCGCTAGGGCACCGATCAGGGGGGCATTGCGGGCACCTGCCGCGACGCAGACTTCGCGGACCCCATTCTCCGCCAGCCAAGTGAGGGCTCTTTGAACGAGAGCGGCTTGGGAGGAGAGCATGCGGGGATGGGGTTAAGCGGCGGCGAGAGCGGTGGGGTGCCGCAAACCGAGAAGGCGCATCACGGCCTCCCTCTTCAGGCGAAGCTCCCGCCATTCGTGGTCAAAGGCGCTGCCGGAGACAATCCCGCACCCCGAAGGCAGAAAGACCGAATCTCCGGACCAGCCGAGTCCCCGGATGGCCACCGCCATGTGGCAGACGCCGTCGATGGCAAAGCCGTAAGGCGCACCAAAGAACGCAGGAACACTCAATTGACGGCGATACTCGCGCAGTTTGTCCAACCAAGCATCCTCGCGGGGCAGACAGCCGACGGCTGGAGTCGGGTGGAGCCATGGGACCAATTCTGAAGGGTTCGCTGGTTGGTCGAGCGTCACGGCGAGCCGCGTCTGGAAGTGGAGAAGCCCCCCGGTTTCACAGAGCCCCCGTGGATCGCGGCGTACCTCTCCAAGTTGCCCAAGGCGTTGCTTCAGGTAGTCCGCCACCAGTTCATGCTCGTCGATCTCTTTGACGTCGGTGTAAAACTGGTCGCGGTCGCCAGGCTTGGCGGTTCCGGCGAGGGCCATCGTTTCGACTTCCGGTCCTTCCGTGCGGAAGAGGAGCTCTGGGGTGGAGCCCATGAAGCCGTTGTCGCCATCGATGTGGGCGTAGGCCCAATTATTCGCAGGCGCGTCGAAGAGGGACCGGATGAGGGCCTTGTAGTCCCCGCTCCGCCGGACTCCCATTTCCGTCACGGCAGGCACCATCTTGTCGAGCTGATGGGAAAGCACGTCCCGGCGTATGCGGCGAAAGGCCATTTTGAACCACTCCGGAAGAGGTTTGGTCCAGGCGATGTCAGGTTTCTGAGCGGAGGCAAAAAGGGTTTCCAATTCCCCCGTGGCCAGTTCCTTGAGTTTTGACGGGCGTTTCCAAGGGCGGGGATCGGAAAGGTCAAAATCGTTGACGTAGAACACGCCTCCATCCGAGGGCATCTCCGCGAGATCCTCAAACGGGCCTTCCCCCAACCACGCCCTTCCGTCGGGCAGCCTGAACAGTTCCAAATGCGTCATTTCGTTTTCCAATACTGAAACGCCTCTGGCCTCTTGCAAGGATGATGAATCCCCACGTCTGATTTAAGGCTTCGGAACCTGCCGAAAAAAAAGTTCATGTGGCTGAAGGATTCATTATGAGGGGTTGAGGTGAATTCTTTGGGGGGGAGTCGACGATTTTGAAATCGGGTGCCAAAAGTTGGCCCGCGACCTGCTTTTACGGATCTTGGTTGAGGCGAAAGCCTTCCAAAAAAATAACGAGCTGGGAAGTCACTTCATGGTTGGGGACTTTTCCGGTCACTAAAGGGTCCGGTGGAATTTTGGTTGGGTTCCACCGGACCCCCTTTTTTGGGTTCGAAGCTCCAAAGCAAAGTCGTTTGACGGTCCTTTCGCTTGCTTCGAAACATAGCTCGATGAACGAAGCATTCCCCGATATCCCGAAGATCCCGTATGGCGGCCCCAAGTCGAGGGAACCGCTGTCATTCAAGCACTACGATGCGTCGGAACAGATCGGTGGCAAGTCGATGCGGGAGCACATGCGATTCGCTGTGGCTTACTGGCACTCGATGCGAAACTCCTTGGCGGACCCGTTTGGCTCGGGAACGGCGCAGCGTCCATGGGACGATGGTAGTGACAGCCTGTCGAATGCGAAACGTCGCGTTTGGGCCTGCTTTGAGTTCATGGACAAATTGGGCGTCGATTTCTACTGCTTCCATGATCGCGATGTGGCACCGGAGGGCAGCACGCTGGATGAGAGCAATCGGAATCTGGATGCGGTGGCCGATGAGTTGGAGAAAGCTCAGCAGGAGACGGGGAAAAAGCTCCTCTGGGGCACGGCCTGTCTCTTCGCGCACCCTCGCTACAACCAAGGGGCGGGAACGAGTCCGAATGCGGGGGTGTTTGCCTACGCAGGGGCACAGGTCAAGAAGGCGCTCGAGGTGACCCACCGACTCGGTGGAGAAGGCTATGTGTTTTGGGGCGGGCGTGAAGGCTACGCGACCCTTTGGAACACGAACATGAAGCGAGAGCTGGATCACCTGGCTCAGCTGCTGCACATGGCCGTGGCTTACAAGCAGCAGATTGGTTTTACCGGCCCATTCTACATCGAGCCAAAACCACGTGAGCCGTCCACCCACCAATACGACAGCGACGCAGCAGCCTGCCTGAATTTCCTCCGCGAGTATGGCCTCATGGGGCACTTCAAGCTCAACATCGAGACCAATCACGCGACCTTGGCGGGTCACACGATGCGGCATGAACTCCAAGTGGCTGCCGCCGCTGGCGCGCTGGGTTCCATCGATGCGAACACGGGCGACGAGTTGATCGGTTGGGATACCGATCAGTTTCCGACGAACATTTATCTCACCACGGAAATCATGCTGGAGGTGCTGAAGATGGGCGGGTTCACGACCGGTGGATTGAACTTCGATGCAAAGGTGCGGCGCGAAAGTTTCGAGCCGGTGGATCTTTTCCACGCGCACATCGGGGGCATGGATGCGTTTGCCAGGGGACTCAAGATCGCGCATGCCATCATCGAAGATGGCCGTTTGGAATCGTTCATCAACCAGCGCTACGCGACCTTCAACATGGGCATCGGTGCGCGAATCGAATCCGGGGAGGCGACTCTGGAGGAATTGGAGGCCTACACGCTGGAAAACGGTGAGCCGCTGCTGGCGAGCGGACGGCAGGAGTTCTTGGAGAACCTTGTGAACGAGTTTTTGTGATCCGGTCTGAAGGAGGCGGGTGGCGACGCAGGCTCGTCTGCGGGGTCACGGGGATGCTGTTTTCTGCCTAACGATTGCAGTTTGCGTGTGGTGGGTTGCGTAGGCTGCGATTGGGTCGCTAGTCTGCGCACTATGAAGGAACAACCGCTCCGCACCTCGGTCATTGGCAGTTATCCATTTCCGGGGTGGCTGGAGTATTCTGCTGACAATCTCGGGGCTTTTGGTTCGGCGGACATTGCCGAGATGCAGGATGATGCCACGACGGTGGCCATCATGGATCAGGTGCGTGCGGGGCTGGACGTCATCACAGATGGCGAGCAGTCGCGCTTTGATTTCAATCTCTCGTTCTATGGCTACATCGACGGAATCGCTCTGGAGCCAGAAAGTCCGCGCCGATTTGGTCCTCCGGCGCACGATCAGCGCGGAAAACATGAGATCACAGGCGAACTTCGTGCGCCCAAGGGGCTCGGAGCCGTGGAAGAGTTTGAGCGATTGAAGCGTCTCGCACCCGAGGGAGCGAAGCTGAAGGTGAGTGTGCCGGGGCCTTACACGCTCAGCGGTCGCCTCCTGCCCAATTCCCAGTACCCAGATCGGTATGCGGTCACGGAGGCCTTGCTTCCCTTGGTGCGGCAAGAGATTGCGGATCTGGTTGCGGCGGGCGTGACGGAGATCTGTGTCGATGAGCCGAGCATGAGTTGCTACGGCTTCCGGGAGGACACCCAGCGGTTCGTCGACATCTTCAATCGGACGGTGGAGTCCGGTTATGGGAAGGCACGGATTTGCACGCACCTTTGCTTTGGAAACTTCAAGGGCCACGCCGTCGGGTATCGAAAATACGCGCCCTTGTTTCCCGCGTTTCTGGATCTGCATTGCGATGAAATGCATGTGGAGATGGCGAATCGGGAGTACGCCGAGTTGGAGGTGATCGGAGAGATCGCGAAACGGATCGATGTGGCGGTTGGGGTTATCGACGTGAAGAGCTACTACATCGAATCGCCGGAGAACGTGGCGGACATGGTGCGGGCCTGTTTGAAGTTCGCACCGGCGGACCGATTGGTGTTCGCACCTGACTGTGGTTTGAGTCAAACGGCGAGATGGGCGGCCAAGAAGAAGTTGGCCAACATGGTGGCCGGAGTGGGGCAGGTGAAGCGTGAACTGGGCCTGTAGTGGGCGATTGGCGCAGTGCTTG
>CAXBNA010000125.1:0-18467 GCA_963976915.1 uncultured Verrucomicrobiales bacterium
AATCCTTCAGGACATCGACGAGGGCGGAGGTCAGTTCCGGGGTGAGTCCCCAGGAGCGAAACACCCGCTGAAGGAGAAGGGTGTCGTTCCGTTGAAGGAGCACGTTGATGTTCAGCCGTGCTTCCTCGGCGACAATCCGCACGTTGTAGCCCATGCCGCCTCCGTTGTCGTGGTGGAGAAGAGGATCGCCAAGCAGGATCGACGGGTGCCGACCAATCTCGATGCCGGTCTCCGCCATCCGCCGGGCATAGGTCCGGTTGCGGTTGAGACGACCATCTGCCGTGTCGGTTTCGAGGGCCTTGGCCCCGGCGTAGACCACCATGCCGAGCACTGCGATCATCCAGAACACGGCCACCAACGCGGAGCCGTTGCGGGCGCGGTGGAATCGGTTCATGCCATGTCGGGGAAGGATCATCAGCGGACATTTGGGGGTTGGAGGTCGTTGGCGATCCAGAAGGTGAACTCGTGTTCCCCCGGATCGTCGGTGAAGCTGAGCTTCAACCGCATGTAGAGGGGTGGAAGGGGGCGCTTCTCGGGATCCCAAGTGCTGAACCAGCCTTCATTGTCTTCGGTGGGATCAAAAAACTGCCATTGAAGCGTCTCAACGTGTTCGAGAAGCGCGATCTCCGCCATGGTTTCGTAGTCGTCGGCGGTGGTGGCGCGTTCGGGGCGTTTGAGGTGGCGGATGTAGAGGGCGAGGTCGTTGGACCGTTCCGAGCGGTCCACGCGAAATTCGACGGCGTCAGCAAGGCGGACGGCTTTTTGCCAAGCAAAGGGAACGGAACCTCCTTCGATCAGAAGTTTTCCCGAAGAACCTGCTCCCGCGCTCCCGGGAGGTGCGGTCCAAACCGTTCCTGGGGGGAGGGTCTCAAGGTAGTCCCGCCACTGGGCGGTGAACCGGGTGATCCGATTCTCCTTGATGCGTGCCTCGCTCATGGTGGTTCCGAGCTGGAGCGCCCCGTTGGCGATGCCGTAAACCCCGCCGATGAGGAGCGTGATCAAAGCCATTCCGGCGATGACCTCAAGCAGCGTGAAACCTCCGCGCGCGGCCCCGTGAAGGGCGGCGGCGTTGATCGCGCGGATGGAGCGCAGATCAAAAGGCCGGGCTGTTCGGTGCATAGACGTAGGTTTCGAGGGTTCGTTCCATGACGCGGTCTCCCGCATCTTCGATCCACGCCTCGGCGTGGACGCGGAGCATGCGGTCGAGTTCGGTCTGGTCTTGGGTGATGAGGGAGGCTTTGGAAATTTCGACCCGTGCCTCGACCCCGTCATCCCGCTTGTCGAAGTTGAATGCCCCGGGTTCGATTTCCGGCTGGTGGATCGTTTCGGCCAGGACCGACTCCAACACGCGGAGAACCCGCGCCTCCATGCGACCGAGCTTTGACGTTTGGGCGATCTGATTCAGCGCGCGGGTCATGCCAACGGCCACGAGCGAAAAGAGTCCGAGTGCGAGGACCACTTCCAACAGCACGAATCCTCCGCGCGCATGGCGAGCGGTGAGACGGGCGTGTTTTGAGTTGGAGAGGGGACTGTGCATGCTGGTCATCCTTTCACGACGATGCTGCGTTCTCGCGCGCACCCGGTCAGGGGGTCAAAGGCCATCTCGATCGAGCCTCCGGGCGCGAGGATCCTGAGCTCGATCGGTTCACAGATGCCGGTGGGGCTGAACTCCCAGATCTCGCCCCGCAAGGGTTCCCGGAATCGCTTTTCGCCATAGCGGCGGATGCTGAGAAGGCCGCCTGCATTGAGCGGTTGGGCGTCCGTGGTCCCGCTCCCGAGCGCGATGCGAACCGATCGCTGTTCGGAGATGGCTTCCAGTAGCGACTGGCGTACCTGCATCTCGATGCCGGAGGCGGTTTTCCGCAACTGGTGCTCTTCGCGGACCCCGGACACTCCCATGACCGCGATGCCGATCATCAGCGCACCAATGCCCATCGCAATGCACACCTCAAGGAGGGTGAAGGCGCGGGTGATGGGGTGTTGCGGGCGGAGGAGGTGCATCGATTTTCGGAAGTGATCGGTGATCAGTATTCAGTGGTCAGTTTGGAGTGAAGGAGACTCTGGGCGTTTGTTGGCGGATCACTGATCACTGGTTCCTTGTTCCCACGTCAGAGATCCCAGTTGCCGATGTCGTCGCCGGTGTCGGGAAGGCCGTCGGGTCCGGCGGAATAGACGTCGAAGCCGCCCTTGTCGCGGGTGCCGGGGCGCTTGTAGTGGTAAGGGTTGCCCCAGGGATCGAGGAGCATCTTCTTCAAGAAGGGACGCCAGTTCTTGGGAACGGGACGGGACGATGGCTGCTCGACGAGGGCCATGACGCCTTGGTCGGTGGAGGGCAAAAACATGTTCTGGGTTTCGTAGGCGCGCATTGCAGCGGTGATCGTGTTGAGGTCGCCTTGAACGCGCTTTTCCTTGCCGACATCAAGGACGCCAACGAGGGAGACAATGCCCGCGCCGACCAAGAGGGCGACGATGCCGAGCACGAGAACCATTTCCACAAGCGTGAAGCCGTGGGAATGGCGGTGGGTTTTGGGATGGGGATGGAGTTTCATGGGTTTGGCTGTTGGTTTTGGGGGAGATTCGTCACTGGCTCATGCCGGAGATGGTTTGGAAGATGGTGGTGATCATGAGGTAGGCCATGATGCCGACCATGCCGGCCATGAGGCAGACAATGAGGGGTTGGATCATCGCGCTGAGGCGGTCGACCTTGGCGGCGAGTTCGCGATCAAAACGCTCGGCGGCTTTGGTGAGGGCAGCCGAGATGTTGCCGGTTTGCTCGCCGACGGAGACCATGTCGATGAGAAGGGGTGGAAAATGGCCGCAGCGGTCGAGTGCACGGGATAGTGAGACACCTTCGTCCACCATTCGAATGACCTGCTGGAATTCACGCTGGAGCCAGGCGTTGTCGAGCGCCTCATGGGTCAGTCGCATCGCGTGGACCATCGTGAGCCCGTTGCCGAGGAGATTGGCGAGGGTTTCGAGAAACTGAACGTAAAAGCGGGATCGAAGAACCGCTCCGAAGAGGGGAATGCGGAGCTTCAGCTTGGCCCAGGGGATCTTTGAGGAGGGCTGGGCCAGCCAGGCCTTCATGAGGATGAAGGTGGCGATGCCGCCGAGGCCAAACATCCACCAGGAAGCCTTGAAGAACTCACTGATGTGCAAAATGATCTGTGCGCCGAGTGGGAGGCTCCCGCCCGTGGAGTCGAGCAGTTCGGTGAGTTTTGGAATCAGGTAGACGACAAAAAGGAGCGTGACGGAGACCGCTGCGGCGATGAGGAAAGCTGGATAGATCAGCGCGAAGAGGACCTTGCTCCGCAGGGCTTGGAGCGAGCGCATGTAGGCGACCTGCCGCTTGAGGATGGTGTCGAGCGATCCGCTCGCTTCGCCTGCCGAGGCGAGTGCGCAGAACAGATGGCCGAAACTCGGGCTGGTGGTGGCGATGGCTTTCGAAAAAGGCAGGCCGTCGCGGACTTTTGCCCGAAGGCGTCCGGCGAGAGTCTTGATGCCGGAGAGTTCCTTGCGGCGTTCCATCGTGCCAAGCGCGGGTTCAAGTTGAATGCCCGCACTGAGAAGATCAGACAATTCCTCGGTGAAGAGGGCGACTTGAGCGAGCTTGAGATGGATCGGGCTGCCGTCATCGGGCTCTTCCCGGGTGCGGGTGGGAGCGTCAGCAGGGGCCGTGGTTTTGCGTCGACGTCCGCCCGACTGCTCCAACTTGAACGGTTGCAGCCGCTGCCGTCCGAGCAGGGCAAAGGCCTCCGCGCGATCTGCAGCATCCAGCTCACCGGTGGTGACACCGGCGGGGCCGTGGGCGCTGTAGCTGAAGACGGGCATGGTGGATCGTTGGGCTTAGGCGGCGGTCAGAAATTCGTGGGATGGGCGGTCCGTGGCGGTGACGCTGAGCACCTCTTCGATCGTGGTTTCTCCGGCGAGGACCTTTTGAAATCCGTAGCCTCGCAGGGGAACGAACCCGTCCTTGATCGCCTGCTTGTAGAGTTCGGCCGGATGAGCGCGCGTGTTGATGAGGTGGTGCATGGCCTGCGTTAGGAGGCAGGCTTCGTAGAGGGCGAGCCGGCCCTGATAGCCGGTGTTCCGACACTTCTCGCAGCCGACGGCCTCGTGGATGGTCCCGCGGACGCCGATGGGAAAGTCGATACTCCGAAGATAGGACTGCTCGATCTCGGCAGGGCGTTTGCAATGCACGCAAAGGCGGCGGACGAGCCGCTGGCCGAAAAAGGCGCGGACGGCGCTGGAGACGAGGAAGGGTTCCACACCCATGTCGATGAGACGGGTGATGCCGCCGATGGCGTCGTTGGTGTGAAGCGTGCTGAAGACAAGGTGGCCGGTGAGGGCCGCGCGGATGGAGATCTCCGTGGTCTCCAAATCACGCATTTCCCCAACCATGACGACGTTCGGATCACCCCGCAGGATGCTTCGAAGGCCGGTGGCAAAGGTGAGGCCGATCTCGGGTTTGACGGCGATTTGGACTGCCCCGGGGAGCTTTTGCTCGACGGGATCTTCGATGGTGACGATGCGACGTTTCGTGTCGTTCAGCTCGGAGAGGAAAGCGTAGAGCGTGGTGGATTTTCCTGAGCCGGTGGGGCCAGTGATCAGGATGATGCCGTTCGGGAGTTTGAGGAGTTCATCGATCACGGGCCGGACGTTGTCGGTGAGGCCGAGGCGGTCGATGTTCATGTCCTGACGACCGAGAAGACGGAGGCTGACGCTTTCGCCCTCGACGCTGGGAATGGTGGCGACGCGGACGTCGATGGAGCGGCCATCGAGCTCCAGATTGATGCGACCATCCTGGGGTAGGCGTTTCTCCGCGATGTCGAGCCGCGCCATGATTTTCAGACGCGCGATCACCGAGGCCTGGAGTGACTTGATGTTCTCTGGGACGGGAAGCTCTTCGAGTTGCCCGTCGATGCGGCAGCGGATGCGCAGGCGATCCTGCTGCGGCTCGACGTGGATGTCCGTGGCGCGTTGTTCCAGCCCCTGGCGGATGATTTGGTTCACAAACCGCACGACCGAGGCCTCCTCATCCTCGGGTCCGTCGAGCACGGTGATTTCATCGTCGATCTCGTCGCTGCCCCAGTCGGCCCGGCCGCGGAGGATCTTTTCAAACGTGTCCGCGCCGAGACCGTAGAGCCTCTGCAAACCTGAGACGATCCGGGTGCGCATCCCGACGTGCCAGACAATCGGGTAGGGCACGGTGGCGGCGACGCGCTGATGCGTCACGAGGTTGAGAGGATCGCAGGTGGCGACATGGAGCAGCGTCTCGGTCCCCGGTTCGCTGTCCTCGTCGGGTTCTTCCAGCTTGATTGGGAGCAGCCGATGGGAAAGCGCAATCTCGGCGGGGAGATGGCGGCGCAGGGCCGGATCGGCGATGTGGGCATCACCGCCCTCCCACCAGGGAAGTTCCAGCATTTCGGCCAAGCGATGGAGAAAATCCCGCTCGCTGACGCCCTCGCAATCCAGCACCGCGTCGACAAAGGAGGTCTGGTTGTGGCAAGACTCCTCCACGGCCTGCCGCGCGGCGGCATTGCCGTCGCAACCGGACTGGATGAGGAGTTGTTCGACGAGAGCCATCATGAAAAGGAGGAGACGTAGCGGGACTCCATGAATTAGAGACCCGAGACGCCTATTTGTTGCATATAATTATGGTAGTTAGAGAAAATGGCAACTATTAAATACATCTGAAGTGTTTGTAATTCTTGAATTTTCAGTGGTTTGAGGTGTGAGTCATTCCAAGATGGGAGCGAGTTCGGGACTGCAGACATGAATCTGAGCGTTGCACGCGCGAAATGGTGCCGTTATGGTGCCGTTATGAACATCACCGTGAAAGACGTGCCTCCGGCGCTGCATGAACGGCTTCGCGAGGCGGCGGATCGCTCAGGGCGGAGTTTGAACAAGATGATCTTGTTCACCTTGGAGCGTGCGCTCACTCCTCAAAGGACTGATCGGCAGAGGCTGATGAGTCGAATTCGAGAAAGGCGGGCGTCCATGCCGTCGCTGCTGGACGACGAGTTTTTGGCTGCAGCCATTCGGGAGGGACGGGAGTGATTGTGGTTGATACCAACATTATTTCCTACCTGCTCATTCGAGGGGAGCGATCAGAGGCCGTGGATCGGCTCTTGGATTCCGACCCAGAGTGGGTGGCTCCGAGGTTATGGCTGGATGAGTTTTTGAATGTGCTGGCCAGGCATGAGCGGGTCGGACGGCTGGCGCCTGCAGACGCGCTTCCTCTACTCGAAGACGCGCTGGCCCTGATGGAAGGATCAGCGTATGAAATTCAGCCAGAACGGGTGCTGGCGGTGGCTCGCCGGACGGGTTGCACCGCTTATGACAGTCAATACATCGCGCTGGCGGAGGATTTGGGAGTGAAGCTTTTCACCTGTGACAAGGGGATCTTGGGCAGGTGTCCGGGGTTAGCGATTGAACCTTGATAGGCTGGACACGTCATGGATTGCGAAGAGATGCAAAGTGAGCCCAAAACCGATCCACGGAATGCCGAAGTTTACGAGGTGCTTCGTGCGCTCGGAGTTCTTGTCTTATTGCACGGCCTTTGTCTTGTGATGGGGCTGGCTGACAGTCTGTTTGTATTGAAGGGATATATTTGGACTGCGTGTTGCATCTTGGATCCATCGCCGCGGCAGCTGTGCTGCGGTTTTCAGGGGGCTGGCATTGGGGGCAAATCGGACTTTTCATGATCGCATCTGGAGTGTTGAGCTTCATTCAGCTCTTGCTGATTGGACACGCGACTGCGGGCTGAACTTAAAGTGGAAAGAGTGTCGGGCGGTCGATCTGACTTGCAGGCGGCCTTCCCGTTGCCTCTACTGAGCGCTCTTTATCTATGTCCACGATTGTTGTTGTTCAGAAAAATGGGGTGGCCTGCCTGGGTGCCGATACTATGTCGAGTCTCGGGCCGGTGCGGCAGCGGGCGCACCATGTGGTGAACCACGGCAAGATCACGAAGGTGGGCGACACCTTCATCGGTCTGACGGGCACGTCGGCGAGCCTGGTGGTGATGCAGAGCTACTTTCAGCATCCGGAGCGACCACGGGACTTCTCCAGTCCCGAGGCGATCTTTGAGACGCTACGCCATGCACACGGCTGGCTGAAGGCCGAATACTTCATGTCGGCGGCTCCGGACAAGGACGAGGAGTACGAGACGACTCAGTTCTATGGCTTGGCAGCCAATCCCCACGGCATTTTTGCGATCTACTCGTATCGTTCCGCTCAGCAGTTCCACGAATTTTGGGCGGCAGGATCCGGTCGTGACTTTGCTCTGGGCGCGATGAAGAACGCCTACGCCAAAGCCAAGACCGCCGAAGAGGTCGTGAAAGCCGGCCTTGAGGCGGCGGCGGAGTTCGACAGTGCGACCGGGGCGCCCTTTGAGATCCACAAGACGCGTTTGGCGAGCGCACCCAAGCCCCGACGCAAAGCCCGGACGACGCGTCGCAAGAAAGCCTGAGGATCCCAGCGTTCTTTCACTCCAACCCTATCATGAAGCCTCATTTCCTCTCCTGCAGCCTGATGCTGGTGACGGCCACTTCGGTGCTCGCCGATGGACCCACTGACAATATTCCGGGCACGGTTCGTCCCATTCCGCCTCCGGGTTTGGAGATCCCAGCGGATGTTCAACAGCGACTCACTGCCGGACTGGATCAGCTGGCAAAGGCCATTCAAGCGGCTCAAACTGCCCAAGCGAAGAATGCGTCGGCTCTGGAGTTGCTTCCGGATGTGGAGGTCTACTTCAAGGCCGTGGAATGGGCATTGCGGCACAAGGAGTTTCACAAGGATCGCGAGTTCAAGGTGGCGGACGAACTTTTGGCGGAAGGCATGGAGCGCGCCGAGCAGTTAAAGGAAGGCCGCTCACCCTGGACAAAGTCGAAGGGTTCGGTGGTTCGGGCGTATCGATCAAAGATCGACGGTTCGGTTCAACCGTATGGGATGACGATTCCTGAAAGTTATGTCGGTGCGCCGATGCGGTTGGACACTTGGTTTCATGGACGTGGGGAAACGCTGAGCGAGTTGGCCTTCATCGATGGCATCCGCAAAGGAGGACTGAAAATTGCGCCCAAGGATACGATGGTGATCCAGCCATACGGCCGCTACAGCAACGCCAACAAATTCGCCGGTGAAATCGATTTGCTGGAAGCTCTGGATCATGCGGGACGCGACTACCGGATCGATCCTGACCGCATCATCGTGCGCGGGTTCAGCATGGGTGGGGCGGCTTGCTGGCAGTTTGCAGTGCACTACGCGGATCGTTGGTGTGCGGCGAGTCCGGGGGCGGGTTTCTCGGAGACGCCGGAGTTCCTGCTTGGGTTTCAGGGGGAAGATGTCTACGGCCAGCCATGGTATCAGCAGAAGTTGTGGCATTGGTACAATGCGACCGACCACGCCCTGAACCTCTTCCATTGTCCCACCGTGGCCTACAGCGGCGAGATCGATAAGCAGAAGCAGGCGGCGGATGCGATGGAGACGGCGATGCGCGCGGAGAACTTTGACATGCGCCACATCATCGGGCCGCAGACCGCGCACAAGATTCACCCGGATTCACTCGTCGAGATTGAGCAACGACTGGCGGACATTGCGGCGGTGGGGCGGGATGCCACTCCGACGGATGTGCATTTGGCGACGTGGATCTTGCGCTACAACCGGATGCATTGGGTCGTGGTGGATGCGCTGGAGGAGCATTGGGCGCGCGCACGCGTGCATGCCCGGGTGACAGGCGATGCGGAAGTCACGGTCAACTTGCAGAATGTGACGGCCTTGAGTTTTGAGATGCCTTCGGGGCATTGCCCACTGACGCCGCTCTTGCAGCCCGTGATCAAGATTGGGGGGCAGGAATTGAAGGTGCGGCGGCCAAAGATTGATCGCTCATGGACGGTGCATCTGCGGAAGATCGGGGAGAATTGGCAGGAAGTGCTCGATCCGTTTGAAGACGAGGGGCTTCACAAAAAACACCTGCTGCAGGGACCTGTCGATGACGCCTTCATGGATCGGTTTGTGTTTGTCCGGCCAACAGGCCTAGCATGGAATGCGAAGGCGGATGCATGGGCCAAAGGTGAGATGGACCGGGCGATTTTTGAATGGCGGAGGCAGTTTCGCGGCGATGCCATTGTCAAGAACGACACCGAGCTCACCGAGGATGACATCGCCAATGCGAACCTCGTTCTCTGGGGCGACCCAGGCAGCAATGCGGTTCTGGCAAAAGTGCTCGATAAGCTGCCGATCCAATGGTCCAAGGACAAGCTGACGGCGAACGGGCAAAGCCATGATGCTTCAGGCCATGCGCCGATCTTGATCTATCCGAATCCGCTGAACCCCGAACGGTACGTGGTGCTGAACAGTGGCTTCACGTATCGCGAGTACGACTACCTGAACAACGCACGGCAGGTGCCCAAGCTGCCCGACTGGGCCGTCATTGATTTGAGCATCCCGCCGGACACCCAAAAGCCCGGCGGCGTGAAGGACGCTGGCTTCTTCGGCGAGCGCTGGGAGTGGGTGAAGAAGTAGACCAAGTTGCGTCCTCCGATCACTCGACAAAAAAGGGCGAACCAATTGGTTCGCCCTTTTCGTGTAAGTGTGGAGCCGAGTCTTACTTGCTGTTTTCCGCGAACTGCGCGTCGAAGACGATGTTCGAGGCGGGGAAGTCGATCTTCTTGGTGAAGGCGCAGCTTTCGGTGGCGCCGAACTCGCGGTCCATGGCGCCGTCTTCCCACTCAATGGAGAGGGGGCCTGCGTAGCCGATGTCGTTGAGGGCACGAATGATCTTCTCGAAGTTGATGTTGCCGCGGCCGACGGACTTGAAGTCCCAGTAGCGGTTGGGCTTGTGAAAATCCACGTGACCGCCGAAGACACCCGCATCGGTGGGTTGATCGCTCCAGCTGACGTCCTTCATGTGTACGTGGAAGATGCGGTCGCTGAACTTGCGGATGAACTTCACGTAATCGACACCTTGGTAGCCGAGGTGGCTGGGGTCGTAGTTGAAGCCGAAGGCCGGATGGTAATCGACGGCTTGAAGGGCACGCTCGGCGGAGGCGATGTCGAAGGCGATCTCGGTGGGGTGCACCTCAAGCGCGTAGCGGACTCCGTTGTTTTGGAACTCGTCAAACACGGGGCCGAAACGCTTGGCGAAGTCTTCGTAGCCACCGTCGATCTGGCCGGGAAGGCAGGGTGGGAAGCTGTAAAGGAGGTGCCAGATGGAGCTGCCGGTAAAGCCGTTGACGACGCTGACGCCGAAACGCTTGGCGGCCTGGGCGGTCTTCTTGAGCTCCTCAGCGGCGCGGGTGCGGACGCCTTCAGGGTCGCCGTCGCCGTAGATGTAGTCAGGGAGGATTTGCTTGTGGCGGGCGTCGATGTTGTCGCACACGGCCTGGCCGACGAGGTGGGTGGAGATGGCGAAGCACTTCATGCCGGCGGCATCGAGCGCGGCACGCTTGGCGTCACAGTAGGCTTGGTCGGCCTTGTCCACTTCGAAGTGATCGCCCCAGCAGGCGAGTTCGAGGCCGTCGTAGCCGAACTCTTTGCCTTTTTGTAGCATGGTTTCGAAGGACAGGTCGGCCCACTGGCCGGTGAAGAGGGTGACAGGTCTGGGCATGGTCGTATCGATTCAGGGGTTGGTATGGCTCAAAAAGACAAGCCGGGAGTTCCCGGGCAAGTAGAGACGCATTTTCAGCGCCCCATGGCGGATTTGGCAACCGTTTTCCCAACCGGAATGCATGAGCACGATTGATTCGCGGGGAGAAGCGATCCAGATGTGAGTGAGTGTTGAGATGGATTTTCATTCTTGGATGGGTGTTTTGGGGTACGGTTTCGAAAGGAGTCGCTGCACCAAGGGAAGTGGATTTTCCAGACGAGGCGTTTTTTCGACTGGGCGATGATGTTTCCTGGGCGGAAGAAGGGGGGGATGAAGCGGAGTGGAGCCAGATTCCGACGGGCGACTCGTGGAACCGGCACGGAGTGACGGGCGTGGGCGGCCGGGGCTGGTATCGTTGGGAGGTGAGTCTGCCGGAAGTCTTGGCCGGGGAGGTGCTGGCGCTGTCGATGGGATTCGTTGGATCGATCTCAGAGATCTATCTGAATGGTCGGAAGATCGGCGGGGAGGGGAGCATGACGAGCGGGGCATTCCCACCAATGAGGACGGTGCACATGGCAGTCATCCCGCCCGGGCTTGCGCGATTTGGCGGTGAAGCACTGAATACGGTGGCTCTCCGGGTGCGCGGGGTAGGCGGATTGTCCGGGATGTTGGGTGGACCGGTGGGGATTCATCCAGTGGCTGAGGCGATGCGGTTGAAGTCGGGAAAAGAGAGGACGAGGGAGGTGGTGAGGATCAGCTTGGCGGTGATGTGCTTGATGTGGGTGGGGGTGATGGTGCTGCTGTGGAGAACGGGCCTCAAGATTCAGGCGCTGGGGTGGGCATCGTGGTTGGCTCTTTTGATGGGTGGGTACACACTGCTGCAATCGCACTATGTCCACGGCGGCCTGCTAGACGACGGATGGAGGGTGCTATGCTCTTGGGGGGTGCTGGTGGTGTTTCCTCCCAGCCTCTATCTGTACACGCGGGTGCGGTGCAGTGCGGGGTCTTGGTGGACGTGGGATGTCTTGGTGTCTCTTTCGACGCTGTCTTTCGTGGGAGTCACAGGGCAATTTTACCGAGAAGGGGATGTTTGGCCTATCGCGGCAGGCTATGCGGGGCACTTTTTCTTGTGCGCGGTCGCGGCCATGCTTACGGCGTTTCGAACATTGAGAACGGGGCGGCGTGATGCGCTCGTGTCGCTGATTTCTACCGGTGTGGTGGCGTGTTTTGGGACGATGGATTTGGTCAATGTGATGGTGCCGTGGCAACCAGTGGCGGCGATGTTGATCTCAGGCAGCGAGGCCGGGCTTGCTCTGTTCGTGATGATTCAAGGGGCAACGGTGATCAGGCAGTTCGCGCGGTCGCAGCGCCGGGAAACGGCATTGCGGCATAGGTTGTTGAGGGCGTATGAGGATGAACGACGCAGGATTGGACATGATCTCCACGATGGGCTGGCGCAGACGTTGCAGGGGTTGTTGGTGCGGTTGCACCTTGAAGAGGGGCAGGTGGGCCGGACCGAGATGAAGGTGGGGATCACGGAAGCGGTGAGGGAAGTGCGGGAGATCGCCAGAGATCTGCAGCCTGTGCATCTGCGGGATGCGACTTTGGAACAGGCAATTCAGGCGATGGTGGTGGAAGCGGAGAGGGAATTGGGAACGAAAGTGGATTTTCAGTGTGACAAAGAAGCGGCGGACATTCTTGCGCAACTTCCGAAGAGACCTGTCGAGATTCTCTACCGCATTCTCCAGGAGGCTCTGAACAACGCCCTGCAGCATGCACAGGCGAACCGGATTGAGATCCGCGTTCGGCATGAGGGGGCGGCGGTGGTGTTCACCGTCGAAGATGATGGGTGTGGGTTCGATGTGGATGCATCGCGGGCGAAGCAGCGTCTGGGGTTGGGATTTATGTTGGATCGCGCCGACTTGGTGGGTGGAACATTGAAGGTGAAATCGGGGCAGGGTGCGACGAGGGTGCGACTTTGGCTTCCTGTGGAGGCGGGACGTGAACTCGATTCAAGGATGATCTCAAAACGGCAATGAAATCAGATCCACATAACGAGGGGCTTAGGATTCTGATCGCGGATGATCATGCGATTTTTAGACAGGGTTTGGCGGCGATGCTGGCCCGGGAGGCCCATTGGTTGGTTTGCCTGGAATGCGGAGACGGCCAGTCGGCGTTGGACGGAATTCGGAATCTGTCTCCAGATGTGGCCATTCTGGACCACTCCATGCCGAAGCTGACGGGTTTGGAGGTGCTGCATGCGTTGGCGGACGATGTCACTGAGACACGAGTGATCGTTTTGTCGTCATTTGGGAGTGGGGTTTTGGTTAGCGAGGGCCTCAACGCGGGCGCTGCGGGATGGGTGGTGAAGGAGGATGCCTTTGATGATTTGGTCGGGGCGATCAAGTTGGTGATCGATGGCGGGCTCTTTGTGTCGCCGTCGGTGGACCAACATGAATTGAGCGAAGCTCAGTGTTCGACCCCCGTCTCAGTGAGAGAATTGGAGGTGCTTCGGGGACTGGCGGCTGGAATGAGCTCGAAGGAGGTGGCGGCGCGGCATGGGCTGTCTCCCCGTACCGTGGAGACTTATCGGATGCGGCTGATGGCAAAATTCTCGGCGCGAAACTCGATGGAGCTATTGCAAAAGGCAATGCAGGCGGGATTGCTCGAATCACATGCGTAGATTTACGGACAGCGACGAAGTAGAATCGCAGAGCTTTGGGGCCATTGTCGGTCCACTGAATGCATGTCCACGATGAAGCTCCACCGCACATGGACCGACTGGCTCGTCGTTGTGGTCGTCCCGGGATTGTGGATTGCGCTGGGGCTGGCGATCTGGCAATGGAGTTTGGAGCCTGACCGCGAGCTTCCTTTCAAACTTTTTTAATGCAAGACTGCTGACTAATTCTATGAATGCCCGACTGCACTTTCGAATACTGGCAGCTGCAATGGCTTGCCTACTGGCCCCGAACGTCATTATAGCGGCGCCGCCCGTGGTGAATTATGTGCAGGTGGACAATCACGGTGCTGAAGGCGACGAGACGTTTTTGATTGCTGGGGATGAGGTGGATGGAAACGCGTTCAGCGAGCGGTACTTTATTGAGGTGAGCAGTTCCTTCACCGTCGATCACGCGGCGGATTTTAGGGTGCGGTACAACCTCATCGACGCGGAGGGGGCCAGCGTGGCCTCGATTGGGCCCTTTTCATATCCTGGGCTGACGGCGGGGCAGACGGTGGTGGACGATGATCCTGGGCACCGGTTCACCTCATTTTCGGAACGGCTCAATCCATATGAGCAGTATCGAGTGCAGTTGCGGGTGGACGAGGGTATCGTTCAACCGGGAGGGGGTGTCATCTTTTTCCCTCAGGTCTATCAATCCGAGGCGACAGGCCGCACCTACCTGCATTTCGATTCGACGACGACAGGGGATGCGGCGCTGAATGTCATCCCGGTCCTGCGCCAGACGACCTGGGGTGTGCGGCGCTACCTGCTCGACACGATGACGGACCGTGAGTATATCCTTGCTACCTGTGATTACGATCTGTTTCGCTACGACGGGTTCAGCACATCGCCTGCGCAGACCGACAACATTGAGGTGACGCTGCGTTGCGAGCTGCGGAGGGAGTCGGACAATGCGGTGGTTCCACTTCGCGTGAGCGGGGCGACGCAGGACTTTCGAGATTACACGTTCTCGATCCCTATGGCTGGGTGGCAGACGAATCTATTCATTCGGAATCCAGTGGAGGAGAATGGATTTTTCGCAGGCATTCGCCTTGATCCGGCCGGGCAATTGGATTCAAAGAATGAACGCTATCATGCACGGGTGGAGATTCGGCATGTGGAGGTGCCAAGCAGTGCGCCGACGAAAGGCAACGCCGAATCCTCCCCAGACGTTCAGCTCTTTCATTTCAACGGGACGATGCTCTTTGGCGCAATCGAGACGCAATTCAGTCATGTGGCGCTTTCTCCCCAAGTGATCTCGCCTGTGGTGCCGAGTTTGCATGTGTCTGTGGACATGAGCAGTGGATTCATTCTCGGCCAGCCCTCCTATACGTTTGGGAACGGGACGGCGCTGCCAGTGCGTTTGGAGCCAAACGGGGACGCAGTGTTCTTGAATCTGGGACCTGCAATGGTGCCGGTGACCGGTCCCGTCACTGACGCCGATGCCTTGGCAGGTGTGTCGTTTCGACGAAGCGGGATGACACTGGAGGTTGCCGGACTCTACGGAGACTTGAACGTGGATTTGCCAGCTGGCAGCGGGTTTGTGGAACAGCTTAGTGAAACTTTGCTCGAATCCACCATCGACATCAGTCGTGCTCAGTTGGGGGCAGATCTTCGCCCGTCGGACGCGACGGAGATCTGGGTGCCTGGCGTGTCTCCCATTTTTGTCCATGAAGAGACGAAGCCGGTATTCTGGCAGTGTGCGGGTCTGACATGGCATCCGAGTCAGGGGAAGTTTGATCTCGACGGCGTGGTCACTCCACATTCGACGCGAAGGCCGTATTTGGATGCGCTGGAGATGATTCCGGGGATGGCGGTTGCGCAAACCGATAAAAAGGCCAATGACGGCTACTGGCGGCATGTGCAGTCGGTGGGCGCGGTGACGATTCAGGCGACAGCCGGTGGTGCGGCGCAGCTCTCGGCGTCCAATGTGATATTGGTGCCGAATGAATCGTTCACCACGCATTTCCCGAATGGCACGTCGATCAATTGGGCGACCGGGACGATCAATATTGGCAACGATCTGATCACGCCGACATCGAGTATGCTCACGGGAGTGCCGCGGAACACAGTGTCATTCGCCCAGCACTGTCAGGAAGCCTTGGATGATGAATGCGCGGGGGCGGCGGAGTCGTTTGCGCTTTACCGGGTGACGCCCAACGGCAATGTGATGAACTTCACGCCGACGGGCGGGCTTCATGCGGCGGGCCTGACGGCGTTTGGTGACCAAATTGAATGGGGGCGTCTGAACGGGGGGAGTCCAAGCGCCCACCAATCACAGAATCCGTTTGTCGAAGCGAACTACCTGATGGCCGGGCACTTTGTTCCGAACTACGTCCAAGCGGTAGCGGCGGGAGCGGGACCCGCATTGGCACACCTTATCGGTGTGGATCCTTCCAATCTGTCAGATTTGCATGTTCCGGGTGAGGCGGACTATGCTGCGGGCACGGGTGACTACGCGGGGGTGAATCTTCGGGTGACTGGTGCAGAGGTGGGGCTGCAGTTTCTAAGCCGACTCGGGGGCAGTGTATCCGCTCCATATGGGCTTACGACGAACTCGAAATTTTATCTTCGCTACTCGGGGGTCAGCGGTGTGCAGCAGGCACCGGGGGGCTTGTCCTCACCAACGGGGACGTTGTTTGGATTCCCGGCGCAACTGGACAGCTTTGGCCTGGGTTGGCTGTCGAACGAAAACGTCTCGTCGCGAACTGATGGATCGGTGCTGGTTCCAACGCCTTCGGATGTGACATTCGCGTTCGATGATCTGTCTTTCTCCTGTCTTGGCGCACCGGGTCCCGCGAAGATAGCGGAGGGCAATGAGGACAAGGATCTGCTGTATTGGGCGGCCCCGTTCAGGGCGCTTGGGCTTGAGTTTGTGCCAGACGACTCCTGCGATCCATCGGCGGGTTGTTTGGCGGTGGCCTCAAAACTGAACGCTCAGAACGTGGCAGTGCCATTGAGCGGGAGACTTGGTTTTCATCACACAGGACAGATCCTTTCACCCGACTCGCCATTGAATGAATGCGGCATCTCGTCGGAGTTTGCCCTGCCATCGGTGCTGCGGATTCGAGGTCCGCGCCAGCAGGGCACGGACGACCCCGAGACCTACGCCTTCACGCCCGTGCGGCTGGCCTATCTGAACGACGAATCGCTCGACGACCGGCCTGTCGGACCCGATCGCGTGGGATTCTGGAATCTGGTGGGCGGACTCGACGTCCCGTTCTTCCAGGATGTGAAGGTGCATGCTCACACCAGTGCCAATCCGGCTGAGCCGACATCCGCATTGCACATGACAGGCGGATTTGCCAGTGGGCCAAAAACATTTTTCACGGATCCTGAGTTTGATGGCCTGCACGCGGGTCGGCCGACAACTGCCGGGGCTCTGTCCGTCAGCGCATACCGCACGAGTGCCACCCATCGTCCGCACGCGGTACAGACCTGGCTCGACGTGATTACGCTGGACTATCCGATGGTCTGGAACAGCGCACGTCGGAGCTTCCGTTCAGAGGATGCGCCTCCGGCAGACCTGCTGTTGCTGGAGGTGGGCCATCGAGTCGATTACTTGAGTCCGCGCCACGCGAACTTGAGTTTCGGCGTGGAGTTCACCGGCATGCCACGCATCAGCATCAGCAATGCGCTGTTCAATGAGATCGATGAGAATTTGGGGCTTGCGCAGAATATCGTGGATACAGCGGGACAGCAGGTCTTCGACGCGATTGAGGGCAGCGTGGACGGTTTTGCAGATCTCCTTTCTGATCAGGCGGACCGATTGGTGGGGCAGGTGGTGGATGAACTGATTGATCCGAGCCTCGACACGTTCTTTGATGCGGCAAAAGACGCTGCCGGAGACGCGATTGATGCGCAGGATGATGTGCTCGTTGCGGTGCGCGGCGTGGTGGATTCTTACCTGCGTGCGCCGCTGCTGCCACCTCCAGGAGAGGAAGGTGGCGGAGCTTTTGCTCCTCCTCCCGGCATTGTAACGCCGTTGAGCGATGTGTTGAGCACGTTTGTGGGCACCATCAATGCGCCGTCCGGCTTGGTGCCCAATCTCGACATCAAGTTGGGAGGTATTCAGGCTGGTATCTTCGGTCTTACGGGCACCGTTGGAGAGCTGGGCAATCCGCTGCCCTCGCCGGGCCTGCTGGGCCGCAATGAGTTTGGGCAGCTCGCCAATATCAACGGCTTGGTTGAGGGGATGGTGGGGACCTTTGCCCCTGACTACTCAGCTGCGCTGGCGAACGCAAACCTCTTCAACTTCGTCATGGAGGCAGAGCCCGCGCTGAGTGAGATCAAGGCGACGATGGATGAGATCAACGCGTCGGTGGCTTCATTGCGGCAGCGTTTGGAGGAGGGTCAGGAGTTTGTGGAGGAGTTGTTGGCGTTGCAGGCGCAGCTTGATCTCCTGCTGGCCGACGTGTCGCCGACGGGTTTTCTCAACAGCATTGCTGACGAGGTTCAGGCCTACATCGACTCGGCGTTGGACCGAGTGGAGGAAAACCTGCCCAATCGTGCAGATGCGGAGGCCTATTTGGATTCTCTGCGCGATGAGATCGAGGCGAAGGTGAAACAGGAGGTGCGTGACCGTCTAATGGCCTCCGCCGCGATTGAACAGATGCGTGCGGCGATCCGGGATCGACTGCAAGTGATTCACATGGCCTTTCGTGAAACGGTGGACGCTGCGTTTGAGGAGATCAATGACATCATTCGCCGAGCACTCAGCGGAGCGCTGGCAGAACTGGACAACACCCTCAACAGCTACGGTGCCGAGATCAACAAAGCGATCAAGACGGGTCGGGTGACTGGTCACGCTCACATTCAAGACGATGCGTTGCGTGAGCTCGCACTGGATGCGCTGATCGAGATGGGGATTCCTGAAGACAATCCGTTCCGGTTTGACGGATTTGTGCGCTATCAGCAAGTGGACTCGACGGGACCCGGTGGTTGTCCAGAACCGGGAGCTTCAGCTCCCTCACGTGCGGTGGAGGTGACGCTTGGAGCACGGAATGTCGATCTGGAGTGGTTCGGCGCAGGTGTCCGTGCGGATGTGACCGGACAGGTGGGCATCCTGACCGATCCGTTGCCGATCCCGATCAGTGTTGGCGGCGCCTTTGCAATGAAAGAGGGTGGTATCTATGAGTTAGACGACCAATATGAGTATAG
>CAXBNA010000126.1:0-18290 GCA_963976915.1 uncultured Verrucomicrobiales bacterium
CTTTCCGCTTCTTGGCATCGGTACCGTGACAGGCAAAGCAGTTGTCACTCAGGATCGGACGGATGTCCTGATTGAAGTCGAGCTTCCCCGCCGCAGACGCGACTGAGCTGCCAAGACACCCCACCGCCAAGGGCAGGAGCGTTCGCCACCGCCTTGCGGCGGCAGCTACGTAGCCGCGTTCGCAAGAACGTGGCCGCTCAACCTTCGCCTCATTCAACATCCAAGTCTTCATGCCAAAATCCCTTCCACCGCGTGATGTTCCTCGACACCCGTCAGACGCTGATCCAGCCCCTGAAACTTGAACGAGAACCGACTGTGGTCGATGCCCATCAACTTCAGGATCGTCGCGTTGATGTCATTGATGTGAACCGGATCCCTCGCCACGTTGTAGCTGAAGTCATCGGTCTCACCGTACTCGACGCCGCCTTTCACCCCGCCGCCTGCCATCCACATCGTGAAGTTCCGCGGATGGTGGTCACGGCCGTAGTTGTCCTTCGTCAGTGTGCCCTGCGAGTACACCGTCCGGCCAAACTCGCCTCCCCACACCACCAGCGTGTCTTCCAGCAGACCGCGCTGTTTCAGGTCCATGATCAGCGCCGCGCAGGCCCGCTCACTGTCGTCCACCTGGCCCTTGAGCAGGCGGGGCAGGTTGTTGTGCTGATCCCACCCGCGATGCAAAATCTGCACCACCCGCGTGCCACGCTCGATGAGCCGCCGCGCCATGATCGCACTGTGCGTGAAGCTTCCTGAGCGATTCACATCCTCGCCATACATCTCCAGAGTCGCCTTGCTCTCCTTGCTCAGATCCGTCAGCTCCGGCACACTCGTTTGCATGCGAAACGCCATCTCATACTGCGCGATCCGCGTCTGGATTTCCGGATCGCCAATCCGCGCATGATTGAGATGGTTCAACTCATTGAGGGCATCCAGCATCGTCCGGCGGTTCCCCGCATCCACACCTGGAGGATTCTTCACATACAAGACCGGATCCCCCTGACCGCGCAGCGCCACACCCGTGTACTTCGTCGGCAGGAACCCGCTACTCCACATCCGCGTGAACAGGGCCTGCGCCTGACTCGCAGCGGGAAAGGTCGGTGTAAACACCACAAACGCCGGCAGATCATTGCTCACACTCCCCAGCCCGTAGGCCAGCCACGAGCCCAGGCTCGCCTTCCCCGGCACCTCACTCCCCGTCATCACAAAGGTGCAGGCCGGGTCGTGATTGATCGCGCTTGTGTGCACGCTCTTCACCACCGCGATCTCATCCACCACCTTCGCCGTGTGCGGCAGCAGCTCACTCACCCAGCGGCCGCACTTGCCATGCTGCGTGAATTTGAACATCGACGGCGCCACCGGCAGCCGCGACTGGCCGCTCGTCATCGTCGTGATCCGCTGCCCATTGCGCACGCTCTCCGGCAGATCCTTGTCGAAGTACTTCTGCAACCCCGGCTTGTAGTCCCACAGATCCAGCTGCGACGGTGCCCCGTTCATGTGGAGGTAAATGAGGCGCTTCGCCTTCGGTGCAAAGTGCGGCAGCCCCGGCAGCGGAGCCTGCAACTGACCACCCGCCTGCGCCTCAGCGCCCAGCAGCCCAAACTCACTCCCCAGCATCGACGCCAAAGCAATGCTGCCCGCCCGCAGCCCCGTATCGCCGAAGAACTGCCGTCGTGTCTGAATGTGGTGATAGTCCAAGAAAGGATTCATGAGAAAAACCAACGCTCTGCATACCCCAGTACTTGCGCCCCAAGGAGGGATGCCAGTCCCAGCGGCCCCTCCTCAGCCAACGGGAACGGAGGATTGCCGTATGGCGAATGGGTCCCTTCATCATCGGATCGCCGATCTGAAAGATTTGGTCCGACCATTCTGTAATAATTAGAAACATTGGTCCGACCAATTTCATGAGTACTTCCATCCTCCGTCATCCTTCCCTTGTCGAACGCGTTTCTGACCAGATTGCCGCGCTGGTCCGGGAGCAATCGGCAGGCGAAAAACCCCGCGTGCCCGCCGAGCGCAAGTTGGCCGAGCAGTTTGGCGTTGGCCGCGGGGTGATCCGCGAGGCGATCAAGCGGCTGGAAATGCAAGGCCTGCTGGAGGTGCGGCAAGGCAGCGGCGCACGCATCGTCGACAAGCTGCACCGGCCGCTCAACAGCTCGCTGGAGATCCTGATCCCGGACCTGAAGGACCGCCTGCGCCAGCTCAATGAAACGCGTCTGGCCATCGAGCCGGAGGCCGCACGCCTCGCCGCGCTGCGTGCCACACCGGAAGCGGTCGCAAAGCTGTGGGAGATCCATGAGCGACTCGTCCATGCTCGGAACCACTCGAGCGCCATCGCAATCGATCTTGAGTTTCACCGCGCTCTCGCCGAGGCCAGCGGCAACCTCATGTTCCGCCTGATTCTCGATTCGCTGGCCGATCTCGGATTGGAAAGCCGCCGCCGGACCATTGGTCGAATCGGCAAGCAAACCGCCATCGATCACCACGCAGGCGTGATTCGTGCCGTCGAAGAGCACGATCCCGAAGCCTCCGCCGCAGCGATGAAACACCACCTCCTCGCCGCGCGGAAAGATCTTGAGATGGCCTCGTGAAATCGCACACATCAATCGTCAGCCTCGCTGGCTGCCTTCTTGCAGGTGCGGGGTTGTCAGCCACCAACTTCGACCGCGAAATCCGTCCGCTGCTGCAAGACCACTGCGTCGAGTGCCATGGCGAGAATAAGCAGAAAGGCGAACTCCGCCTCGATGCCAAGCCCTTCGCCTTCAAAGGCGGCCATGACGGCCCGGCGGTCGTCGCGGGCGAACTCGACAAGTCCCCGCTCTTCCAGCGCATCATCAGCAACGACGAAGACGAACGCATGCCGCCGAAGGGCGATCCGCTCACGCCTGTGCAGATTGCGGCAATCAAATCCTGGATCGAATCCGGTGCCGTGTGGCCGGAAAACGCCGCAGACAAAGCCACAGCCATCGACAAACGGCTCCAGCACTGGTCCGTGCAGCCGATTCGCCAAAGCTTCCCTGAAAACGCCAGCATTGACCAGTTTGTCGAAGTGAAGCTACAAGAAAACGGCCTGCACATGTCTCCACCGGCCGACGCACGCACGCTCACCCGCCGCCTCCACTTCGATCTCCTCGGCCTTCCGCCGTCTGACATACCAGACTCGTCCGATCTGTCCGAACAGGCCTACAAATCCCTCGTGGACTCCCTCCTAGCTAGCCCTCACTACGGCGAACGCTGGGCGCGGCACTGGCTCGACATCGCACACTACGCGGACACGCACGGCTTCGAGCGCGACAAACTCCGCCCGGACGCTTGGCGCTATCGCGATTACGTCATCGACTCGCTCAACGCCGACAAACCCTACGACCAGTTCCTGCGCGAGCAGATCGCCGGCGACGTCATCGCGCCGAACGACCCGCAAAGCGTCATTGCCACCGGATTTCTCGCCGCAGGGCCGTATGATTTCGTGGGTCAGGTCGAAACGAAGAGCGACATTCTCAAGCGGGCCTCCCGTGCACTCGATCTCGACGACATGTCCACGCAGACACTCACCGCCACGATGGCCATGACCGTCAATTGCGCACGCTGCCACGACCACAAGCTCGATCCCATCACGCAGGAGGAATACTACCGGTTGTGGGCCGTGTTTACCGGTGTGAAACGCGGCGAACGCGATGCCGATCCGCGAGAGGGGCAACGTATCGCAGCCGAAAAAGAGCGCCTCACCAAGGAACTCGTGCAAACCCGTGCACAGATCTCCAAACTCGCCGGCGAAGGCCTCGATCTCGCCGATATGATCGGTGGTGGCGATGGTCGCGGCACGGGCGTGAAGGATCGTGGCATCCATTTGCGCACCGGAAACCTGACCACTGAGAAATTCGGCTATCATCGCGACATTCAATCCAATCGCCTGCAACGCATCGAATATCCCGGCGATCCGAAGGATGCGCTGCGCCTCGTGCAATACGTCTTCGTCCCGGATGGCCGCATGCCGGTTCCAGTGGCCTACAAGCAGGAGGTGAAGGGCGTACCCGCCACCAGCGGCCATTCTTGGGACATCGTCCGCAACGGCCCGCTCAACGCCCAGCGAACGACGAAGATCGGCGGCACCGATTACGCCACCAAAGGCCACAGCCTTCTCGGCATGCACGCGAACAGCGGCATCACTTTTGATCTCGCGAAGATCCGCCAAAGCAGTGGCCTCGCGCAGATGCGCCTCACGGGTGTCGTCGGGTTTGGCGCTGCTGCTCCCGCCGCGGCGTCTCGCGCAGACTTCTCCGTGTTCGTCGATGCCGACATGAAGCTGCAAAAGCTCAAGCTGCGCAAAGACGAGTCCCTCAATCTCGATCTCGAGATTCCTGCGAAAGCCAAAACGCTGACGCTCATCGCCACCGACGGCGGCGACGGCATCAGCAGCGATCTCCTTTTCATCGGCGACGCCCGTCTCACCTCTGATGTGAATCAAATCACACTCGCTGCCGCCGACGAAGCCCAACTCAAAGGACTCCGCGCTCAGGCCAAGAAGCTCGAAGCTCAACTCAAAGCTCTGCCAGTCGTTCCCAAAGTCTTTGCCATCGTCAGCGAAGAAAAACCCGCCGTCATTCAGGTGCAAAGCCGTGGCAATCCCGAGGACCCGCAGCAGGAGGTTACGCCCGGCGCTTTTGCGTGGGCCAAACACGCCCCTCATGACTTTGGCGACAACACCACACCCGAAGGACAGCGCCGCCTCGCGCTCGCGAACTGGATCACGCATCCCAACAACCCGCTCACCGCCCGCGTCATCGTCAACCGCCTCTGGCATCACCACTTCGGCCAGGGCCTCGTCACCACACCGAGCGACTTCGGCCTCGGCGGCGACAAGCCGAGCCACCCCGCACTCCTCGACTTCCTGGCCAATGAACTCATGACGCACGGCTGGAGCTTGAAGCACATCCACAAGCTCATCGTGATGAGCGCCGCCTACCGCCAACAAAGCAACTCCTCCGACTCACGCATCACGTCTCACGCATCACGCGTCGATTCCGCCAACCGCCTCCTTTGGCGCCAAAATCCCCGCCGACTCGACGCTGAATCCCTCCACGACGCCGTCCTGTCCGTCAGCGGCAAGCTCAATCCCGAGATGGGCGGCCCCGGCTACCGCGACTTCAACTACACCGAGGCCTACGCCCCCATCTACGACTACATCACGCCCGACAAGCCCGAGCTTTGGCGTCGCAGCATCTACCGCTTCATCGTGCGCACCACGCCGCACCAGTTCATGAGCACGCTGGACTGTCCCGATCCCGCAAACTTCACCCCCGCCCGTGCGCAAACCACCACCGCCCTGCAGGCGCTCACGCTGAGCAACAACGAGTTCATGCTCCAGCAGGCGAGATACCTCGCCACGCGCCTCGAAAGTGAAACGGACTCCCGTGACGCTGCCATCCGCCGCGCCTTCACCCTCTGCTTCCAGCGTTCACCCACGGACGAAGAACTCGCAGCCTCCACCCATCTCGTCACCGAACAATCCCTCTTCGCGCTCTGCCGAATGCTCATCAATGCGAACGAGTTTGTTTACATCGACTGACCGCATGAACTCCGCCTTTCCCTGCCAGCGTCAAAAGTCATCCGTGTCCCGGCGCGACTTCCTTTGGGAACTCGGAGGTGGTCTGGGAGGTGTCGCTTTGGCGTCGATGTTGGAAGGTGAAGCTCAGGCTTCCGCGAATCCGCTTTCGCCACGCATGACTCATTACGCGGCGAAAGCGAAGGCGGTGATCCAGATCTTCTGCCCGGGAGGCTTGTCGCAAGTCGATACCTGGGACTACAAACCGGAACTGGCGAAGCGGCAGGGCAAGCCCTTTGATCCCGATGGCAAGCTGCAGTTCTTCGCATCGAAGCCGGGCGCTTGCCAGGGAAGCTGGTGGCCGTTTCGACAGCATGGCGAGTGCGGTCGCTGGATCAGCGATCTGTTTCCGAAACTCGCGCAGTGTGTCGATGACATGGCCTTCATCCACTCGATGCAGAGCAAGTCGGCGCTACACGGCCCGGCGATGTTCATGGCGAACAGCGGCTTCATCCTGCCTGGCTTCCCGAGCATGGGCGCGTGGGTAACGTATGGCCTTGGCAGCCTCAGCGATGACCTGCCTGCCTTCGTCGTGCTGCCCGATCCGCGTGGACTTCCGCCCGGTGGTGTCATCAACTGGGGTGCGGGTTTCCTGCCGGCGATTCATCAGGGCACCGTGCTCGAAACCGACGCCGAGAAGCCACCCATCGCCGATCTTTTCCCGCCGAAGAGTTTCGCCAACCTGCGCGGGCCTTCCGAGCAGGCGAGTCGTGACTTTCTGCAGATGCTCAATCGCGAACACGCTGCCAAGCGCGAGGGCAACAGCGAACTCGAAGCGCGCATCGCTGCGTATGAACTCGCCGCGCGTCTGCAACTCAGCGCGCCGGAAGCGACCGACCTTCACGGCGAAACAGAGTCTACGAAGAAGCTCTACAACCTTGATCATGAGGACATCGGACCCTTTGGACGACAGTGCATGCTCGCGCGTCGTCTCGTAGAGCGCGGTGTTCGCTTCGTGCAAATTTTCTGTGGCGCGGAGAACACGACGCAGAAGAAGATTCGCCCAAACTGGGACAGCCACGAAGACCTCGTACGCGATCACGGCTACTGGGGACCGATTCTCGACAGCGGCGCCGCGGCGCTGCTCACCGATCTCAAATCACGTGGCATGCTCGACAGTACGCTCGTCATTTGCACCAGTGAGTTCGGCCGCCAACCCGCCGCTCAGGGCAACGGCAAAGGTCGCGACCACAATCCCGGTGCCTTCACCGCGTGGATGGCTGGTGGCGGTGTCAAGGGCGGCAGCGCCTATGGCAGCACCGACGAACTCGGCTTCAAAGCCGCCGAAAATCCCGCCTACAGCTACGAACTCCACGCCACCGCGCTGCATCTGCTCGGCCTCGATCACGAAAAGCTCAGCTACTACCACAACGGCATCCAGCGCCGCCTCACCGATGTGCATGGCCATGTGATTCGCCAGATTCTGGCGTAGTGCCTCTATTCCCCACCCTGTCATGAACACCCGCCGCCATTTCCTCAGCAGCAGCAGCGCCCTCATCGCGCTGCCGGTTCTCGAATCCCTCGGCTTTCGCCGCTTCGCCTCCGCCGCTTCTCAAACGACAACTCCACCCAAGCGCATGATCTTCCTCGGCTTCGGTTTTGGGGTGACGAAAGAAAGTTGGTATCCAGACAAGCGCACCGTCGGCACCGACTACGAATTGCCGAAAGGCCTCGCTCCCTTGAAGCGGCACCAAAAGGACATCACCGTCATCCAGGGCCTCAACAACAAGTTCAACAATGAGGCGCACTGGGGCAGTACTTTTTACCTCACCGGTGCCAACCGCTACGCGGAGCCCGGCCAGAGTTTTTCCAACACCATCTCCGCCGACCAAGTCGCTGCCGAGGTCTTTGGCAAAGACACCCGTTTCACATCGATCCAGCTAGGCTGTGAAAACGCAGAAACGGGTTCGGGTCACGGCCCCGGGCTTTCGCTGGCCTGGAATCGACAGGGCAAACCGGTCGCCGGGCTCAACAATCCCGTCGCCGCCTATCACCGACTCTTTGCCGATGATGGCACGCCGCTGGAGCAGCGCCAGGCCATGCTCAAGGACCAGCGCAGCATCCTCGACACGGTCTTGACCGATGCCAAAAGCGTGAAGCGCGGCCTGACCAAAACCGACATCGACAAGCTCGACGAATACTACCAGTCCATCCGCGACATCGAGACACGGCTGTCCAAGGAGGAGCAATGGCTCGACGTGCCCAAGGCGAAACCGAAAGACCCGGTTGAGGAGCCACCCTCCGAAGTCGAGGGAGTCGCGGAGGTGAAGATCATGTATGACCTCATGATCGCCGCGCTCCAAGCCGACGCCACGCGAGTGCTCACGTACCGCCAGCCGGTCGATACCTTCATCCGCAGCCTTGGGGCGACGATCACCGCCCACAACATGAGCCACTACCAGCCCGGCATGCGCATGGAGGTTTCCGAAATGCGCGACCGGAAGCAGTCGGAACTGCTCGCCGGATTCATCGACAAGCTCAAGGCCTCGAAGGAACCCGACGGCTCCAGTCTCTTCGACCACGTCAGCCTCAGCTACGGCAGCAACATCCAGAGCATCCACTACCTCGACAACTGCCCCACCGTCATCACCGGCGGCGGCGCAGGGGTGAAGCATGGCCGCCATCTCGTCATGCCTGATCCCAAGACGCCCCTCTGCAACCTCTGGCTGACGCTCCTGAAAGGCAGTGGCGTCGATGTCGAATCGCACGGCGACAGCACCGAAACCATTGATGAGTTGTGGGCATGAGAGGACTTTTCGTTCTATCCCTCGCGGCTTGCCTGTTGATGCTTCCGGCTTCCGCCGGTGAAGCGCCACGTGCGCTCATGCCGCAGAAGCATGCCGCGCTCTTCGAGACCTATTGTCTCGATTGCCATGATGCGGCGACCGAAAAGGGGAAGGTCAATCTGGAGGATTTGTCTTTCGACCTCGGCACGCTCCAAACCGCCGAGCTCTGGCAGAAGGTGCTGAACTCGATCAACAGCGGTGAGATGCCGCCGGAGAAAAAGCCGCAGCCCACCGACGCGGAAAAGACCGCCTTTCTGGAGGACCTCTCCTCCCAGCTCGTCACCGCCCGCAAGGTCCTATCCGACACCGGCGGCCAGATCACCATGCGCCGCCTCAACCGGCGCGAATACGAAAACACCATTCGCGACCTGCTCGGCGTGGAAGTGGATGCCAAGGATCTCCCGGCGGACTCCAGCTCCGGCGGATTCGACACCAATGGTTCATCGCTCTACCTTTCCAGCGACCAGTTCGAGCAGTACCTCGCCCTCGCCCGCAAGGCGCTCGACGCCGCGATCGTGACGGGGCCAAAGCCGGAGATGAAGACGGTACGCATCGAAGCCGAAGAGGAAGCGAACCGCCGCATCCGTGGCATCTTTCGCGGCTACCAGAAGCAGGGCTACGTCGCCTGGAAAAGGTGGCAGGACTCGAAGGGCAAACCGACGACCGACTTCGGTTTCCCGGACGACAAGGAGATCGAATTCCGCAAGCTCGTCTGGGACCGCGAGTCCCCCGATTTCGCCGATTACCTGAGCCGCGAGGAGAACCTTACCGGCGCCTTTCTCACCGTCTCCAGTCCGAATCCCCAGGTGGGTCTCGCCATTCCCGATGATGCGCCCGCCGGACGCTACCACATCCGGGCGAAGATCGCCCTCAATCGGGCCGCCAAGCCCGACCCCTCGCGCACCTTTGTGGAGATCGGATTTCGGGGCGATGACATCGAGTCCGCGATTGATCTGATCGACTGCATCAAGGTCAACGCGCCGATGAACAATCCCGAAGTCATCGAGACTGAAGTCGCACTGCCGCCGCTGTCACGTCCGCTCACGGTCGATGTCGGATCGCAGACGAAGAAGAAGGTCACGCTGGGCGAGCGGGTCATCGCCTTTCGCCAGCGGCTTCCCAACAACCGCGACGCGGCGCGCTTCATCCGTCGGCAGTCCACGGACGAAACCGGCTTCAACATCGAACCGGCTCTCTGGATCGACTGGGTCGAGTGGGAAGGTCCGCTGCTTGAGGAATGGCCGCCCGCCTCGCACCAGGCGATCTTTTTCAAACAACCCGACGCAGAGAAAAACGACGACTATGCCCGGGAGATCGTGAAGCGCTTTGCGACCCGCGCCTTCCGCACTCGCGAACCGACGCCGGCATTTCTCGATCAGTTGATGGGATTCTACGCGAGCGAATTGAAAGCAGGAAAACCCTTCGAGGAAGCCTTGAAGAAGCCGCTCTCGATCGTGCTGTCGTCTCCCGGTTTTCTCTACCTCGCCGAACCCGTCGCAAGTCGCGAATCGCCCACGCTCACCTCTCGCGAACTCGCCGTCCGCCTTTCCTATTTCCTCTGGAGCGCCCCGCCGGATGCGAAACTCCTCGCCGCTGCGGGAAAGGGCGAGCTCGACACGCCCGCCGGTCTCACTCGCGAGGTCAACCGCCTCCTCACCGATGAACGCGCCGCAGAATTTGTCAGCGGCTTCACCCACCAATGGCTGCACATGGAGCGGCTCGATTTCTTCAACTACAACTACCGCCTCTACCCCGAGTTTGACGACTCCGTCAAGATGGCCGCCCGGCAGGAAGTTTACCAAACCATCCTGAACCTGATCCGGGGAAACCGTCCCCTGGCGGCGTTGCTGAAATCCGACACCGTCGTCATCAACGAACTCCTCGCCGACTACTACGGGATCGACCGCGTCCGGGGCTCTCAGTTCCGGGAAGTCAAAGTGCCCGCCGACCTGCCGCGCGGCGGACTCCTCGGCATGGCCGCGATCCTTGCGATGGGCTCGGACGGCGAGCGCTCCTCGCCCGTCGAGCGCGGCGCCTGGGTCATGCGCAAGCTCCTGCACAATCCGCCGCCACCCGCGCCGCCGAACGTGCCGCAACTCAGCCGGCACGCCGGCAAGCTCCTGCCCGCCCGCGAGCTATTCGAAGCCCACATGGAGGAGGCCCAGTGCGCGCAATGCCATCGCAAGATCGACCCCATCGGCTACGGCCTTGAGCACTTCAATGCCGTCGGCCAATGGCGGGAAACCGAATACACTGAGATCGCGGCCAACAACCGCGTCCGCCAGTCCAAGGAGCATCCCATCGACGACTCCGGCACGCTTCCAGATGGCACCGCCTTTGACGGCTTCGCCGAGCTGCGCGACGCCGTCGCCTCACACGATGAAGCCTTCGCCCGCGGCTTCGTCGAGCACCTCATTGAGTATGCCCTCGGACGCCCCTACGGCTTCACCGACCAGGATCTGGCCGACGCCATCCTTGCACAGGGAGCCAAGCAAAACGCCACGCCACGCGCCTACATCCTCGCTCTCATTCAATCCAAGGCCTTCAAGCACAAATGAACTCCGATGTCTTTCAATCATTTCCAGCCATGAACATGAGACGGTCCTCGCTGACTGTTATCGTTCTCATCAGGCTCCTTCCTGCCTTGGCCGCCGCAGCACCCGATTTCGAGAAAGAAGTCGTGCCCGTGCTGGAGCAAACCTGCCTGTCCTGCCACAATGCGAACGAGACGAAGGGCGATCTCGATCTCTCGAGCCGTGCGGCAGCCTTCGCCTTCGAAGGGTTGGTCGTCCCCGGCGATCCCGCCGCCAGTCTCCTTCTCGAAGTGGTGAGCGGCCCCGAGCCGGAAATGCCGAAGAAGGCGGACCCGCTGACAAAAGAACAAGTCACCGTGCTGCGGGATTGGATCGCCGCTGGCGCGAAGTGGCCGGAGGAGCGCACGCTCGCACACAACCCGAAGCGTGACCTCGACTGGTGGTCGCTGCGGCCCTTATCGAAACCCAATTTCCCGGAATCGAAGGACCGACTCAACCCAGTGGACGCCTTCGTCGATGCGAAGCTGGAGGAAAGCGGACTGGCCCCCCTTCCCGAAGCCGATCCCGCAATCCTGATTCGCCGCGTCACCTACGATCTCACCGGCCTGCCTCCCACACCGGAGGAGGTGAACGCCTTTCTCGCCAACCCGGACTGGGAAGCGACGGTGGATCGTCTGCTCGAATCACCCGCGTTCGGCGAAAAATTCGGCCAGCATTGGCTCGACGTCGCCCGTTACGCGGAAACGCACGGCTACGACAAGGACAAGCCGCGAACCAACGCGTGGCCCTATCGCGACTACGTCATCGAGAGCTTCAACAAGGACAAACCGTTCTCTCGCTTTGTGCAGGAACAGGTCGCCGGAGACGTGCTTTTTCCGGGTGAGCCGGATGGTGTCGTTGCGCTAGGTTTTCTCGCGGCGGGGCCCTGGGATTTCATCGGCCACTGGGAAGTAGGCGAAGGGAAAGTCGATGGCCGCATCGCCAAGCATCTCGATCGTGACGAAATGGTGACGGCGGTCTTCAACGCCTTCGAAAGCACCACCGTGCAGTGCGCCCAGTGCCACCACCACAAGTTCGATCCGATCCGCATGGAGGACTACTACCGGCTCCACGCCGTCTTTGCTGCGGTGGATCGTGCGGATCGTGTTTACGCGGGACTTCCGCCGGAACAAGAACGGCGCAAAAACGAAGTCACGGCACAAATCAACACGTTGAAGCAGGAGCAGGAAAAGCTGACCACACAGATCCAGCGGATCGTCGCCGCAAAGACCTCAGGTCTGGATCGCCGCATCGCCGAGTTGAAGGAGAAATACGGCACGGGAACAGAGCTGCAGCCGCAATACGGGTATCACAGCGGCATCACGAAAGATCCCGATGAGGAAAAGTGGGTCCAACTCGATCTCGGCAAGCCGCGCGGTGCCACCGAGGTGCGGATCATGCCCGCCTATGACGACTACAACAACATCGGCGCTGGGTTCGGATTTCCCCTGCGCTATCGCGTCGAAGTCTCCAACGATCCCGAATTCGTGAAGGATGTCCGCCTGCTTTCCGACGCGACCGCAAAGGATCAGCCGAATCCGAAAAAGCAAACCCTCAAGATCGATGGTGACGGCAAGCCCTTCCGCTTCCTCCGCTTCACCGCGACCCGGTTGGCGGAGCGCAAGCGTGACTACATCCTCGCGTTGGGCGAGATCGAAGTTGTCAACGAAGGTGGCGCTGACAACTTCGCCCGCGAAGCCACGGTCACTGCGAAGGACAGCATCGAGTCCAATGTTCGGTGGGGACGAGCCAACCTCGTCGATGGAATCTATTTCCGCGAAGTGGACAATCCCAAGGCCGCTGCGGAAATGGCCGCCCTGGAGAAGAAGCGCGACGCCATCGCCAAGTCACTCCGACCGCCCGACACCGACGCGCGCCTGGCGGAGATCAATGAGGAGCTGGGGAAACTGGAGAAAGAGCGCAAGGCCTTCCCCGAAGGCCAACTCGTCTATGCCGCTGCGACCCACTTTCCCCGCGGAGGGCGCTTCACCGCGACCGAGGGCAAGCCGCGACCGATCCATTTGCTCCATCGCGGTGATCTGAGCTCACCTGGCGACGCGATGGTTCCCGGAGTTCCGCCGCTGTGGGAAGGCATCGAACCGACCTTCCTCGCCAACGACGTTTGGGACGAAGGTAAAGCCCGCGCCGATTTGGCACGCTACCTGACACGACAAGACAACCCACTCGTCTGGCGCTCCATCGCCAACCGACTCTGGCAGTGGACCTTCGGTGCACCGTTGGTCGGCACGCCCAACGACTTCGGTCGCGGTGGGATGAAACCGACGCACCCCGAGTTACTCGACTTTCTCGCCGCCACCCTGCGCGATGATCCCGATCAGTCGATGAAGAGCATCCTGCGCCTGCTCGTCACCAGCGCAGCCTATCGCCGTTCCAGCGCTCACGACTCAGCGAACGCCGCGATCGATGGCAGCAATGCCTACCTCTGGCGCGCCAACCGCCGCCGACTCTCGGCCGAGGAGATTCGTGATTCGCTGCTGCTCGTCAGCGGCGTGCTCGACCGGACCATGGGCGGACCAAGCTTTCAGGACTTCATCATCGAGAAGCCGCAGCACTCGCCCCACTACGAATACGACCTCCACGATCCAAACGATCCCAAGTCACACCGCCGCTCCATCTACCGCTTCGTCGTCCGCTCCCAGCCGCAGCCCATGCTGACGACGCTCGACTGCGCCGACCCCTCGATGAGTGTGCCCTAGCGCGATGAATCGACCACCGCACTCCAGGCCCTGACCCAGTGGAACAATCGCTTTGTCGAGGCCATGGCCGGTCGCATGGCGAATCGATTGCAAAAGGAAGCCCCGGCATCCGCTGCCGAAAAAGTCACGCTTGCCTGCCGCCTCACCCTCGGCCGTGAGCCCTCCGATCAGGAGCTAAAGATCCTCACCGCGCACCTTCGGCAAAACGGCGAAGCCAGCTTTGCCCGCATCCTCTTCAACCTGAACGCCTTTATGTATGTCGATTGATCTTCATCCTAACCGCCGTCGATTTCTGAACTCTCTGGTCGGCTCATTCTCCGGCCTCGCACTCAGCGACTTGCTCGCCCGCGACGGTGTGCTGGGCGGCATCCTCCATCATCCCCCGAAGGCGAAACGCGTCGTGCAGCTCTTCATGGCCGGTGCCGCGAGCCATGTCGATACCTTTGACTACAAGCCGCTGCTCAAGCAAAAAGACGGCGAGCCTTGGGATCCGGGTGAGACCGTCGAGCTGTTTCAAAGCACTCCCGGTGCCTGCTTCGCGAGCCCGTGGAAATTTCGACCCTACGGCCAGCGCGGCAAGATGATGAGCGACATCGTCGCTCCACTCGGCGACGTGGTCGACGACCTTGCTTTCATCCACAACGTCGAGGGCAAGACCGGCGTCCACAGTCAGGGCACGCTGCTGCAGACCACCGGCTTCAACTTTCCCGGCTTTCCCAGCGCGGGTTCATGGGTGTCTTACGCGCTTGGCAGCGAGACCGAAAACCTGCCCGGCTTTGTCGTCCTGCCCGATCATCGTGGACTCGCCTCCAACGGGGCCAAGAACTGGGCCAACGCCTTTCTTCCCGCCGAACACCAGGGCACGGTCATTCGCCCAGGGAACGACAAACCGATCGCCGACCTTTTCGCGCCACAAAGTGATTTCATCAATGCGAAGAACGACCGCGCCGGACTCGCTGCCCTTTCAAAGCTGAACTCCCTCCACGCCTCCGCCCGCCCCGGCGATGATCGGCTTTCCGCCCGCGTCCGCAGTTACGAGCTTGCTGCCGCGATGCAACTCAGCGCCACCGATGCGCTCGATGTCTCCAAGGAACCTCAATACATCAAAGACATGTATGGCCTCGCCCCCGAGGGACCGGGAGTCGATGATTCCGGCACGATCAATGAAAAGGCGGAGAGCGAGTTCTTCGGCCGCAAGTGCCTCGTCGCCCGCCGCCTGCTCGAGCGCGGTGTGCGGTTCGTCCAGGTCTGGAGCGGCAATGACAATGGCTTTCCCCGGCGCAACTGGGACAGCCACGGCGACGTCGAACGCGACCACGCGCCGCTCGCGCTGGGGATGTCCCGTGGTGCTGCCGCCCTGATCAAGGATCTGAAACAGCGAGGCATGCTCGAGGACACCATCATCCTCTGGACCACCGAGTTTGGCCGAATGCCCTGCTCTCAAGGCAGCAAGGGTCGCGACCACAATCCCTTCGTCTTCACCAACTGGCTCTGCGGTGGCGGCATCAAAGGCGGCACCTTCGGCGAGTCGGACGAGTGGGGATTCAAACCGCAGGACCGTGGACATCCCACACATGTCTATGACATCCACGCGACCATCCTCCATCAACTCGGCATCGACCACCAGCGTCTCACGGTGCGGAACAACGGCATCGACCGTCGCCTCACCGATGTGCACGGCCACGTGATGAAGGAGATGCTGGCATGAGGGCGACAAACGTCTGCACTGACCACTAATAGCCATACTATGAAACATATCCCAGCTGCACCCATCGCTTGTCTGTTGCTTCTTCTCGCCGTGTATTCTGGAGGGGACGTCATCGCCGCTGAACCCAAGGTCGTCATTGAGGAAACCTTCACCACCGAACTCTCCGAGGACTGGCTCTGGGGCCTCGGCACCTGGACCTCGATGGATGGCATCCTGCGCGGCTTTGAATCCGGCCCGCGCCGCCACGGTCCTGCCAAGGTGCGACGTGTTCTCTTGAATGACGCTGCCATTGAGGTGGAGTTTCGGCTCGAACGCGGTGCGCGCATGATCGGCATCGGCTTCAACGGTCCCAAAGACCGGGGGCATCTCGTCGCCTCGCCGGACATCATCCGCATCATCGGGCACCCGAAGACTCGGGCGTTTGGCCCGTAGTGAGCCGAGCGCCAGCGAGACAGCCATCCGCCAGGCTGCCCGAAGGGGCGAGCGCAGCGAGAGCAACATTGATCCATGTGGCCCGGATGTCGGGCACGCCTTGTTCGTTTAGCCATTGGTTGTTGAGTGCTGTGCGCACGATGGCACCGAGCGGCGGCGGCAGCAGCGAGTCAGATCCCGGCGTGCCGGGACCCTCAAGCGCAGCGCAAGGGTAAAGGAGCCGGACGAGGCGACTGAATCAATTTTGACTCATCCGCCAGAACCGCAGCGAAGCGGAGGTAGCCTGACTCAGTCAGCCCGAAGGGCGGAGCAACGCGACGCCAGCTTGACGCGGTCTGGAGCGATCCCAAAAAATGGGGTTGGGGATACGATTGAGCCAGAAAAGTGCTTGAGCCCGCTCCATCCCCCTCTTTTCGCCGCCCCCCTTTTGCCATTTGAAACAGCCAGCTTGATTCCCGGGACCGTCGTAGCCTCTTGAAGATCGGTGACTGATCCATGGCGTCGCGAGAGAAGGTTTTCTCTTTGGAGCGATGCCTTGCCTCCGGGCGGCGTTTCGGCTACGATCCTTCCATGAGCACGAAGGAAAGAGCGATTGCTGCCATCGACAGTCTCCCTGAAGACAGCGATATGGCTGATATTCTCCGCGAGATCGCATTCATCACCGGAACAGACCAGGCTCGAAAAGAAATTGCGCGGGGAGAAGGAATGGATGCCTCCGAGGCGAAAGCCAAGCTGCGCGAATGGACTACTCGGTAATCTTCTCGCCCACCTCGATTCGCGACTTGGCGGACTCGGTGGCCTACATCGCTTGACACAACTCGGAAGCTGCAGGTCGGGTTGGCGATGGATTGATTGATGCCGCTGAACAGCAACTTGCTTCACACCCCAGAATGGGCCCTCGATGCCCGGAGTATCCGGCAGAAGAAATCCGATATTGGCTTCACGGAAATGACCGTATCGTCTATCAAATAGACGATGCAAACAGGCGCATTCATGTGTTGCGTTTCTGGCCTTGTTCAAAAGGTGATTGGCCTGTTGAGCTCGCTTGATCCGAAGCAGCAATCCAAACGGACGATAGCGGCAAGGAAGGAGCCTGCAGCGACCATCGTGATGCAAAGGAGGGGTCAGTTCCCACCCGAAATCATCTCCACCTCCACCACGCCCGTCCCTGGCGGAGGATTCAGCAGTTCCGCCCGTGCGCCACGGTGATCGGCGAGAAATTTCTCCGGCGAGACCCGGTTCAGGCCGCTGTCCGCGTAGCCGACGCTGGGATTCACATACGGACCCTCACGCACTTCAAAGTGCAGGTGCGCCAGATACTTCCCCTCGGCGGTGCCGACGGTTCCGATCGGATCACCGCGTGAGACCACCTGATCTCGCCGCACGCTCATTTCCGCCAGATGCGCATACACGGTCTGGTAGATCCGCGCCCTGTCCCCGGTCTCCGAATCTGCCTCCGGCACCCGGTGCGCGATGATCACCATCTTGCCCCAGCCCTCTCCCGGCACCCCGGCATAGACCACCTTCCCCGCTCCCGCTGCACGCACCGGATCGCCGAGATCCGAGTTCTGTCCTCCAATCCCATTCAGATCGTCGCCCAGATGCCGCGTCACCCGGAACGGCTGCGCATTGTACGTCAGCGCTCCGTGCTCGGATCCCATGGGCGCATCAAACCGCACTGCCAGTGGCAGCATCGCCACCTCCATCGGGCTCATCCGCAGAAATGCAGGATCCAGCGGCTTGGGAGTGCGGGCTGCCACCGGCAGCGTCTCGAGCCGGGGCCCCACCCGGTCCCAGAGCGACCACACGATCGCCCCCGACACCATCAGCGTCAGCAAGACCCGGACAAACTGGACCAACCGTTTCGACTTCACCCGCCCACCAAACGCCACAACCCCGCCTCCACAAAACCTTTCTCTGCCAAAATCTGCCTGCCAATCCACCCGGCCAGAACACCGAACAACGAACCTTGATCATCCAAATATTTCCGCCTAATCTCGTCTCAATAATGGATGCCAGAGTGAGACAGCGCCTCGAAGACCACCTGACCCGTCAGGGGCTGCGGCGGACCAAGCAACGCGAAACCATCGTCGAGGCGGCCTTCGCCACCGATGATCACTTCAATGCCGACGAGCTGCTCGACCGCGCCAAGAAACTCGACCGCACCATCTCCCGCGCCACCGTCTACCGCACCCTCTCTCTCCTCACTGAGATCGATCTCCTCCGCATTGTCGATCTCGGCCGCGACCAGACCTACTACGACCCCAATTTCCTCGACAAGCCCCAGCACAATCACCTCATCTGCCTCGACTGCGACCGCGTCGTCGAGTTCGAGGACGAGCACATTGCCCTCCTCCACGACTGCATCACCCGCCGCCTCGGCTTCCAGCCCGAGATGAAGTCCATGCGCATCCAGGCCCACTGCGACGAACTCGCCCGGCTGGGCAAGTGCCAATACAAGGCCGCTGAGGAGAAGAA
>CAXBNA010000127.1:0-18256 GCA_963976915.1 uncultured Verrucomicrobiales bacterium
GTCTGGCGGTGACGGCGGCCTTCAATCACGGGATACCCAACTTCGCGTCCGATCCTCCAGCGGACGCCTTTTTTGAGGATGTGACCGTCTATCACGCCATGCCGCACAGTCTGCGCGATCCACTGCGGCGGAGGGTTCATGCCGGTGCGTATGTGGACACGACCCCTGTCCACGCCCGGAAAAGGGAAGCCCTGGCCGCGCATGCGAGTCAGAAACGCTGGTTGGATGTGAGCCAGGGCATGGACTCGTATTTGATCACCATGGATGAAGCGTCCGCGAATGTGGGGGCTCTCTCCAAGCGCTTCGAGCACGCGGAGGGCTGGCGTCGGCATCTGCATGTGGGATTCAGCGCGACGGATTCGGATCCGCTGAAAGAGGTTCTTGGGGATGCTTGCTGGGTGGATCCAGAGTACGAAGCGAGCCTCGGATGAACGAGTCGGAACGTTTCGACGTCTATACACGTATCCCTTTCAGCCCCAGCCTTTCGTTTTCCGATCCCAACCCCCATCACCATGCATCGTCTATTCCAATCTCTTCTTCCCGTGCTCACGGGCCTCCTGATCGTTAGTTGCTCTGCGACTCCCGAGAAACGGATCGCGAAGAATCCTCATCTTTACGCAGCCTTGCCAGCGTCGGATCGCGCCAAGGTGGTTCGTGGTGAGGTGGACAAAGGCATGAGCCGCGAGGCGGTCTTCATCGCTTGGGGAAATCCCGACCGCGTTCAGGCAGGTGAGGAGAATGGTAAAGAATTGGAGCGCTGGGGCTATCTCGGGAGCTATCCGGTGACGACGCGCACTTTCGGAGTCGGCTTGGGGTATGGGTACGGTGGTTGGGGTGGTCGAGGCTACGGCTATGGGCCGTACAGTCCCTTCTGGATGGGCGGTGGCCCGACGGTGAGCTACATCCCATACGAAGCGGCCATGGTGGAGTTCAAGAGCGGTAAGGTCAGCTCTTGGCGAACGGTGCGCTAGAGGCGGGGGTCATTCAGCCGGGCCAACCGTCCGGCGGACTGTTTTTCCGGGGTTGAGCAGGTCATCGCGCTCGAGGCCTGTGATATGGCAGACTCGGCGCAGCAGCCACATCAAGAGGGCGAGTGTGACAACCAGAAGCGGAACCCCAATGATGATGAAGCCGAGCCAGTTGAGTTTGCCGATGGCCTTCACGTAGTCCTCGCTGCCCGGGGCGTGTTCGCCGATGAGTTGGATGGCGAGGATCGAATTGGCGACGGCAGACGCGAAGGTGGCGGCGGCCATGGTCCACGAGGCCTTTTTGAGCACTGCGGAAAAGGCAGATTCCTTCTCGGATGTGTCGAGCGCCTTTTGACAAGCGCGGCGATTGATGACCTGCGGGTTGAGGAGCAATTCCTCGATCAACGGTTTGCCCCACCGGTGACTGAGCGGGAATGCGAGCCCGAGCAGGATCGGAAAGGCAGCCTCCTTCGCGGCGAACCAAGTGGCGGTGAGATTGAGGAGCCCCAGTCCGCCGGTGACGATCACGGCGATCAGTCCCAGAACCGAAAAGAAATTGAGCCCCCGCTTCTGAACGAAACACCAGATGCCATAGCCAGCCGGGATGATCAGCGCGACACCCAGCGCCAAGGCGGGTCCGAGTCGCTCAGGCTTGCTGAGGAACTCCAGCGCCAACGACGGAAGCACGACCGTCAGCAGAAGGTCGGCGAGGGCGTGCGGTTGGTTCTTGGGTGGAGAGTCGCTCATTGTTGAGGGTTCCCAGGCAGAATCCGCATCAGTTTCTTGTGATGAGCATCAAGGTGCCTGTCCTTTGAGCAGAACCACCAAGCATATCCGAACGTCATTAGGGCGCTCCATTCGCGGAAGAGGTGTCGAGTGACCCCACCTGGTTCTTTGAACAAGAGAAGGCCCCAGACGGCAATCACGATCACGACACCGATCAATCCAATCCATTTGAGGGCTCTTGCCGCCTTGGGTTCCGCTAAAACGACCGCTGGAATGATCGCGGCGGTTGCTCCGTGAATGAATAGGCCCACCAGCGCACGCGCCGGCTCGGTTTGAATCCGCTCCCAATCATCAAGGCAGGTCATCAAGGCAAAACCAGCCCCGAGCAGCGAAGCCTGCAACCTAAGGGAGACTGAGGCAACCTTCCAACTGGTCGTCAACGCTGACATCTGTGGCGTGCCGCCCAATTGGAAGAGATTGAATCTTTTGTGGAATCAAACGGTGCCGCAGATGGTCTTCCCGGTGCTGAGAAGATCGTCGCAGGCCTGCTGGAGACGGGCGGCGACGGCGACTTCGCCTTTCTTGAGGTAGCCGCGTGGGTCGTACTGTTTCTTGTCGCCGATCTCTCCGTCGATCTTCAGGCAACCGTCGTAGTTCTTGAGCATGTGATCGGCGATGGGGCGCGTGAAGGCGTACTGCGTGTCGGTGTCGATGTTCATCTTGATGACACCGTAGCCGAGCGTTTCACGGATCTCTTCGAGAGGCGTTCCGGAGCCGCCGTGGAAGACGAGGTCCATTTCAGCTTCAGCGCCGTACTTGTCGGTGACCGCCTTCTGACCGTCCTTGAGGATGGTGGGCTTGAGCTTCACCGCGCCCGGTTTGTAGCTGCCGTGGACGTTGCCGAAGGTGGCGGCGAACATGAAGCGACCGATGCCGTTGAGGGCCTCGTAGACAGCGAGCATGTCCTCGGGCGTGGTGTAAAGTTTGTCAGCAGCCACGCCAGAGGTGTCATGTCCGTCTTCTTCACCACCGACGACGCCAGCCTCGACTTCGAGGATGATGTCGAGTGCCGCGCACTCCTTGAGGAGTTCGACCGAAGTGGCGATGTTCTCATCGAGTGGCAATTCAGAGCCATCGAACATGTGGCTGTTGAAGAGGTTGCCTTTTCCGGCCGCACGACGCTCCACGGTTGCAGCGAAGAGGGGCTTCAAAAACTTCTCGACCTTGTTCGGGTGGCAGTGGTCGGTGTGGAGGGCGACGAGGATGTCGTAGCGCTCGGCGAGGCGATGGACGGCCTCGGCCAAAATGATGGCGCCGAGGGCCATGTCCTTCACGGAGGTGCCCGAAGCAAATTCGCCGCCGCCGGTGGAAACTTGGATGATTCCGTCCGACTTCGCATCCGCAAAGGCCTTCAATGCGCCGTTGATGGTCGGCAGTGAGGTGACGTTGATGGCGGGGTATGCATAACCACCCTTCTGGGCGGCGTCGAGCATGGCGGCATATTGTGCGGGTGTGGCAACGGGCATGATGGAAGTCTTGGATTGATTCGGAACAGGTTTTGGGTTTAGCAAGAACCGAGCCGGGAAGTGAGCAAGATTCAGGGCGGGCGCAAGTCGGGCCTTTCGCAGTGGGTCGGAGCTGGCGACGCGAACTCCGGCGAACTGCTGGCTAGACTTCTGCTTCTACCACCGTTTGATGGGGATGATGCGGGGCTTACAAGTTGCTTGGAGGATTGGTGCAATGGTCGCCATGCTTTTTTGTGCCGCGCCTTCGGTTCAAGCCCAGTTCCTGGACGTCGAGCAGATGTTTGAGGAACGAAACTTGGCACCTCTGTCGGGGGCCTACGATGCCGGGGAGTACTCGCTTTGCGAGCGCGCCTGCCAGGCGGCGATTGAACGAGGGTTGAAGTCGATTCTCTGGCACAAGGTCAGGGTTCAGTGCCTGATCGCTCTGGGTCGGGAATCTGAGGCTGCGGAGGTGGCCGTGGCGGCGGTGGATCGCTTTCCCGAGGATCTCGGCCTGCTCATGCTGCGTCATCGGGTGGCTTCGATTCTTGGGGATGATGCGGCCAAGAAAGACGTCCTCGACCGGGTCAACGGCGCGGCGAAGAAGCTGGCGGCAAAGGATCGCACGGCGGAGGATTGGGTGGCGTTGGGGGAGGCGGCGCTGGCGCTGGGAGCGGACGCAAAGAAAGTGATCGAGCAGTACTGGGTCGTGGCACAGAGAAAAGACCCCGCTTGGGCTCCTGCGTACGTTGCCGAGGGAGAATTGGCTTTGGCCAAGGACGATGCCAAGCGCGCTGCCGATGTGTTTCGCGCGGGTCTGAAAGCTTGTGGCGAAAAGGCGGATCTTCGGGCGGGCTTGGCGAGATCGTTTTTTGAGAGCGATCGTGGGGCGGCGGCGGAGCAAGCGCAGCGGGCGCTTGAGATCAACGAGCGCCACGAGGGCGCGTGGCTGCTGCGGGCTGAGCTGGCGCTGACTCGGGAGGACTACGACGGGGCTCACAGGATCTTGGAGGCCGTCCTTGAACAGCGTGCGACCTGTCCGGAAGCTTGGGCCTTGCAGGCTGCCATTCGGCAGATCGCCTTTGCGGATGCCAAGGGGGCAGCGGAACTTCGTCAGCGCGGGCTGGTGCTGTGGAACCAAAACCCCAAGGTGGATCACCTGATTGGCCGCTGCCTGTCGCGAGCCTATCGTTTCAGCGAGGGAGCGGGGAGTCAGCGGCAGGCGCTCAAGATGGACCCCGAGTACCTACCGGCAAGGCTGGCGCTTTGTCACGACCTGCTTCGGCTCGGTGAGGAGACGGAGGCTTGGAAGTTGGCGGAGGCGATTCGGGCGGACGATGGCTATCAAGTGCAGGCGCACAACCTCGGTTTGCTGGAGCAGGAAATGGCGAGTTATCACACGGAGTCCGCCCGCGACTTCATCCTGCGAATGCCGAAACGTGAATGGCCCATCTATGGCGAGCGGGCGCTGGAACTTTTGCGCGAAGCCCTCGCTGTGCTCAGTCCGAAGTACGGCTTCGAGCCGAAGCGACCGATCTTGGTGGAGTTCTTTCCTTCGCAGCAGGACTTTGCGATTCGCACCTTTGGCAAGCTGGGCGGGCAGGGGATGCTGGGAGCCTGTTTCGGCACGGTGGTGACGATGAACAGTCCCGGAAGTCTGGCGCATGGCCGCAGCAATTGGGAGGCCACGCTTTGGCACGAGTTTTGCCACGTGGTCACGCTCAGTGCGACCCTCAATCGGATGCCCCGCTGGTTGAGCGAGGGGATATCCGTGTATGAAGAGGCACTGCGCGATCCGGCCTGGGGCATGCGCCTGACGACGGAGTTTCGGGAGATGATCCTGGCGGACGAAGGGCCCACTCCGCTGTCGGAGCTTTCCAGCGCCTTCCTCGGCGCGGACAGCAGCGAGGCCCTCATGTTCGCCTACTACGAGTCAGGCCAGGCGGTGGCGTTCCTGATCGATGAGTTTGGTCCGGACACCCTCAAGGCCATTCTGGCGGACCTCGCCAAGGGCGTCCGCATCAATGATGCCATTACCGCGCACACGACATCGATGAAGAAGGTCGAAGACCGGTTCGAGAAGCACCTCCTGACACAGGTGCGCGTGTTCGAGGGCAAAGCCGATTGGTCGATGCCCGGGGCAGAGGACATGAATCCTGCCGACCCGGACTCGCTCGCTCAGTTTCTCGAGAAGCACCCGAACAATCTGGCGGCACTTAAACGACAGGTCGGACAGTGGGTGGAGCAGGAGGAGTGGAGTCGGATCCTCGAAGTGGGGCAGAAACTCGAGTCGCTCATGCCGGAGAACCATGGTCCCGGGGGCGGCCTGAACCTCCAGGCGCTCGCGCTCAAGGAACTGGGGCGGCCCGAGGAAGAAGCCGGGGTCTTGCGTCGCCTCGTTGCGGCAGTGCCCGACGACACCACGGCAATGATTCGGCTCATGGAGTTGGAGCGAGAGTCCAAAAACTGGCAGGGGCTCCACGGGGTGGGAGAGAAGCTGTTGGCGCTGAATCCATTCCTTCCCCGTGCTTGGCACTCGGTGGCTGATGCGGCCGAAGCACTCGGGGATTCGGCCTCTGCCATTCGAGCCTGTGAGCGACTTCTCCTTCTCGACGACCAGCAGGCGGTGCAGGCCCATTTCCGCCTGGCCAAGCTCCTACGCCCTACGGACGCGGATGCTGCCAAACGCCATCTGCTGGATGCGCTCGCCATGGCGCCCCGCTTTCGTGAGGGCTTGGCCATGCTGAGCGAGATGGCCCAGCCTAAAACGGAGCCCGTGTCAGAGCGGGCTCCGAATCAGAATTCAAGAGACGGTCAGCTGGAAGTTGAGTGACGTTGTTGCTTAGCGGGCGTCAGCGGTGAGGGACATCGTGTCCATCCAGTGCTCAATGAAAAACCGTTTCTCAGTTGGAAGCAGGGTGTCGGCGGTTCCGATGATGGGGCGAAGCGAGGTGCTCATTTGCAGAGTGACCACGAGGAAGATGCTCCACCACAGACTGAGGTAACCGCGGCTCCCAGCTTGCAGGCCATCCGCGGCCTTGAAGAGAAGCTTGGCGCCGAAACCAAGGGAGATGAGCCAGAAAGTCAGGGTGAGAAAGCCCATGAACCCAATGGAGTCGGTGGACTGGCTGAATACCCAAGCCACGGGGGCAAAGCCGACAAGGAGCAGTCCCGTAAGTCCCGCCATCAAGAGAAGGAGGACCGTGATTTGGCCGAGTCGGGCGTCGATGCCGCCAAGGGCGCTGAAGACGTAAAGGCTGGGCAGGCAGATCAAGAGGGCCGTTCCCATGCCCAGGCTGACCTTCAGTGGCGCGGCCCACAATTGAACGCCCCCTGAGAACGTCCCAAGAAGAAGGCCGAAGATTGCCAAACACGCCAGTGCGGTCAGGCCAAGGCGCCAAGGAACGTCAGGTCCAGATTGGGTGCATTCATGGAGAAGGCGGCCGGGCTTTTTGAGCAGATTTTCGATGACGCTGAGAAACGTGACGGGCGTCTCCATTGGTTCGATGACGAAGGGGGAACGGTTGGGTTCTGTGTGGAGTGGAGGCGGTGTGTTCATGGATGGTGTGGATTGGGGGTTTGGAGTTTCGAGACGATGAATCGGACGCTAACCATGAAGGCGAGCGTCAGTACGATGAGGAGTGACCAGAGGCCTGTGGTCGACGGAGAGTCGGGGAAGAGTCCAAGGGTGAGTTTCCACACCGCTTCGTAGAAATTGCCGTCGAAGGGATCGGGACGCAGGAACTGCACAGGCAGCTTGGGATTGCCAAAGAAGGGCCGCAGATTGTAGGAAAGCTGGGCGCCGACAAAGAGGTTGCCCGCCAGCCAGGCGATCAGTGTCATCCATCCCGTGCGCTGATTTCTCGAAAAGGCCTGGAGGAGCCTCAGGAGCTTGTAGTTCGCGACGATTCCGGCGAAGGCAATGATGGCCGTGTGGGTCAGGAGGAAGACGGGATACCAGCTCGTTGCTTCAGGGGAGTCCGCGGGAGGAGCATCCAGGACCATGGCAATGACAATGGGGCTGAGCGATCCGACGATGAGTCCGAAAAGGGCGAAGCTCATCAGTTGGGCTTTCAAGGTCTGACGAAAGGAGAGACCGCTTTCCAAAAGCACGGCCAGCATGCCATTGAGGAGTCCATTCACCGTCAGTGTCAGCGCGATGAGCGCGGGCATCTTCATGGCCACGAACAAGCCCTGCGTCGGTGCCCGCCATAGACCGATGGAGAATCCGTAGAGACTGCAGCCTGCTGAGAGGCAGAGGACGAGGGAGCGGGTGACGGAGTGATCCCGCTGCGGCTCCAGCCATTCCATCAATCGCTCTGGTCTCGCATGAGCGAGTGCCAAAAGGGTTTGCGCGGCGGAGATGGATTCTTTCACGAGCTTTGTGGAGCAAAGCTAAACACTTTGTATTGCAAAGTGACAAGCGAAATTTTTCCATTGGGTGGATTTGGCTTGTTGCTGCCTTCGCGCGAAGGGCTACATCGGTGACTCGCTGACTCATAAGTGGACCAACGTTAGGGCCTCGGGATGAGAGGCGAGGAAAGACGCATCCCCTCGCTCCTCTAGGGAGAGGGTTAGGGTGGGTGGTGCCTGTGGCCGTCATTGGGCGAGCCTTTCCTCACTCTGGTCCTCCAATTTTCGGGATGACAAACGTCGGGGGAGGACGCATGAAGGACGATGCCCTTCCGACTCTGTTTCTTCGCTCTGATCTGTCTTGGTCTCGCTTCCTGCGGGTCTCTCCGTGACTCCAAAGACGGATGGGATTCCGATCCGAAAATGTCGGCCGAGCTGACTGCGATCAATGCCAAGCTCACCGAAGCCTACCTCAACGAAGACGTACCGACGCTCCGCCGCATGCTGTCCGACAACCACGTTCACAACAACGTCTTTGGCATGCCCTTGGATAAGGAGACCTTTCTCAAGGACATCGAGTCCGGTGTTTTGAAATTCACGGCCTACGACACACCCAAACTCCGCTGGTTCATCGAGGATGATGTCGCCATCGCCACCGGTCTGATCGAGGCGAAAGCCGAACGGGGAGGAAAGCCCGTGCCCGCCTCCACATTTCTCTTCACCCGCATCTTCGTGAAGGACGGAGGCCAATGGAAGGTCCTTCTTTTCCACAACACCATGGCCGGAAAACCGCCGGGAAGTTGAATCGTCTGGGAGCGCTGACTTCCAGTCCGGCCATCAAAGCCTCCAGCGCGAAGCGCTCAATTTTCCTGGTTTGTTACCGCCAAGATTCATCGTTGGTGGTCGGTGGTTCCTGGCCGGGGGATGGCACGCGTGTTCAGTGTCTCTACGTGAGTCCCCGGCGGTCGGGCAAGAGTCGAAATCCAAACTGGCGTCCCCGCCAAGAATCGAACTTGGATCTAAGGTTTAGGAAACCCTTGTTCTATCCGTTGAACTACGGGAACTAAGTCACTGAAAATCAATGGTTTGCAAAGAATCGTCGCGAGGTGGATAAATTCTCATTGTCACTTAATTGCCATTTAAGGTAATGTAGTGGCATGTCGAAGCCAGCAAACGCAGAAGATGTAGCCTATCCGGTTGAGGGTGGCAAACCTCGTTTTCACCGGAAGCGAAAGAAGGTTCTCAACGCTGTGGAGGAGATTCGGGACGGCGGGAATTGGCGGGCTAGGACTTCAGGGGATCGAGGGTTTTCCGGTGAAGTGCGTTTTCGGGTCGCTGGGCTGTATGTGGCCGGGCGTCGGGTGCGGAGGTTCTTCGCGACGGAGGAGGAGGCCAACGAGTTCATCACGGCACGGACGTTGAAGGAGGACAATCTCGGTGAGCGGGCGAACAATGTGGAAGGGCGTTTGATGGAGGATGCCGTCGAGGCTGATGCGTTGCTCAAGGATGAGGGGTTGCGACTGTTGGACGCGGTGCGGGACATCTTGGCAGCTCGGGAGGCTTTGAAGGCTTTCCCTGAGGTGACGATGTTGGATGCGGCGAAGCACTACGCGGCGGTGCTGGCGGATCGGGAGCGCTCCTGGACGGTCGATGAGGCTGCGGAGCGCTGGCTTGCAAGCAGGAAGGCAAAGGGGCGTAGCGACTCTTATCTGTGGGATGCCAATCGCAGGCTGGCGAAGTTTAGGGAGCCGTTTGGCGGCAGGAGCCTTGCGGACATCACGACGGCGGATGTGGACGGGTGGGTGAATGGCTTGGGTGTTGGATCTCAGACCGTGCGCAACTACCTGACGGTGGTTTCGAGCATGTTCAGCTATGCGGTGAAGCAGAAACGCAGCCCGCGCAATCCGGTGTCGGATGTGGAGCGGCCCGACGTGGTGCGCGATGAGGCGGGAATTCTCACGCCCGACGAACTGCGGCGGTTGCTGGCCGTGCTGCCGGACGACACGGTGCCCTACGTTGCGCTGGGTGCGTTCGCAGGCTTGCGGCCGATGGAAGTGCGCCGCCTGAAATGGGAGGACATCAATTTCCAAACGGGCTACGTGACGGTGAAGTCAGGGACGGCCAAGACAAAGCGCCGTCGCACCGTGCCGATTACCGACAATCTGCGAGCATGGTTGAAGCCGCTGGCGCAGGAGTCCGGGCCGGTGGTGAAGTTGGCGGACTTGACCGTTCGCCAGAAGCGTCTGGCCCCCGCAAGGAAGAAGGCGAAGCTGGCCAACTGGCCGCACGATTGTCTGAGGCACAGTGCAGCTACGTATTGGCTCCACAACGAGGGTGATGCGGCGCGGGTAGCGCTTTGGCTAGGGCATACGCAGGAGGTTCTGCACGCGCATTACAAGGGGTTGCTGACCGATCCCGCACACGCGGCGGAGTGGTTCGCCATTATGCCGCCCAAGGATCAAGCCAAGGGCAAGATCATTCCGATGAAGGCAGCCTAGATTGGAGATGTGAGCGATGGCGAAGAAGAAGGCAGCGAAACGTGGAGGCAAGGACACGTCCAAGAGGAACCCGGCGGACAAGGCGGACAAGGCGGGGGGGAGGGGGGCGCGGTCGAGCAATGACGGGGATCCGATATTGGATTTGGACGCGCAAAATTTATTGCAATGGGAGGCTCAGTTAAGGGAGCGAGAACGGGAAGTAGAGAGGAAAGAGTCTGTAGTGGAAGAGAGCGAGAGGAAAATGCGGATGTCCGATATGGCTGCTTCTCACGACCATCAGAAATGGTTTCCAAATGACATGTATGAGATGGACAGGTTTGTCCACCGTGCGCCTTCAGGTTGGCATCTTCACACATTGGTCGAAATGATTGTCCGAGACTTGATCCGTCGAACAAGACAGTCTGAAAAGAAGATCGCATGGGGCACCTTGGCGTATCTCGCGTCAAAGTTTAGACTCGCTCCCAAAGCGAAGATGCCGCAATGGATGAGTAGGGCGTTGAAAGAGCCTGATTTCCTTGAGGTATGGGATGCGCCGATTCCAAAAAGAAAACGTGGTGGAACGGGCGGACCTGGAAGTGTGCAAACGTTGTTCACTTTCGTAGAATTGTCGATGCTCGCCTACGACAAGCGGGTGGAGTGGGACGACCCGAGGGGAAGAGCAGAACGATATGAGGATGCCGACGGATATGTGAAAGGGTATCTGCCTTTTGCGAAGGAACTATGGGAAGACGGGGGATGGCAGGCGGCAAACTGCTATCACAAAGACAAGGGATACAGGCTCAGGACCAACAGCACTGACCCAACGAAACCGAAAATGAGCTTCGGACATTTCAAACGGGATATCGAGCGACTCACGAGGGAGCGTTTGGACGCTTGGCGAGGTGCCTATCCACCGACTTAATTAAAGGGTGCCTTGTTTGCGCTACTATATCTAAGGTGCCAGCTCGCCTTTTGTGGCAATGTTGGGCAGCGTTATGCAACATGACGCTTCTACACTACTAACGGCTGCGGAACTTGCCGCAGAACTGAAAGTCGGACGCCGGACGATTGGAGCCTGGACGGCGAGCCGAAAGATTCCCTCTCTGAGATTAGGGAAACGCTGTGTCAGGTATGACCTTGCACGAGTTCGTGCGGCGTTGGCAAAGTATGAACGGGAGGCGGTAGGATGAAGAGCGATACATTCTTCCGGTTTCCGTTGAGGGCATTGTCGGCATTCGCAACGCCGTTGGAGCGGATGGAAAACCTTGTGGGGTATTGCGTGATCGATGTGGGCCGCAAGCTGGTCGAGGAGCGGAGCGGAGACGCGGACGACCTTGAGGCGGTTTGGAAAATGGGGTGTGGATGCCTGAACGTGTTGTCCCAAGGAAAGAGCGCGGCAGAGCGTTGCGAGAAGGAGTATGACGCCGTTGTCGGGATTTGCGGCTTGCACCCACAGGCGAACATCACAGTGAGGACGAACTTCTTCTGGAACTGCCTCTATGAGTTGCGGAAGAACTCGCCGGAGAAACCGATGAGCTACCGGGAGTTCAGCGTGCTGTGTGGGATCCTCTCGAAGATAGGGGACAAGGAGTTGGCTTCGTGTTCGGTGAAGGAGATTCAGCGCCGGGCGCTGGGATATGTGAATGAGGTGGAAATGAAAAAGGGGCTTCCCCAGCGATTGGATGGAGCGAAACCGCTGAGTCGGCAGCAGGTGCGCGACACCGTGGCGACCTTGGATCAGTTGGGATTCTTTGCCCGGTTCACGGTGGGAAATGGAGCGGCCTCATTCCAGACTTACTACTCGATTCGGATGATTCCGATGATGCTGGCCGAGGCGGCGACGCGGGACTTCGCGACCAAGCGGAAGCGGAGGCGGCAGAGTGCGCACATGAAGGCACTTCAGGCCGAAATGTGGCAGAAGTTCGGGAGGGGTTGATGGAGCCACCTCGAAACCACAAAGGCACCCACCTGATTCACCACGGGAAGAACCACATTAAAGAGAAAGGCCTTTAATGAGAAAGAGAATAAAAAGAAATCCCATAAGGAGGCCCGCACCTGCCGGTGCGAGGCAAGCGGGTGTTTCTTTTCTGAATTCTTTGGCTCTGGATACGGGCGACTTTTGCGAGTTCGGTTCTCGTCTGCTGTGCCAGCAAAAAAAGAAGGTGCGGCGCGGAGGTGGATTTAATGGCCCGTGAGGCGAACTGATGACTTGAGCCCTCCCGTCGCTCTGTGCTCTGCTATGCCATCCGTCCCGAAGTCACCTAATTCCCATGTCTGAACACGCCCTTGCCGACATTTCGAAGCTCGAAGATTCCCTGTGGGAGGCGGCGGACCAGTTGCGGGCCAACTCGAAGCTGACTTCGAGTGAGTATTGCATGCCGATTCTGGGCATCATCTTTCTGCGCCATGCGACGAACCGCTACAATGCGGTGGTGGCGAAGATCGAGGAGGAGAAGGCGGCGGGCAGGATGCCGAAGAAACTGCCGATCACGAAGGCTCACTTCATCAGCCGGAGGGCGTTGATGCTGCCGGAGACGGCGCGTTACGATCACCTGATTTCCCTGCCAAAGGGGACGAACTTGGGCGGGGCGCTGGTGGAGGCGATGGACGCCATCGAGGCGGATTTCGTGCCGCTGGCGGGGCAGCTTCCGAAGGATTTCGAGAAGTTCGACAATGACCTGCTGGAAGAGATGCTGCGGATCTTCGACAGCGAGACGCTGCGGCGGGCCAGCGGGGACATTTTTGGGCGCATCTATGAGTATTTCCTCATGAAATTCGCGCTTCAGGGGGCGCAGGACAATGGCGAGTTCTTCACGCCGCCCTCACTGGTGCAGACGATTGTGAACGTCATTGAGCCGGATCATGGAGTGGTCTTTGATCCTGCGTGCGGCTCGGGTGGGATGTTTGTGCAGAGCAGTCATTTCATTGAGGACCACGGCGAGGACACGATGGGGAAGGTGACGTTTTACGGGCAGGAGAAAACGGCGACGACGATCCGGTTGGCAAAAATGAACCTAGCGGTTCACGGCTTGGAGGGGGAGATCCGGGAGGCGAACACCTTCTACGAGGACGAGCACCGTCTGAGCGATGGGCGGGCGCTGTGGGGGAACTGCGACTTCGTGATGGCCAACCCGCCCTTCAATGTGGACATGGTGGACGAGGGCAAGGTGAAGGGGGACCGACGACTGCCGTTTGGCCTGCCGGGGGTGAACAAAAAGAAAAAGGCGGTCTCGAACGCGAACTACCTCTGGATCAGCTACTTTCACTCCTACCTGAATGAGGCCGGGCGGGCGGGCTTTGTGATGTCGTCGCAGGCCAGCAGCGCCGGACATGGGGAGGCGGAGGTGCGGCAGAAGATTGTGGAGTCGGGGGATGTGGATGTGATGATGTCCATCCGCTCCGGGTTCTTCTACACCCGCACGGTGCCTTGCGAGTTATGGTTCTTTGACAAAGGGAAGCCTGAGGAGCGGAAGGACACCGTGCTGATGCTGGATGCGCGGAATGTGGGGCGGAAGCTGGCGGGCAGCCGGAAGGTCTGGGAGTTCTCCCCGGAGCAACTGGCCAATCTGACGGCGGTGGTGTGGCTGTATCGCGGGCAGCGGCAAAGGTTCGCGCGGCTGGTGTGGGAGCACCGGGAGCAGGCGGCGGCGGGTGTGGCGCAGACGCATCACGCAGTCATCGCTTTTCACCCTGACTTTGGCGCGGCCGAGAAACTGCACCTCCTTGTGGGATGCCTGAGCAAAACGAGCCACGGCGACTCGCTGCCGGAGAAGGACAGGGAGAGCGACGAAGCCGTGGGGGCGCTGGCGCGGTTGAAGGAGATCGTGGAGACGCTGAAGCCGCAGCCGGAAGAACTGATGGCGAAGGCGGTGGAGCTTTACGCCATGCTGGAGGCCGCGCGCTCGTCACTGGCGGACGGGCTGGACCCGGACCGGGACGCGCCGGAAAACATCACCGGACGGATCGAGGCCACCTGCACGCGGCTGGACCTCGTGGACGCGGAGGTGAAGGCCTTCATCGCGCAGGTGGAGGCGTTCGCCAAAGGCGTGCGGCAGGGCGCGGCCCTCGCCATCAAGGAACTGGCGGTTCGGCGGTGGAAGGTGTGGAAGGAGGACTGGGACATGCCGGCGAAGCTGGAGGAACTGGCCGCCGTGGTGCGGATTCTCCAGGAGAGTCACCGGCACTTCCATTACTTTCTGCGGCAGGTGCGCTGGGTGACGAGCCGGTTTCCCCAGGCCGAGTTCGCAGCGGTGCCGGGCCTGTGCAAGGCGGTGACAAGGGCGGAGATCGCGGCGGCGGACTGGAGCCTGACACCGGGGCGCTATGTGGGTGTGGCTCCCGTGGAGGAGGACGAGGATTTTGATTTTGGCCAAACGATGCGGGAGATTCACACCGAACTGGCCGAACTGAACGCCGAAGCCGCCGAACTGGCGGCGAAGGTTCAGGCGAACTTCGAGGGGCTGGGGGTATGAAGCAGCATTGGCGAGATTGTCGGCTCGTTGATGTTCTCACGTTGAAACGTGGTCACGATTTGCCGGGTAATACCCGCATCGAAGGCGACGTGCCAGTTGTGTCATCGTCCGGCATCACTGGATTCCACAACGAAGCCAAGGCCAAAGCGCCTGGAGTTGTGACAGGCCGATACGGCACCATTGGCGAAGTGTTCTATCTGGATCAAGACTATTGGCCGCTAAACACGGCCCTTTATGTTATCGACTTCAAGGGCAATCGCCCACGATTCGCAGCCTACTTTCTGAGGAATGTCTTGAAGGACTACCAGAGCGACAAGGCTGCCGTTCCCGGTGTTGATCGTAATGTATTGCATGAGATTAGAGTGCGCGTGCCTGATCCCTCCATTCAAGAGCGCATCGAAACCACGCTGAGCGCCTACGATGACCTGATGGAGAACAACCGGCAGCGGATGGCGTTGCTGGAGGAGTCGGCGCGGCTGCTGTATCGGGAGTGGTTTGTGCACCTGCGCTTTCCCGGCCACGAACGCACCCGGATCGTGGACGGCGTGCCGGAGGGGTGGCGAAAAGTTACACTCGCGGACATTTGTTCATTCATAAAACGCGGAGTGGCTCCACATTACGACGACGACGCGGAAGGTTTAGTCATCAACCAAAAGTGCATTCGTGGTGGACGGATCGACATGAACCTGGCCCGCCGCCAAGACCGAGAATTCAAGCCCGATCGACAAGTTCAATGTGGTGATGTGCTGGTTAACTCCACCGGCGAAGGAACTTTGGGTCGGGTAGCTCAACTCAAGATAGATGTGTCCAATTGCACCGTCGATACCCACGTCACAATTGTGCGTCGGCAACCCGATGTTTCACTTCACTACTTTGGCATGGCGCTCATGGATTGGGAACCGCAATTCATGACTATGGGTAAAGGCTCGACCAATCAGACTGAACTGTCACCGGAAGCGATAGGTCGAACTCCGATCACCATGCCCGATGGTGAGTTGCTCAAAGGTTTCGAGGATTTCGCCGAACGGATTTCCAACCAGGCCACCAATCTCACCGAACAAAACAAAAGACTCCGCGCGGCCCGCGACCTGTTATTGCCGAAGCTGATGAGTGGGGAGATGGAGGTGTGACATGAACCTGCAAGCCCGCCAGTTTGAGGTTTTCTCATTGAACGAGTCGCTCGCGGCGATGGTGAGGTCTTTGTTTGAGGGCTGCGAGGGGATGCGGTTTCCTTATTCCGTGGGCACTAGGAACAACAACCAAATCACCTCCGACTTTGATGGGGCGTTGGAAGAGCGACTGAGGGAGGAGGGAATCGAACGGGCGATATTTGAGAGGCCGAAGGGAAAGGGATACACGGAAGACTTCGCCTTTGCTTTCGACGGCAGGACGTTTGTCGTGGAAGCGGAGAAATCGAACAGTGACAAGATTCTCTACGACTTCCTGAAGTTTCATTTCTACCTCGATTCGGGCGCGGATGCGGTGATCCTGCTTCTGCCGAAGAACTGGCCGCACCGGAGCGGGGAGGTGGACATGTTCGCCCAGGGATGCGAGCGCCTGCTTCACTGCCACGAAATCGGCTTCGGGAGCCCGGCCTTTTTCGAGTCCACCGTGATCGTGGGATATGAGCAGGCGACGGAGGACGGACGAAGACTGACGGCGGCGGTGCGGCGGGAGTTGGTGATTAATCAACCATGAATGAGGCGACTAGTCTTGCGGAGTGTCGGCAACAAAGCTTGATTTACCAGCATGTCGGAAAACTGGTTCAAAGGTGATTCAGCCAGCTTCGGAGAAGTTGACATCGACGGGCCGATTCAATCGGCCCGAGAGGCATCATGTCACTATTACGTAGAGCCCTACGCGAAGGCCGCCAAGGAAGCGGAGGATCAGGGAAAGATGCAAGTTGCAAGAACTTACGGGTTTCTTCAGACATTGGTTAGTTTTCATCCGACGTTTGATCGCCCCGAAGACCCATACGAACCGTGGTTTCAACTGGAAGGACGCCGGGGGTTGGTGCCTGCGGATTTGACGGATTCTGACATTGATGCTGTTCGGCAATTGGCACCGCTCGCCAAGGATCCGGCTCTTCGTGCCCGGCTGCATGACGTGCTGTGGATTCGAGTGAAGGACCATCACGCGTGCGCTGAGGCGGCCAGAGCCTACATCAAGGCTGCTCAAGGACTTGATAACGAGCACGATTGGCCTCGTGCGGCGGAATGCTTCAAAAGAAGCGTCTTGCTCGCGGCAAAGCTTGGACGGAAGAAGGAGGGTTTCAAAGAGGCAGCCGAAGCTATGGAACAGGCGGCTCAGTCTGCGGCGGGTGATGCCGCTGGTTGCCGGTTCGCTGCCTACCTGAAGATTGTGCTGAGCAAAGCAATTGGAGACCCCGCCAAGTATGGCGAGATGGCCGAGGCCTTTGCAAAGCGAGTGGAGAATGATCGCCGGACGGCCCGAACCTATTGGCAGCTTGCGGCCGACTTCTATCACGAAGCGGAGAATTCAGAGGCGTCAAAGAATGCCGCCTTAGCAGCGGCGGAAACTTACGTGAATGAGGCCGCTGAGCGCGCTTCAGGTAAGATGGCTAGCGCAATGGCCGCCGCATCTCTTTTGCATAGTGGAATCGAAGCGCTAAGGAGAGCCGGGGCAGAACGCGAGAGAATCGTTGAACTTCGGAAGCAACTGACAAAGTATCAGAAGGACCAACTTGGGGAGATGAAGAGCTATTCCACTTCGGTGGACCTCAGCAAGCTAGTTGAGGGTGCGCAGAGTCATGTGCGCGGGTGCGAATTCAAAGAGGCACTGTATCGGTTCACGTTGGGCCATTCACTTACAGATTTGGAAGAGTTGCGGAAATCCGTGCAGGAAACTGTGAATGAGCATCCTCTGACGCATCTGTTCGGAGCGACGATGATGGATTCAGAAGGACGGCCCATTCGTCACAAGCCAAGTCTCCTTCACCTGAAGGGTGAGGAGTTGGAGAAGGCATTAGAGGCCGAGATGTTTGAAATGGCAGCCAAGTTCCAGTGGTCGATGAGAGCCAGAGGGTTCATTGAACCTGCGCGACTTCAAATCTTGAATGAGCATCATCCAAGAATTGAGGACCTGCACTTTCTGGTTCAAAACAATCCGTTTATCCCGCCCGGACACGAAGAGATATTTTTGAGAGGCATCCACGCAGGGTTTCACGGAGACTTTGTTGTGGCAGCGCACTTGCTGATTCCGCAGATTGAGAACTCGATTCGCTATGTGCTCGAATCGAATGGAGTCGATGTTTCAAATCTGAAGTCCGACATGACGCAACCGGTGAAGACTCTCGGGGCGCTGTTCGATTTGCCCGCTACCGCAGAGATTTTCGGAGAGGAGATGTGCTTTGAGCTTCGAGGATGCTTGATCGAGAAGAACGGCTATGACATCAGGAACAAGGTCGCCCACGGCTTCATAACCGCCAATGGATGTGCTTCGGGTGCCACCTTGACGGTGTGGTGGCTTGTGCTGCGCCTATGTTTGCTACCGGTTTTTTCGATGGAGAACCCCAATATGACGGAAACGGTCAAAGAGTCGTAACGTCTTCACTTGATTCGACTATGGCCTACACCGACATCAACAGCGAGGACCGGCTGGTTCAGCAGACGTTTGCTGAGCATCTGGAGGGCGTTCTGGGCTGGGACAGCGTGTATGCCTACAACACGGAGACCTACGGCCCTGAAGGGACGTTGGGGCGTGCGGATCGGCGGGAGATCGTGCTGAAGCGGGAT
>CAXBNA010000128.1:0-18252 GCA_963976915.1 uncultured Verrucomicrobiales bacterium
CACTCTACCCCACACCACCAAAAAGGCTATAGAAATAATTAAAATGCTCTAGCCGGGACCGATAGAGGCTGGTCGTGGTGGATCGATGGAGACGCGGTGGGGTCCGACCGCCGGGCGGACCGGGTTGGGTGGGTGTCTTGCTTTGTGGGGAGGAGTGCCCGACTGGCCTTGGGGAGACTTTGTCGTGGATGGGCGGGGAGGGATGTCGTTTGGCCTTCGCGGAGCGCCCGGCGGTCGCTCCCTACCGGTCGTTGTTTTCGACGGCGAGCAGGGCGAGGACGGACATGGCGTCGTGGATCTGACCGGTGCGGGCCATGTGGATGGCTTCGGCTAAAGGGAGGCGGCGGACTTGGAGGTCTTCCGTTTCCTCGGGGGCGGCGGGGCCGGGGGTGAGGTCCCGGGCGACGAAGAGCCAGGCTTTCTCGTTGGTGGTGGAGTTGGAGAGCTGGAGCTCGCTAAGGAGGGGCTGGATGGTGGCGGCGATGAGGCCGGTCTCTTCCTGGAGCTCGCGCCGGGCGCAGTCTTCGAGACTCTCGCCGGGTGGGCAGCCGCCTTCGGGAATCTCCCACTCGTAGGTGTCGTGGCAGTAGCGATACTGGCCGACGAGCCAGGTGAAGCCGTCATCGTCGACGGGGACGACACCGACGGCTCGGTTGCGATATTCGACAACGCCGTAGATGCCGGGTTTGCCGGCGGGGTTGAGGATGTCGTCCTCGCGGACGCGGATCCAGGGGTTGGCGTAGACTTCCTTGGTGGAAAGGGTGGTCCAGGGGTTGGTCATTTGCAGACAATCAGACTGTCAGGCAGCGAGACAATCAGAAGGTGATGATCCGATGACGAATGTTTTGGTGGAACCGGACACTGCGAACCGCTCAGCGAAGCTGATAGTAGCCGTCGGGATTGTAGAGCCAGTAGGCGTCGAGGGGATTGAGGCGGGGAAGGATGGAGATGGGGCGACCACGGTCGTCGTTGGTGAGGATGATGTCGGCGTGGGACTGAGTGCTGTCGAGGCCGGGGCCGCCGGTGGTGATGGTGCGGGTGGAGGTCGATGCGGGTTTGATGCTGTCGGGGTGGCGGAGCAGGGAGCTTTCGTCGATCTCTTCAACGATGGTGTCCACCCAGCCGAGCTTTTTGGCGTCGTCGGCAAACTCGTTCCAATCGCCGGTGGAGGACTCGGCGTACATGCGCTCAATGAACTCGTCGAGGGTGATGCCCATCTTTTCAGCGATGGGGGTGGCGAGACGGACCCACCACTGCTCAAGCTCGCTGACGAGCTCGCGATGCTGGGTGAGGTTGCCCCCGCTGAGCACGGCGAGCTGGTGGTGCATGATGATGGCGTTCGGATACGCGAAGGAGCGCTCGGCACAGGTGGTGAGGCAGGCGGCGAGGCTGGCGGCGAAGGATTTCACGACGACGTAAACGGGAGCGCTGGAGCCGTGCATGGCCTTGAGGATTTTGTACCCGGCCATGACGCTGCCGCCGGGGCAGTCGTCAATGACGATGAAGATGGGGGCTGCAGGGTCGCGGTTGGTGAAGTAGCTGATGCGGTCGGTGATCTCATCTGCGGTCTTGGACGTGACAACGCCGTTGAGGGCGATGCGGCGGTCGGAGATGATGAGCTTGCCATCGACAAGCGGGTCCTTGAGGTAGGAAGGCTCTTTGTCGACGGCGTAGGCGCGGGCCTGCTCTTCCTTTTCTTGAAGCTCCATTTGAAGAGCGAGCGCGGAGGTTTGCTTGCGAATGTCGTTTTCTTCCTGACGGGTTTTGTAACCCTGGATGTCGGACTCGTTCTTGGCGATGGCGGCTTCGAGAATGAGGCGCTCACTTTCTTTCTTGAGCTTGGCCAGGTCGAGGTCGCTGCCGGCTTTGCGCTCGAGCTCGGTGAGTTCGAGGCGGGTTTTGATGCCTTCGATCTCGGCCTGAATCTTGGCGAGCTCGAGTTTTTGATCGGCGAGTTTTTGATCCAGCTCAGCCTTCTTCAGCTCAATGGTGGCCGTGATGTTTTCTTTTTTGGCATTGAGGAGAGCCGTTTCTTTTTGAAGCTCCTCCAAGACGGAGGCTTCGGCTTTGGCCTGGCTTTCTGACTTGGTCTTGGTGCCGCTGGCCTGACGCGCACGGGCTTCGGGCGCGGGGTGCTCCTTGGTGTCCGTTTTGGCCTTGGGTTGGGCTTTGTTGGGGGCTGCCTCGGCGGCTGGCTTTGCGGGTTTGGATTTGAGGTCCTCGATCCCGAGGGCGGGCAGAGTCAGCGCAAGGAGGGCGAGAAGTGGAATGGGTTTCATGGGGCGGAGGTCGAGACCGTGAGGCCGGTGGGGGTGATTTGAATGGAGTGGATCGAATGGAGAACGGGACCGAGCGGATCGGTCTTGCGGTAGGGGGCGACCCAGGACCAGAAGGCCATGGCTTCTTCGAAGCCGTCGGGGGGTGTCTTCCCGGGGATCGTGAGTTGGGACAGATTGGCTTCGATGCCGTCGGGCGTGTCAGAGAAGGTGAACGAGGCGGTGCCCACAAGGTAACGGAAGCCGTCCTCCCACGGGAGCTTTCGAATGGGGAGGCTGACGTTCGCGACGAGCGTTTGAGCGGTCACGTCGGTTCCCGTGAAACGGACCAGATCGCTGTAGCTTCCGTTCCCGGTGTCGGGTGCCATGGCGAGGAGCGCGTTCAGCTCTGCGAGATTGAGAGGGAGCGAGGCCTCAGTTCCTGAGGTGGTGGCTTTGGCAAAGGTGGCGAGTTTCTCATCCAAGATCGATTGGTCGGAAGCGGAGAGCGGGGTGTGCCCGAGATCGGCGGGTTGATCCTGGGCCAATTCCGCGAAGGTGCGGTTCTGGCTGAACATGGTGAAGGCCGTCCAGCCCAGGATGCCGCCGAAGACGAGGATGGCGGCGATCATGATGAGGCAGCCGTAGTAGGAGCTGAAGGCTCCGGTGGGTTGTTTTTGGATGGGCATTGGGGGGAAGGTGGGGCGATGAGGCGGTCGGAGGAGGGGCTGTAGTCAGTAACCAGTAACCAGTAACCAGTAATCAGTATTCAGTGATCGGAGATCGGTGGTGGGTTTGGCGTCCGTTTGGTAGATGGGGTAAGATTGGCGTTAGGTGGCGTGACGGGCGGCCTCGGCGATGAATTGCTCGACGTCGGCGGTTTCGGTGCGCCAGGAGCACATGAGGCGGCTGCCACCGCCGATGAAGTCGTAGAAGCACCAGCCAGCGGCACGAAGGCCAGCGGCCATCGGAGGGGGGAGCTTGGCGAAGACGGCGTTGGCATCCACGGGGTAGAGAATCTGGACGCCGGGGAGTTGGCCGAGTCCATCGGCGAGTTTGCGTGCGTGGGCGTTGGCTCCGGCGGCGTGTTTTTTCCAGACGTCGTCGGTGAGGATGCGGAGCCACTGGGCTGAGATGAAACGCATCTTGGAACAGAGCTGTCCGGCCTGCTTACAGCGGTAGGCGAATTCTTCGGCGAGGTCGTGATTGAAGAAGACGACAGCCTCGGTGACCGCCATGCCGAGCTTGGTGCCGCCGCAGCAGAGGACATCGACGCCAGCTTTCCAGGTGAGTTCTGCGGGCGTGCTGCCGGTGGATGCGAGGGCATTGAAAAAACGGGCTCCGTCCATGTGGACGTGGAGGCCATGCTCTTGGGCGAGTTTCCCAAGACCCATGATCTCGCCCGGGCGATAGACCGTGCCGAGCTCGGTGCTTTGGCTGAGGCTGAGGGCCTTTGGCTTCGGGTAGTGGAGGTCCTTGCGATGGGTGATGAGGCGCTCGATGTCGCTGGGGTCCAGTTTTCCGAGGAGCGTTTTGGCGAGGAGGAGCTTGGAGCCGTTGGAGAAGAATTCGGGTGCGCCGCACTCGTCGGTCTCGACGTGGGAGACGTCGGAGGTGATGACGCTGTGGTAGCTGCGGCAGAGGGAGGCGAGCGAGAGGGAATTCGCGGCGGTGCCGTTGAAGACAAAATAGACGTCGCAGTCGGTTTCGAAGAAGGTGCGAAAGGCGGCGCAGGCTTCCTCGGTGATGGCGTCGGCTCCGTAGGAAGGGTGGTAGCCTTCGTTCGAGGCAGCGAGGGCGTCCCAGGCTTCGGGGCAGATCCCCGAGGTGTTGTCGGAGGCGAAATGGTAGCGAGGTGAAGGCTTCATGATTTGGCTTGGTTGGCGCGTGAAGATCGGATCATGAGGATGGTGCCGAGGAGGAGCAAAATGCCGTCACGGACGAGGAGTTCGATGTAGTTGCTGGTGGCGTCCGGACTGCCGAAGCAGCCGCAGCGGATGTCGATGCCGCGATACCATGAGAGAAGAATGGCACCAAGGAAAGTGAGCAAGAGACCGTTGAGCACCAGCAGCCCACCCGGACGGAGGATACTGGTGATGACGGCGAGTCCAGCAAAGATCTCCAGCCAGGGCAGGCCCATGGCGAGGAAGGCGGCAAAGGGGTCGGGCAGGATGTCGAAGCTGCGGATGTCGAGCAAGAAAAGGCCTGGATCCATGGCCTTGAGGACGCCCGCATACACAAATGTCCCGCCGAAGAGGAGGTGCAGGATTCGGAAGAGCCAATTCATGGGAGTGAGAGAACTAAAGGCGGCGGGCTGGGTGTGTCATGCTTTAATGATGTTCTTGGCATTGAGACGCGGCTGCCGAAAGTTCCGGTTGCGCCGTGGGGCTTCCACGGGAGGCTAGACGGCCCTATTCTTTATCATGGACAGTCTTTGGAACGATCAGGAAGCCACATCATGTGGAACCGACCCTCTGAGCCAGCGGGTTTACACCTCGCGTTTGCTCGGGCGGAATCCGGCGTTGGTGCTTCATGGAGGAGGAAACACTTCGGTGAAGGTGACGGAGAAGGACTACTTCGGTGAGCCTGTGGACGTCTTGCATGTCAAAGGATCCGGTTGGGATTTGGCAACGATCGAGAAGGAGGGGTTTGCTCCAGTGCGCATGGAGGCGCTTTTGAAGATGGGAGCGCTCGAGTCGATGTCGGACGCCGACATGGTCCTTCAACAGCGTGCGGCGATGATGAACCCCAATGCGCCGACGCCATCGATCGAGGCGATTTTGCACGCGGTGATTCCCTTCACCTTTGTCGATCACACGCATGCGAATGCAATTTCGGCGCTGACGTGCAATGCCGCTGGTGAAGCGCGGGTGCGGGAACTCTACGGGGATCGAGTCCTGATCGTGCCGTATGTGATGCCAGGGTTCATTTTGGCCAAAACCATTGCCCAGATGATTCAAGGCCGCGACCTGAAGGCCGAAGGGATCGAAGGCATGGTGCTCCTGAAGCACGGTCTGTTCACGTTTGATGACGATGCGCGGAAGAGCTACGAGCTTCACATCGAGATGGTCACGATGGCGGAGAACTACCTGGCGGAGATTGGCGGCGCAGATGTTGCGGCAAAGGCAGGGGCGGAAGAGGATCTACCGGCTTTGGCGGCATTGCGTCAAGAGGTGTCCAAAGCACGCGGGATTCCCGTGATCGCGAGGTTGGACGCGTCCGAAGCGGCGGTGGGTTATGCGAGTCGTGAAGGCGTGTCCGACTTCGGCACGCGCGGTCCGTTGACGCCGGATCACAGCATTCGGACCAAACGTGCGCCTGCCTACATTGCCGATGGCGACATCCCCGGAAGTCTGGCGAAGTTTGGTGAGGAGTATGCCGCCTATTTTGACCGGCATCAGAAGGGCGAGACGATGCTGGATCCGTCACCGCGGTTTGTGCTCTGGCCGGGCAAGGGGGTGGTGAGCTTCGGAGCCACGGTGAAGGAAGCGAACATTGTGCGCGACATTGCCGAGCATACCGCGGCGACGGTTCAACTGGGCGAAGCCGTGGGCGGCTGGGAACCGCTGCCGGAGAAGGACATTTTTGAGATTGAATACTGGGATCTGGAGCAGGCCAAGCTACGCAAGGGACCGGCTCGCAAGGTGCATCAGGGCAAGGTGGCACTGGTGACGGGCTGCGCGGCGGGGATTGGGTTTGCCATCGCGGAGAGTCTGGCAGAGCAGGGGGCTCAGGTCGTGGGATTGGACATCGACAGGGAAATCCCTGAGATCATGGCGAAAATTGGCGGCATCGGGATGGTGGTGAACCTGACCGAGGATCAGCCGGTGCAGGACGCGATTGACTTCGTGGTGCGCGAGTTTGGTGGCATCGATGTGGTGGTCAGCAACGCGGGGATTTTCCCGAAGAACGAATTCCTCGGCGAGATGACGCAGTCGGATTGGGATCGGACGATTGCGATCAATCTTACCAGCCACCAGAAGCTGATGAACAAGGTCGTGCCCTATGTGAAGCTGGGGGTCGATGCGAGCATCATCTTCGTGGGCAGTCGGAACTTCAAGGCACCGGGTCCGGGTGCCGCAGCCTACTCATGCAGCAAGGCGGCATTGACGCAGCTTTGCCGTGTGGCCTCGATGGAACTGGCGCCGAACAGGGTGCGGGTGAATGTCGTGCATCCGGATGCGGTGTTTGACACCAAGCTGTGGACGCCTGAGGCGCTGCAACGGAGTGCGGACCGCTATGGCATGACGATCGAGGAGTACAAGACCAAGAACCTGATGAAGGTGGAGATCAGATCCAAGGACATCGGGAACATGGTCGCCGCGATGGCCTCACCCTTGTTCGCAAAAGTCACGGGCGCCCAGATCCCTGTGGATGGTGGGAATGATCGGGTGATCTAACTTGATCTGACGCATCATAGTTCCGCGCCGAGATTCCGCTGGATTCGGATCTTGGCGAGAACGTATGGGACACCGCCAAAAAGGGCGCTGACTCCGGCGACGCCAATGAGGCTGAGGCTGTTGTGCCAGATGGCGGTGCTCTCGGGGATGATGATGGTGGCTCCCTGACGGACCTTGAGCCAGGCAGGAATGGAAAGGAGCGTCATGCTGACGAGGATGTAGAGGAAGCTGGAGATGAGGCAGAGCGTGCCCCCGAACCCGGAAACGATGCGGGCGGGGTTGGGCTCGCGAAAGTTCGGGATCAGCGCACCCAACGAAAGTGCGAGCGAGGTGAGGCCGTAGCTCATGAGCATGATGGCCGCAGAGAAGAACAGCGTCTGCCGCCATGGTAGATCGAGCGAAAAACTGGACACCAGAACGAGGCTCATCGTCAGCAGTGAGAGCGTGCCCGCGCTGAGGCGGAGCTTGAGGGCGAGCATGCGTCCCAACGGTACCGGGGACAGTCCGAGGATCCACATGCGCTGGCCTTCGAGGCTGAACTGGGGGTAGATGAAGCGCGTGGTCAGCGTAGAGAGAGCGAGGCAGCAGACGAGGAGATTGAGGTGGCTGATGACGGAACTCCAAAAGGGGTCGCGCAGGTCGTAGCCGAGGCGGCGAAGGTTGGAGGTGTAGAAAAAGAGGAGGCCGAAGATGAGGGCGCTTTGCCCCCATTGCGTGGGTTCGCGGAAAAAGGTGCGGATGTCTTTGCGAAGCAGGGCCAGTGCCGGGCGGTCGAGTCCCAGGATGGCCTGCCACCAAGACCGCCCGTTTGAAGTGGAGCGCGTTCGATACCAGGTGTGTTCCATGGCTCGAGCACGCCGTGTCGGGGCCGCCTTCATCACGCGATCCCAGGCGCGAAAGTAAAGGCCGTGGGCGGCGCGTCCGGTGAGGACAGTGGCAGCAAGGGCGTGGCTGAGCAGCAACAGCAGGAAAAAGATGGAGCGGTGGTAGGTGCCATGTGCCGCTGCAAGAAGGGACTCTGACACCCAACTGCACGGCAGAAGCGGGTGCATGCAGATCTCGGTGTGGCGGAGGACTTCGTAGAGGTTGGCCACGTAGTCGCGTGCCTTGGCTTCTTCCGGATCGCTGAAATAGAAGTTCACCACCACATAGCCGAGAAGCGTGATGGCAAGTGCGATGCCCGGTTTCCACCACCAGCGCTTGGCGTAAGCCACAAGGAGCAGGAGGAGCCAAGTCGAGAGATTGGAGGAAAGGCTGACGAGGCAGATGAGGGAGGGAATGCCAACGAGGTAAAAGCTCCATCCGGCATCGTACTGACGTCCCAGCGCGATGAGGATCGGGGCGCTGAGAACCAGCAACCCCCAACTGGCCAGCATCATGCCCTCGGCGGTTTTCCAAAGGATGAGGGAGCGAATGGGAATCGGCAGGGCGATCTGCCAGTCCATGTCCCGTTTTCGAAACAGGCCCATGCCGGTGATGGTGGCGTTCGAAATGACGAGCATCACGAAGAAGAAAAAGAACAGCATGTAGATGAGCCGTTCGGTCAGGAGTGCCCCGAGCATGGGAAGCTTGTGGACGAAATCGATCCCTTTGGAGACCATCAGGTAGGCGATGATGCCGTAAAGAACGAGAAAGGAGCCAATGGTGAGCGTGAGGAGCCGATTCGTCTCCAGACTATGCTGACAGCGATGCCAGAACATCCGTGCATGTGTTCGCGCGAGGAGGGAGGTGACGGCGGCGGTGGTCATGCGAGGTGGTGTGTAGATTTGAGGTCAGCAGGGCGAAAGACACAAGGCGAAAGAAGCCCCAACAATCCACTGGGGCGGCTGGGAACCGTGCGACGTGGCTTGGCATCCCTTTCTCCGCGAGACGAGCCCCTGACGATGGTCGGCAACGAAAGGACAGTGGCGGGTGGCGGTGGCTGTGATATAGCTAACCGTCATGGTGTTGTTTGATGTGAAATTTCCGGGTTGGGCCGTCTTTGCGACGGCCGTCGCGCTGTCGTTGACGGGTTGTGGGAAGATCGAGTCCAAGTTGCAGCGGTTGGCCGAGGCGGGCGGGATTGAGGAGCCTGCCCCCGTGGCCCCGCCGGAGCCGGAACTGACGCCGGAAGAAAAGGCGATCCAGATGGCTGCGCAGGACCCGAGTGTGTTCGACGCGTCGGTGGAGGAGGATGTTCCCAAGGCGGAGCCATTTGAGCTGAACAAGGCATCAGTGGTGTCGATTCTCGGTTACCACGACTTTCGAGAGCGGGGAGGAAGTCCGATGATCATTTCGGCTCCGAAATTTCGCGAGCAGATGACTGCGATCAAGGAGTCCGGAATTCCGGTGATCTCGATGGCGGATGTGCTGGCTTGGAAGCGGGGTGAGAAGAACATCCCTGAAGCCGCGATTGCCATCACAATGGATGATGGTTGGGAGGGCGTCTATGAGTATGCCTTTCCGGTGCTGAAGGAGATGGGGTTTCCCTTCACGGTCTACCTTTACAAAAAGTACGTGAACATCGGTGGGCGTTCGATGAATTGGGTGCAGATCAAGGAGATGATGGCGCACGGTTGTGGGGTGGGAAGTCACAGCGTTTCCCACGCAAGCCTGCGTCCCGGGAAGGGAAAGGAGAACGACGCCAAATTTCAGGAGTGGGTGCTGGGGGAGTTGAAGGACTCCAAGACGTTTCTGGAGGAAAACCTGGGCATCGAGGTCGCTGAGTTTGCCTACCCCTACGGCATCTTTGACGATGCGGTGATGGAGACGGTGCTTCAGGTGGGCTATGAGGCTGCCGTGACGGTGAACAATCAAAAGGTCACTTGGGACTCCCCCATGGGCAAACTTGGGCGCTACATCGTGCATGGTGAGAATGACACCAACTTCAAATACGCGACGAGCTTCCGCGGGCGGGGCGACGTCACGTCGAACAAGTTTGTGGGTGCGGATGCGACCAACGAAGAGGGCAAACCGCTGATCGTGCTGAAGCCTGAGCCGAACGAGACCATTCGGGAGCGTCGTCCGGTGATCGAGGCGGATTTGAGTGGTCTGGGCGACGTGGATCCCGAGAGTGTGAGTTTGAGTGTGGGCGGCATCGGCGTGGTTCCCGCGGTGTATGACCCCGACAGTCATCTGCTTTTCTACCACATGCCGTACCGGTTGCGGAAGGAGGACTGCCAAGTGACCCTCAAATTTCGGCATACGGGTGGCGAGTCGGACGAGGTGGTGAACTGGAGCTTCAAAGTGGATCTGAAAGCGGCTTACCTTCCTCAAACGACAGCATCCGTCGGGCAGTGAAGGGTTGCTTGAAGTCGCCCGCCTGCTGACACTGTTCCCCCCTCTTTCTTATGTTCTCTGCTCTCTCTGACAAACTCGAAGACTCGTTCCGGAAGCTGCGTGGCCTCGGCCGCATCAGTGAATCGAACGTGACTGACGCGATGCGTGAGATCCGCCTGGCTCTGCTGGAAGCGGATGTGGATTTCAAGGTCACCAAGGACTTGATCAATGCGGTCAAGGATCGTGCCATGGGGCAGGATGTCCTACGGTCGGTCACGCCCGGGCAGCAGATCGTCAAAATTTTCAACGACGAGCTTGCCCGCATCCTCGGCGGTGGCGCGGTGGCGCTGAGCTTGGAGTCGCCCTCTCGCATCTTGCTGGCGGGCTTGAACGGAGCGGGGAAAACGACGACGGCGGCGAAGCTGGCCAACTGGATCAAGAAGCAGGGCAAACGACCCTTGTTGGTGGCGCTCGACCTCTTTCGCCCGGCCGCGATCAAGCAACTTCAGGTGCTGGGAGAGCAGATTCAGGTGCCAGTCTGGGCACCGCCGGAGGGCGAGACGGACCCGGTCAAGGCGGCCAAGCTGGCGCTGAAATGGCTGGAGGAGCAGGGGAATGGGATTGCGATTTTTGATACCGCCGGTCGGCAGGATTTGGACGAAGATTTGCTGGCGGAACTCGCGCGAGTGAAGGCGGTGATTGAGCCAAACGAGGTGCTGCTGGTCGCAGACGCCGCGACGGGGCAGCAGGCGGTGAATGTGGCCTCGAAGTTTCACGAGACCGTGACGATCACCGGTCTGGTGATGAGCAAGCTCGATGGGGATGCGCGCGGTGGAGCGCTCTTGTCGATGCGGCAAGTGACGGGCTGCCCGGTGAAGTTCCTCGGTGTTGGAGAAAAGGTGGATCAGTTTGAGGTCTTCCATCCAGACCGGATGGCGCAGCGAATTCTCGGCATGGGCGATGTCGTTTCGCTGGTGGAGAAAGCTGCGGAACAGATCGACGAAAAGGAAGCCATGAAGATGGCGCAGCGCTTTCAGGAGGCGAAGTTCGACTTCAATGACTTCCTCTCCCAGATCCGCTTCATGAAGAAGCTGGGGCCTTTGGAGGGGCTGATGGGCATGATGCCCGGAATGCCCAAGATGCCGGACATGGCTGGAGCTGGAGATCGGATGAAGGGGGTGGAGGCCATCGTGCTGTCGATGACCCCGAAGGAACGCACGAAACCGGACATCATCAATGGCAGCCGCCGGAAGCGCATTGCCAATGGGAGTGGCCGGAGCGTGATGGAGGTGAATCAGCTGATGAAGCAGTTCGCCATGATGCGGAAGATGATGAAGAACAAGGGTGCCATGGCGAAGTTGGGAGGAGCCATGCTGGGCGGCGGCGGCAAGCGGAAGAAAGGCAAGGGCGGCAAAGGTGGGATGGGCGGTATGGGGGGAATGCCAGGAATGCCCAAGCTCCCCAAGGGCTTTGGGTTTCCTGGAAAGTTTTGAGGTGCCTTGGGAGAAGGGCCGTTCTGTTTGGACAGGATTGGGTGGGGATTTGACTGGATGGTTTTTCAGAAGCGCGGGACCCCAGCCCCGTGAGGGGTTCGGTGAGATCGCTCGCTAGGCGATTGTGAAGCCCTTTTTTGAAACCGGGCAGTGACGTTTGGCGCTCCGGGATGAAGCCGGTCGAAGTTCAGCTCTTGCGGGGCGGGGCTGCGAAAGTGGGATCTGTCGAATTGCGATTCCGGCGGATTGCTTTAGATTCAGCACATGATTGCGGAACGCTTTCCAGGCTTAAAGGACCTTGATCCTGAAGATCAGCTGATTTTGGCAGGTGAGCTTTGGTCCTGTGCAACTCAAGCGCAGGATTCGATGGAGGATCTGTCTCAGGGGGCGGTGGAGGCTTTGGAGAGGAGGCTGGACGACTATCTGAAGAATCCAGACTCGGGTGTGAGCTGGACTGACTTGAAGGCTAAGCGAGACGCTGGGTCTTAATGAGGGCAGACATGATTTGGACGAGTGCGGCTGCGTCAGACTTTCTTTCCATCAATTCCGAGGGGGCTGCCTTTGATCTGGCTCTAGAGTCCGCACTGGAATTGCTACGTCACTTTCCCGAGCAGGGGACGCGAGTTCCTCGCTCTCAGAGATTACGTAGGCTTCTTGTGGGGAAATTTCGGCAGTGGGGCTTGTTCTATTCTTTGGTCGGTCAACGAATCGTGATTGTGGCCTTGGTAGACCTTCGTCGTAGACCCGATGGTATCGAGGAGTTGCTCTCCTCTCGTGAGGCGCTGTGAAGCTCGATCATGAGGCCAGAACACTAGACTCATCATGGCGTTGCCAAACGGACTGATTGCCCTAGCATCGTGGCGATGAACAAACCGTTTCGGATCGGAGTTGCTGGTGTGGGGGCCATTGGGCGGAATCATGCCCGGATCATGGCGGAGATTGCGGCGCAGAGTGGTGGGGAGATTGTTTTTGCCGGGCTCTATGATTCGGACCTCGAGCGGGCCAAGGACATGGCGACGACGCATGGCACACAGGCCGTGGGAAGTGTGGAGGAACTCACCGACCTCGTGGATGCTGCCTCGGTCGCGGTTCCGACGGTCTATCATCGTGAGGTGGCGTCCGTATTGCTGGCCAAGGGCAAGCACACGTTGGTGGAGAAGCCCATCGCGCCCAGCCTCGAAGATGCGCAGGCCTTGATCGAACTCGCGGACGCCAATGAGGCGATCTTGCAAGTGGGGCACATCGAGCGCTTCAATCCGGTGATGCAAAGTCTTGAGGAGCATCTCCAGGCACCCAAATTCATTGAAGCGACGCGGCTTTCACCTTACCCGGGCCGGAGCTTGGATGTGGGTGTGGTGCTGGACGTGATGATTCACGATTTGGAAATCATCCTGCACTTGGTGCGATCACCCTGGGTGAGTGTGGATGCGGTGGGGGTGCCTATTTTGAGTCGGCGTGAAGACATCGCCAATGTGCGGGTGCGTTTTGAAAATGGCTGTGTGGCCAACATCACAGCGAGCCGGATCAGCCAGGAGAAGCTGCGGAAAATCCGTGTGTTTCAAGAGAATGCCTATCTCTCGCTCGACTACCAGAATCAGGCTGGCTACATCCTCAAGCTGGCGGGCGACGAAACGAAGGAGAGTTCGATTCTGGGCAAGCTGTTTGGTCTCGCAACGGATGCGAGCATCGTGACCGAATTTGCGGGTCGGAAAATACTGCGCGAGCCGGTGCCAGTTGAGAAAGCGGAGCCGCTGAAGCTGGAAATCGCGTCCTTTGTTGAGTGCGCCCGGCAAGGAGTGGCCCCGGTGGTCTCGGGGCGGGCGGGTGCGCTGGCACTGCGTCTGGCCCTGGAGATCACAGCACAGATCGAGGCGGCGGCAGCGAAGCCATCCGGTGTATGAAGCCAACGCGGATCTTCATCATTGCTGGAGAAATCAGCGGCGACACCCACGGCGCGGGATTCATTTCGGCGCTTCGGGAGACCGAGCCGGACATTGAGGTGTCGGGGCTGGGGGGGGCGAAAATGCGTACGGTGGGCGGCGACGGGATCGAGGATTGGGTCGAGACGGCCGGTGTGGTGGGGCTCTGGGAGGTCCTGAAGATGTATGGCTACTTCAAGAAGCGATTCGAGGAAGTGGTGGCGCGCGTTCTGGAGGAAAAACCCGACGGCGTGGTGCTGGTCGATTATCCTGGATTCAATCTCCGGGTGGCCAAGGCGCTGAGGGAGGGAGGTTATGAAGGCCGCTTGATCTACTACATCAGTCCGCAGGTGTGGGCGTGGAAGAAGGGGCGTGTGAAGACGATGGCGAAGGTGCTGGACCGGATGATCTGCATCTTCCCGTTCGAGAAGCCGTTTTATGAGAAATCAGGTCTTGAGACCGAATTTGCGGGCCACCCGATGGTGGATCGAGCGGCTCAGTTGCGCCGGGATTGGAAGCGGGAGCCCGGATTGGTGGGCTGGTTCCCCGGAAGTCGGCTGAATGAGGTGAAGCGGCTCTTTCCAGTCATGCTGGAAGCGGCCAAGCTGATTCGGAAATCCGTCCCTGAGGCGAGGTTTGCCGTCTCGGCGGCCAATGAGGGACTTGCCTCGGAGATGCGTGCGATGGCCGATCAAGCGGGAATGAAGGAAGCTCGGTCGTGGATCGAGACGGGAACGGTCTATGATCTCATGCAACGTGCTCAGGTGGGGGCCGTGGCGTCGGGCACAGCGACCCTTGAAGCGGCTTGTCTTGGGCTCCCTTATGCTTTGGTCTACAAGGTGACGACGTTCACGTATCTGGCGGCAAAGTTTGTCGTGAGGATCAAGAATTTGGGGATCATCAACATCCTTGCCGGGCGCGATGTGGTTCCCGAGCTGGTGCAAGGGCAGCTCAATCCGACCGAACTGAGTCGCCAGATGATTCATTGGCTGCAAAACGAGGGTCTCCGGGAGGCTTTGGTGGCGGATTTGGCATCGGTGGTGGCGACGCTGGGAGAAGGCGGAGCCTATCGCCGCGCGGCGAACGTATGTTTGGAGTGCTTGGAATCGAATCATGACTGACCCTTCTTTACCGGCGGCGCAGGCTGCGCCAGTGAACCCGAAGCAGGGGCGCGGCGTCCGTATGGCATTGATGGCACTGCCCTTGGGGACCGTGCTTCTAAGCATTGCTTCCTTTGGCATTTGGTGGTTCAAGAAGCAGACGGTCGAGGATCGGACCTATGCCTATGCGTCCGCCTTGCGGCGCGAGATGACGCCTCAGGCAGTGGAGAAGTTCGAGCGGGTGGCGCGGGAGGTCTTGGCATTGCCGACCGAGGATCGACTGCCGTCCATGGCGGCTTTTTTGGAGTCTTCGATGGGAGCCGAAAACATGGGATATCAGGTGCGTGAGACCGATTTCACGTTCGAACCGACCGAGTCGTCCATCATCGATGTGGAACTCACGGGCAAGCAGCGACCTCGCGATGTGGCGATCCTTTTGGCCACCTATGGAGGCGACCTTGCGAAGGTGGAGTCCGACAGTCTCGGACTGGCGACGCTGATGGCGCTGGCTCACTCGGTGGCAGGTGAGGGAACCGTGCGAACGCTGCGATTTGCAGCGTTGCCCGACGGGCTCACGGATCCGAGGGGACGGGATTCGGTGATGGCATTCGCGGACGATTGTCGGACTCGGGACGAGCGAGTGACCCACGTGTGGGTTTTGGGAAACACGGCATTGAAGGCCATTCGTGAGGCATTTCGGGCGGAGTCGACGGGGTGTGTCGCTCAGATGGTTCCAGTCCCAGAGACGGCCACGGACGCTGTGGAAGAGGCGGGTCTTTTGAGGTCGATACTGTTTGAAGAGGCCAACCGGCCATGATCGGTGGCTGGAGTTGACGGGAAAAGTTCCACTTTTTGGGAGCGCAAACGACGTTTTGCCCTAGGTTCGTGGTCTCATGACCGCGACATCGACCATTGAAGCCAAGATCCAAGAACTGTGTGAAGCCATCATCGCTGATGAAGAGGTGAGGGAGGCCCGGGGCCAAGCCGAGACCTTTCTGGCCAATGAGCAGGCCGTCGCGCTGTATCGTGAAATGGCAATGATGGGTCGCTCTCTTCACCAGAAGCAGCATGGCGGCGACCAGCCCACCGAGGTAGAGGTGGATCAATTCACGGCCCTGCAGGAGCGTTGCGACGCAAGCCCCGAGGTTTCGGGGTTCATTGGTGCCCAGCAGTTTTTGAGCGGTATCGCCGAAAAAGTCTCCACCTATGTCGGCAAGACGCTCGAGAATGGAGAGGTTCCGTCAGAAGCGGACGTGAATGGCGGTGGCAGTTGCGGCGAAGGCTGCGGATGTCACTGATGATGAGGCGTGCCCTCCCACAAGGTCGTGCGCCTTCCAGCGTGCGTCCGGTGGCGAAAAGTCTGGATCGTTGGGACGATGATTTATAGCTGAGCGCCGAGGCGCTTGAGCATGGCTTCAAGCTGTCGACCGTACTTCACGTAGCTGTCGTACTGCTCCCGGGCCTTGGTCTCAGGATCCAAGTCATCGGCGGCACCTGCGCCGTGGAAAACGACCGCGACATGGGGTTCGATGCTGATGTAGCCGTCGTAGCCCGAATCGATGAGATCCTTCATGATGGGCTCGGTCTTGCCCTCGCCTTCGCCGGGGAAGGTGTAGTCCGCGTCGTTCTTGGCGGGATTCCACCGTCCGTCTTTGACGTGGATGTGGGCGATGTGGGGTTTCACGGCTTCGTAGAAAGCCCATGAGTCCTGGCGCTGGCCGGGATGATCGCGGTCTTCGTTGAAGACAGGGTTGCCGGTGTCGTAGACCCACTTAAGCCCGGGAACATTGTCGAGAAGCTTGAGTGCGTGGCTGATGCTCATGCCGCCGTAGTTCATGCAGTTTTCGTGAACCACGGTGAGGCCGGCGTCGGCAAAGCGCTTCTGGATTTCGCGCATGCGGCGGAACCGTTCTTCTTCCATTTGATCAGGGAGATCATGGCCGTTGTCGTCCTTGCGGATGGCATAGCTCATGACGCGGACAAGCTTGGTTCCCAGGCGCTGCATGCGCGGGATGGTGCGCGCGATTTCGGCTTCGGTGATGGAAAAATCATCCTCGATCTTGTGAGCCCAGTTCGCGATGATGGCACCGAAGCCACAGATGCCCATGTTGGCGGCACCGAGGATTTCGACGGCCTTTTCGAAGGTTGCCTCGGGCACCTCGTGGAGGTTGCCCTTGACGCCATCGACTTCGATCACGCGGGACTCAATGCTGTCCCAGCCGAGGTCTTTGTGGGCCTGAATCTGAACGTCGAGGGCTGCGCCTGCTTCGTCTGCAATGCCTGTGAGTTTGATCATGTCTCGAATTGGAAGGTGGGATTAACGGAAGCTCTTGGCAAAGTCGTCGGAGGTCGCTTTGGGTTTCACTTCGGGCTTTTTGAAGGTGGACTTTTCGCCTTTCTCCGTGAGGAGCTTCTCGTACTCGGAGGCGTCCATCGGGAGATCGATGGTGCAGTCGTTCCATGCGGAGAGCAGAATGGAATTGGCGAGTTCGACACTGCGGATCCCCTCTTCGGCGGGAGAAAGCAGTTTATCGCCTTTGAGGATGGCGTCCGTGAAGTTTTGAAGGATCTCGATGTGCTGGCCTCCCGTCTCGTCCTCTGGAATGTCGATGCTCCAAGATTCAGGCATGGCGAAGGCGGCTTCGGTTTCCATGCAGAATTTGCTCATCGGCACGCGGTTGCGCTGGAAGTGGATGTGTTTGCCGTTGGTGACGGTGAGTCGGCCATTTTCAGCAGATATCTCAAGGCGGTTGACTCCCGGAGCCTCTCCGGTGCTGGTGACGAAGGTGGCCGTGGTACCGTTGTCATACTGCATGATGGCGGTGACGTCGTCCTCGACTTCGATCTGGTGAAAGCGACCGAACTGGCAGAACCCACGTACCCTCTGAGGCATGCCAAAGAGCCACTGGAAGAGGTCGAGATTGTGCGGGCACTGATTCATCAGCACTCCGCCGCCCTCTCCCTTCCACGTGCCGCGCCAGCCGCCGGTCGCGTAGTAGTAGTTGGTGCGGAACCAGTCGGTGACTTCCCAATGCACGCGGCGGACGTCGCCGATTTCACCGCTCTCGATGAGGTCCTTCACCTTCTTGAAGGTCGCATTGGTGCGCATGTTGAACATGGCGGCGAAGGTCTTCGACTTGTCGGTGTGCGCGGCGATCAGGCGTTCGCAGTCGGCCTTGTGGACGGAGATGGGCTTCTCCACAAGCACGTGGAGACCTGCAGTGAGAGCCTCGATTCCGATGGTCGTGTGAGAAAAGTGGGGGGTGCAGATGAGAATGGCGTCGATCCGCCCCGAACGGATCATCTGCTTCACATCGGTGAAGGCGCTCTCTCCTTCAAGGAGCTGGGGAAGGGTGCCGAAGCTTTCGCACAGGGCGGTGACGCGCAGTCCGGGCACCTTGCCGGAGCGAATGTTGTGAAGATGGGCTTTGCCCATGTTGCCGAGGCCAACGATGCCAAGTCTGACGTTATCCATAAGTCGCCGAGACTAGGCGGGGGGGCGTTGGTGGTCAAGGGGTTCGAAACAAGGAGGGCGTGGATGAGGGTAAATGGCGGTGCGAAGATGGCCGGGTCGACGACTTGCGGAGAGTTGGCTTGGCTGGGGACGTTTGGAGGATTCAAAACGTTGATTGATTCGATGGTGGCCTTTGGCAAGGTTTGGGAATGTCTGATTTGAAAGCTCCTCTCTTGGTGACTGGCGGTGCCGGGTACATTGGTTCGCATACGGTGCAGCATTTGCTGGCGGCGGGTGAAAGGCTGGTGGTTCTGGACAATCTGGTGTTTGGGCACCGTGATGCACTGCCCGAGGGAGTGACGTTTGTGGAAGG
>CAXBNA010000129.1:0-18241 GCA_963976915.1 uncultured Verrucomicrobiales bacterium
GATTGCCGATGGTTTCCGCAACTACCTGAAGGGCAAATACTCGGTGCCGGCCGAGGAACTGCTGATCGATCGCGCGCAACTGCTCACACTCACGGCTCCCGAAATGACGGCGTTGGTCGGCGGCATGCGCGTGCTCGGCACCAGCGTGGGCCATGAATCGGCCGGTGTGTTCACCGATCGTCCGGGTACCCTCACCAACGACTTCTTCGTCAACCTGCTCGACATGGGGACGGAGTGGAAAGTGGTCTCCCCTTGCGGCAATGGCTTTGCGGGCATGGATCGCACGACCGGTGCGCCGAAGTGGTCGGCGACGCGTTTCGATCTGGTCTTCGGATCCAACTCGGTGCTGCGCGCCGTCGCTGAGGTCTACGCCTGCTCCGACGCTGAAGACCAGTTCATCAGCGACTTCGTCGCCGCCTGGACCAAGGTCATGGAGCTGGATCGCTTCGATCTCGCGAAGTGAGTTGAGTTCAGGTCAAAGTCATCTTCAAACCCCATCTTGGCTCTTCGGCCGGGATGGGGTTTTTTGTGCAGCAGCGACCTCGCTTCACCGAGGTCAGCAGATCGCACTGAAGCTCGGCCTGCCGTGAACGCAGCGGGTCAGGCCAGAATCGATTTCACGACGTTGGCGCCTTCGACGCCTGAGAGCCGTGCATCGAGGCCCTGGAACTTGATGCTGAAGGCCTCGTGGTTGATGCCGAGCAGGTGGAGCATGGTGGCGTGGAGGTCGTGCACCGTGCAAACCTTTTCCTGCGCCGCGTAGCCGAGATCGTCGGTGGAGCCATGCACGATGCCGCGTTTCACACCGCCGCCTGCCAGCCAGATTGACATGGCTTTGTTGTGATGGTCGCGACCGTTGGCACCCTGGGACATCGGCGTGCGGCCAAACTCGCCCGCCCAGACGACGAGGGTGTCCTCGAACAGTCCGCGCTGCTTGAGATCGGTGATCAGCGCCATGCAGGCGCGGTCGATTTCCTGGGCCTTGAGTTGGATGCCTTCTTTCAATCCACCGTGGTGATCCCAGTCCTTGTGGTAGAGCTGGATGAACCGCACGCCGCGCTCGGCGAGACGGCGCGCCAGCAGGCAGTTCGAGGCGAACGATCCGTCGCCCGGTTGACAGCCATAAAGCTCCAGCGTCTTCGCATTCTCTCCGGTCACATCCATCAGTTCCGGCACGCTGGCCTGCATGCGGAAGGCCATCTCATACTGGGCGATGCGCGTCGCGATCTCTGGATCTTCCACCATGGACTGTCGCTGGCGATTCAGCGCATTGATGGCCTGCACGTCGGCGCTTTGACGTTCGCGGGAAATTCCGCTGGGATTGGAGAGGTACAGCACGGGGTCTCCGCTGGAGCGCAGTTGCACGCCCTGATACTTGCTGGGCAAAAAACCGCTGCTCCACTGACGAGCGGAGATGGGCTGGTTCTGCCCGCCTTTTCCGAGCGACGTCAGAACCACGAAGCCGGGGAGATCGGCGGAATCGGTTCCCAGACCGTAGGTGACCCACGAACCCATGCTGGGTCGCCCCGCGATCTGCGAGCCGGTGTTCATGAACATGTGCGCCGGATCGTGATTGATCGCGTCGGTCACCATCGAGCGGACCAGACAGATGTCGTCGATCACCGAGCCGATGTGTGGGAAGAGCGCGCAGATCTCCGTGCCGTTCTTCCCGAATTTGGCGAACGGATGCTGCGGGCCGAAGCAGTTGAGCGGCTTGCCCTGGAGTTGCGCGAGTTGCTGTCCCTTCGTGAGGCTTTCCGGCATGGGTTGACCGTGCATTTCGGCGAGCTTGGGCTTGGGATCGAAGGTTTCCAAATGCGATGGCCCACCGGCCATCGTCAGCCAGATGACCCGCTTGATCTTGGCCGGATGATGCGGTGCCGAAAGCACGCCGCGATCACTGGCGGTCGCAGCCGTGAGGAGCTCGGGTCGGAGAAGAGAAGCCAGCGCCGCCGCACCGAGGCCTTGAGAGGAACGTCCGAGGAAGGCGCGGCGGGAAAGCTCCATTCGAGAGAGGGTGTTCATGATGGGAAGAATGACGAAATCAGAATGAGGAATGACGAATCCATGAGGAAGCTCGAAGCGGCGAATTCGGGACGTTGGTGAATTGGGATTTCATTCGGCATTCCTCATTCGCGCTTCGTCATTGGGTGATCGTGTTCCGAAAGATCGTGGAGAAAATGAGATTGAGTTCGTGAGCCTCGCGCCACAACTCGCGAGCTTCGAATTTGAGCTCAGGCACGGCAGTGGCAATCATGCGGAGGAAATGTTTGGACTCGCGAGACTCCTTCCGGCAGGTGCCGATGCGGTGCTTGAAATCGCGTTTCGACACGGAATCATCGGCTTCGGCGTAGTTCGCACCCACGCTGGTGGCTGCTCCGACCAATTGATCAATCAATCGATTCGTGAGAGGACCCTTCGGCACTTTCTTCAGAAACTGAATCACCGCTTCGCCGAATCGAGCAGTGCGTTCTTCGAGATCAAACACGCGCTCTTTTCCTTCGCCACCATAGGGTAGCGTTTCTTCGCGGATAATACTCTCGGCCCCAAGATCAGACGGTGACCAGAAGTTGTCGAAGTCGGGTTCAGAGGGCATGATGGGAAGAATGACGAAATCAGAATGAGGAATGACGAATCCATGAGGAAGCTCGAAGCGGCGAATTCGGGACGTTGGTGAATTGGGATTTCATTCGGCATTCCTCATTCGCGCTTCGTCATTCTCAACTCCTCGTGATCGTTTCGTGGAGGTTGAGCAGCACGCGCGTGACATGCGTCCAAGAGGCGAGTTCGACAGGATCGACTTTGTCCGGCATCGGGCTCTGGCCGGTCGCAAGGAGTGCCTTCGCGGCCTCGGCCTCTTGGGCATATTCGGCGCGGTGGTGGATCAGCAGGTCGGTCAGGGTCTTCAACTCGTCGGCGCTGGGTTTCCGTTGAAGGGCTTCTTGAAACGCCCATGTGATGCGAGCGGTTTCGTTGCCGTTGCATTCGGCGAGCACGCGTGCGGCGAACGCTCTGGCGGCTTCCACGTAAGTCGGGTCGTTGAGCAGGACGAGGGCCTGCTGGGGGATGTTGGAGCGCAATCGCTGGGCGGTGCACTCCTCGCGGGTGGGGGCATCAAAGGCGAGCAGGCTCGGATGCACGTAGCTGCGCTGCCACCAGGTGTAGAGGCCGCGTCGATATTGATCGGGGCCGGTGCTGGCTTGATAGGTTCGGCGGGGGGAGTTGAGGTTGTCCCAGTAGCCTTCGGGTTGGTAGGGCTTCACGCTGACGCCGCCGGTTTCCTCGACCAACAACCCGCCGATTTTCAGCGCGCTGTCGCGCACCATCTCGGCATCAATCCGCCAGCTGTTTTGCCGTGCCAGCAGGTGATTGGAAGGGTCCGTCGCCGCGAGTTCGGTTCGGGGACTGGAACTTTGTCGGTAGGTGTTCGAATTCACCATCAGTCCGACCAAGTGACGGACGTCCCAACCGCTGTCGATGAACTCCAGTGCCAGCCAGTCGAGGAGCTCGGCATGACTTGGCGGCTCCCCCTGCGAACCGAGATCATCGACGTTGCGCGCGAGCCCATGGCCGAAGAACAGCATCCACAGGCGGTTGACGAAGGTACGCGCGACGAGTGGATTTTCCTTTGAGGTCATCCAGCGAGCGAGATCCAATCGGTCGAGCCGAGGCTTATCTTTGGGGACGGCAGATGCAGGCAGGAAGGCTGGGACAGCCGGCTCCACGATCTCCCCATCGTCCTTCATCCAATCGCCGCGCGGCAGGATGCGAATCGTGCGGGGCTCGACGGCCGTGGTCGCAAGGGTGGTGACGATTTGTTTATTCAGCGCATCCAATTCACCGCGCAGCTTGGCCAAACCGTCCCGTTGGTCGGCAAGCAGCGGGGTGCGAGCGCGGAACGCATTCCGCAGTTGCTCCAGGTTCTGAGGCGATGCCTTTTGACGCAGCAACGCCACCACATCGGTGGACGGCAGATCTGAAGCCGGAGCGGGCAGAGCCGCATCCGTCACGTGGAGCCGAAAACTGCCGAGATTGTGCGCTTTGCCAAAGCTGTGAACAAGAGACACCGTCACCTGCCCGGAAGCATCCACCTCCAGCGGTTGCGTCAAGGTCAGCACCAGTTCATGCGGCTTGCCAGCCTCTGGCAAAATCGCCCAGCCGTTCTTGTGCCCCGAGATCAGGTAATCCGGTGAGTGCTGAATCTGACTGTGAGTCGCGGTGGCCGTTGCGAACTTGGCGGCGTTTTCGCCCGAGGCCAACGTCACGCCGTTGAGCACGAAATTGCCGTTGCCCGCACGACCTGGTCCCTTCGCGGGGAGCTTGTCCGACGGTGGAAGCTCGATCCGCAGCGCGGTGATCGTCTTCAAGGGTGAGTTGGCCGTCAGTGTGTAGGTGACGGTGTCCGGATTCTCGCCGGTAGCGAGCACATGGCCGTCTTCTCCAATCTGCAGCGGACCTCCTGCGCTGGTCGTCGCTTTACTTAGCTTCAGCGGCTGCCATTGCTGCAGGGCATCCGCCGCGGCCTTCCGCCATTGGTCAAACGCACTTTGGATCTCCGGCGTCACCCTGGCGAAGTCCTTCACGAGAGCAGCGATTGCCGTTTCGAGGCCGTCCTTCCGCGCAGCTTGTTCCGGTGTCGGCACCGGCAATTGCGCGATGTGCACCGCGCTCTTCACCACGCCCTGCTCTTTGATGTCTGCGAAGAAGGCAGCGAAGCTGTAAAAGTCGCGCGTGGTGAAAGGGTCGAATTTGTGGTCGTGGCATTCGGCACAGCCGGTCGTGAGTCCCAGCCAAACGGCACCGGTGGTGCGGACGCGGTCGGCGTCATACTTCGCCTGATACTCCTTGGGTTGCGCACCACCCTCACCCGAGGTGCGATTGAGCCGGTTGTAGGTGGACGCCACCTTTTCCCAAAGGCCGGAATGGGGGAGAAGGTCGCCCGCGAGGTTTTCATGGGTGAACTGGTCGAAGGGTTTGTTTTCGTGGAACGACCGGATGACGTAGTCGCGATACGGCGACACACTTTGCGCCTGATCGCCGTGGTAACCGAGCGTGTCGCCATAGCGAACCAGATCAAGCCACCACGTCGTGAGCCGTTCGGCATGGCGGACGGATTTCAAGACCTCGGGAATCCGGTCGGGAAGCGTGGCGACGTCCTCCGCCGTCGGAGGAAGACCGGTGAGATCGAAGCTCAACCGCCGGGCCAGCGTGACCGCATCGGCAGCAGGGCTCGGCGCGAGGCCTTTCTTCTCCAATCCCGCCAGCACAAACGCATCGATCGGATTCTTCACCCAGCTCGCGTTCTTCACCGGCGGCACCTTGACCGGATTCAACGGTTCGAAGGACCAATGTTGTTGGTATTCGGCTCCCTCGGCGACCCATCGTTTGAAGAGATCCTTTTGAGCGGGCGTCAGCTTCTTGTGGGAGTCTGGCGGCGGCATCAAGTCGTCTTCGTCCGTCGTGAGAATCCGGTCGATCAAGGCACTGGCGTCCGGTTTGCCGGGAACGAAGGCCTCCATCGCCAGCGCTTCCTCGCGAATGTCGAGACGCAGATCCGCCTCCCGGTGCTTCGGGTCGGGACCATGGCAGTAGAAGCAGTTGTCGGAAAGGATCGGCCGGATGTCGCGATTGAACTGCACAGGGTCAGCCGCCGTCGCTTGGGCAGCGAGGACAAAGCCGATGAGCAGGCCGCAAGGCCATCGAAGGGGAGACATCATAGGAGGATAAGGAGTACGCCACTCGTCGGGCCAATCTAGTCTCCCGTAAATACGGGTGTTCTAGTGCTCGGTTACCTCGAACTGCCCGTCGGCGTGGGCAGTGATGTCGAGAGTTAGATCTTGAAAGCGAATGCCGGTGATCTTGAGTGATGGCCAGTCTTTCGGCAGGCGCGGGTGGACTTCGTAGCCGTCAGCGCTGGGTTCGAAGCCGAGGAAGCCGTAGAGCATGACTTGCGGGACGAGCACGCTTTCGAGGAACTCCTGGTCCATGCCCAGTCCGCCGGCAGGACCGCCTCCTTGCAACGTGCCGCGACCCGGTTTCGCGTAGTAGGCGCGGTAGCCGCCCTCGGCTTGCACGTCGCGAAACCAGGCGAGGATCTCGCGCAGGCGCTTCCACGCGTCGTCCGGTCCGTTCGTCTTCATCCGTGCCATGACATCGTGAAAGCTGAAGCCGAGCACCGCGCCGCCGTCCTGAATCTGACCTCCCCATGGGATCTGTTCAGGGTTCGACCAGGGCCAGACGTAGGTTTCGATGTTGCGCCGCGTCGTCGCGCGCGGAGCGAATCGCCAGTGATAAATGTCCGCGCCGCGAGAGGTGTCTGCCGTCACTTCGCGGCGACCGTCCAGCCAGTCGAAGATGCTCCGCGCCTGCTCCGGGCTGGCGACGCCGAAGTGGATGGCCTCCAGGTTGACGAACGTGAAACCGTAGTCGTAGGCGTGGCCTGTGACATCCGTCCAGCCGTTGAAACGTCCCGTGCCGGCATTCCAGAAGCGTTGCTGAAAGTCGGCACGCATCTCGTCGGCCAGTTGATCGAGGTCCTTCGCATCCAATGGTGTGAGCGCTTCAGGAAGCTCCCATTCGGGATGCTTTGCGATGGCTCGTTCAAGATCAGCAAGCGAGCGTATCGCATCGTGCAGATACACCGTGGCCGTGGCATCGTGCGCACCAAAGGGCACCAGATCGTAGTAGTTGTTTCCCACCCCGAGACCGGGACGGATGGTCTTCTTTCCGTCAGGCCCGATGATCAGCCCGCTGAGACCCTCATGGCCCACCCAGGGCACAAAAACGTGCTTCTCCTCGCGCACACGAAACTCTTTCAAAGCGAAGCTCAGGGCGGTGCGCATGCGGTCGAGGTTTTGCCGCAGAAAGTCCACGTCCTGCGTCCACGCAAAGAAGTCGCAGCATCCGCGCACGAACAGCGCGTTGGTGATCGGATGCCGCGTGTCGATGGCGGTGATGATGGACTTCAAGTCGATCTCCGCACCCGCTGCGTGATCGAGCCGAATCCGATAGCGCGTGAGCACTCCCGCATAGCCCGGTTGGCGATACATCGGAACGTTGGCGTATTGCATCTCGCCGGGCGGGGTGAAATCCGCTCCACGGCCCTTTGGCCAGTCGGCCTCGCCCTCCAGCAGCCATTCGACGGCCGCCTTCGACTCCGACTTCAGTCCACGAGCCGCCCACTCCAGACGCGCAAAGGGTGCCACGATGGTGCCGCAGCGAAAGGGCGGCGTGGTGATGGTCACGACCTCCTCCGTGACTTTCAGTTTCAGCCCTGCCACGGGATCAATGCCGAGCACTTCTGCGCCAGAAATTTCCCAACCGTCGGTATTCGCTAGCGGTTGCAGTTGGAAAATCTGGATGGCCCACACGTCGTGCAGGTTGGAGAAGTGAAAGCCCGCACCGCCGCTCTGCTGCCACGCTGGGAACGGCCACCCCTCGCTGTGCGCCATGCCGCGATGCTGCTGCATCGAGACGTAACCCTCCGCATCGATCCGCCGATTCAGCAGCGATGCGCGATACTGCTCCCGCTTTTTCTCCGAGGCCCACAGCGTTGCCATCGGCAGCCATGCATCCCAGAGCGTGCAGTCCGAGAAGGCGCGGTCATGGTGCAGGGCATGGAGCTCGTTCAACGCCCGCATCTCGTCCTCGTGACCGGGAACGATGAACTGGGGAAGCTCGGCGGCGAAGGCGGGGACAACGCCGAGCGAGGCGACGATGATCGACAGGGCGGCGAGTCGTCTCATGGGGCGGTGCGGGGGCTGCGGCGGAGTTCGGCGAGGCGGGCTTTGAGGTCGGCGGTGACTTTGGGATTCTTGAGGATGATGTTCTCGGTCTGCGAGCCCTCGGGCGTGAGGTTGAAGACCTGGGCCTTGGGCGCGTCGGGTTTGATCTTGCCGGCGGGAGTGATGTCGCTGGTGGTCTCGCCGGTGCGGGCGATGAACGTGAGGCCGTTGCCAAAGCCGCCACCGCCCTGCGCGGGGATGTAGAGAAAGCGGCGGGTGCGCAGCGCGAGGTGGGTCTTCATGTGGCCCATGACAAGGAGGTGGTTGCGCACCGGTTTGTCGGTGGTGCCGAGAAATTCCGGGAGAAGGTCGAAGCTGTCTGGCGCTGCGTCGGCGGGCAGGTCTTCCTTCAAAACGGAGGCAAGCGTGCGGGTGAGATCGATGCTGGAGATGAGGTGGTCGCTGGTGGTGCCCGCCGGGACGTGGCCCGGCCAGCGGACGATGAACGGCACGCGGTGACCGCCTTCCCAGGCGTCAAACTTGAAGCCGAAGTGTTCTCCGCTGAGACGATGTCCGGCCTGCCATGCGGCGGAGCCCTCATGATTCAGCATGCCGCCGTTGTCGCTGGTGAAGATGACGAGCGTGTTGTCGGTGAGGCCGTGTTTGTCGAGGGTGTCGAGCACCTCGCCAACCATCCAGTCCAGCTCGTGAACGAAGTCGCCGTAGATCCCGCATTCGCTCGTGCCCTGAAAGCGTGGGTGCGGCGTGCAGGGATGATGAATAGCCGTGGGCATGAGGCAGAGCAGGAAGGGCGCGTCTTTGTGTTCCGTGATCCAATCGCTAGCTTTGGCGGCGAGCGTGGTACCGATCTCTTCGTCGATGTAAAGCGCGTGAGCCGTCGCCCCACCTTTGACGCCGAGCCCACCGCGTCTCGGCGGACGGACGCTTTTGCCTCGGTATTCTTTGGTGGGGCTGACCGCATTGGGTGCGACGATGAGTGGGTCGTCGGGATCGAGCCCGACGACACGATGGTCCTCGACATAGACAAAAGGCGGATGGCTGTTCACTACAGGAACGCCGAAGTAATGATCGAAGCCAAGTTCCAGCGGACCCGGCTTGAGATCCGCGTTCCAGTCGGGGCGACCGCTTTCGCCAAACCCGAGGTGCCACTTGCCGATGATCGCGGTGGCGTGTCCCGCGCGTTTCGCGAGATCGGCCAGGGTGAAGGTGTCCTCTTTGAGAACCAGCGGGCTTTGCAGAAAGACCGGCGACCACAGCTTCTCCCGCCAGGGATACTTCCCGGAGAGCATCGCGTAGCGCGACGGGGTGCAGGTGGCGGAAGCCGAATGCGCATCGGTGAAACGTCGTCCTTCGGCGGCGAGTTGGTCAATTCGCGGCGTCTTCAGCTTCGTCGCTCCTTGGCAGGAGAGGTCCCCGTAGCCCAGATCATCGGCGTAGATGATGACGATGTTGGGTGGGGAGTCAGCCGCGCGGGCGAACCCGCTGGGAAGGCAGAGCAGCAGGCAAAGGAGGTGGTGTTTCATGGCTTGGGTTGGACGCATTGTTTCAGGATGGCCTCCACCTCGTCGATGGACGGCAGCTTGGGCACTTCGCCGGGTCGGTGCGGCATCATGAGAAACACCTGGCGATAGGGGAGCTCGGTGCGTTCACTAACGATGGCGACGCCGGGCTTTCCTGAAAAGTCGGGCAGGCCATCGACCGTGTCGTAACCCCACGCCTGATCCAGCAGGGGCCGAATCTGCAGGCACGCCTCCGCTCGTCTGGCCGTCACGATCTTGGCCTCCACATCATGCTCCGCCGTCACGCCTTTGTTGAAGCGCCAGAGCTGTTCGATCTGGTGCGTGCCGGTGCCGGTGACTTGATCTTCGATCAGGAAAAACCCCGGCCCGGGGACGAAGGCGACGCGGCGGGTGTGGCGAATGTCGCCGGGCCAGTCCTTGGCGCCGGTCGCCCACTGAAGACCCTCTGTCACTCCGCCGCCGAGCGCTTCGGGAAAGCGGGTGTCCATTTGCAGGCCGTCCACGACGAGCACAGAGTGCGCCCGCGTTTTGACGGCGAACTGCGCGTGCATGGGATTGCCGTAGCCGAGTGATCCGGGGTCGAGGAGGATCGTTTGGCCCAGGACCGAGATGTCCACCGACAGCGCATCCGGATGCGAATGCCCCTGGCCCGCGTCGGGTGCCACGTTGAAGAAGAGGTAACTCGCGTCGGGTTCCCAGCCGCTCCGCATCACGATGAAGCCGGAGGGTTCGGGGCGGTAGAACAGGAAGTCCGGATGCCGTGGCTGGAGCTTCTCAAATCGGCGCGCGCCTTCGGCACCGAGATACCAGAACCAATCCGTCGTCGGCTTCATCCCGTCGGCGATGAAGGCGAACTCGGGGGACTCAAACAAGGCCGCTGCGGTGGCCATGGTCGGTCTCAGATTCATGCCCATGCTGTCGCCCACCGGCGGCATCGTGCGCGCCGGGGTGGAGTGACCGAGCAGCCAGTCATACATGCGCCTGATCTTGTCGTGAAATCCCGGCGGCATGGGATGGTCATTGACCTTGGCCAATCGCGCGACGGTGATGAATTTCTCCGCGCACCAGCCGTGATAGCCGGGCGTCAGCTCGACATACGCGCCGTCCTCCAGCACCTCGCGGTCGAGGTGCTCGCCGAGGACACGGAAGGCGGTGTCACGCCAGGTTTTGGCGAGGCGGCACTCATCAAGAAAAAAGCCGGTCTCGGCGAGGGTGGCGGTTTCCACGATTTGATGATTGCCAGGGCGGAAGCCGAACTCAGAGCAGGCCTGGATCCATTGCGCATGCTCGATCATGCGTTTGAACAACTCGATCTGCCGGTCCGTGGTCGAGGCTTCGGCATTCATCAGAAAATAGTAGCCCAGCATCCAAAAGTGGAGTCGCTCGCCCACTCCCATGGTGTGGTCCCATCCCGCGATGTGCGGCATCAGCTCGCCGAGTTGCTCGACAGGCCACTTGCAGTTGAAGTCCTCGAAATACTGCCAGGCCCGCTCCGCATGATTTTCTTCGCCGCGTGCCCAGTAGGCCATGCCGAGGTCGCGAAACATCCAGAACCGGGAGACAATCGCGGTCCAGGGAAAGGTCGTGCCGTTGCGGGCATGACTCCACTCAATGTCACCATCTGGATAGCGCCGCTCCTCCTTGTCCACGCGGAGCGTGAAGGCATCGAACTCCTTCACCCGCTGCGCAAAAGCCGGGTCCGCAAAGAAGTCGCCGCCGTAGAGATCTGCGTAGGTCTTCATGACCGCCTCCTTGTCACGGAAATCCATGTAGAACCGGGGGCGTGTCCGTTTCCGCATGTGTTCGACGAAAGCCGCCTTCGCCGCCGCCATGTCCTTCGCTTCGAGAGCCCGCTTCACCGCCGCCAGTTCGGGTCGATCCAGATCGATGAGATCAAAAAACGCCTCGTCCGTGGTGATCTCGATCATGCCGCTCACCGCTGCCGGATCATGGACCAGCGCGAGGTCATCGATGAGCAGTTTTCCCGATGCAGCGGGCGCCTGCATGTTTTGGGACAGGATAAACCCGAGTCCTCGAATGCGGCCGTGATAGGCCTCGCCGGGAATGCGAAAGGCCGTCAGCGGGATCGTCACCGTTTGCCAGTCCGTGTTCGAAAGATCCTGCCGGATTACGGAGGCGTAGTTGCGCGTCGTGCCATCCGGCATCGCGACCGCCAGCCAGTGGGTGAAAATCGTCTTCGTTCCGTCGCCCCGGAAGCGGTAGCGCAGCGCATTCACCTGCGGATCATCCGGTGCCGCAGGCAAGTTGAGCTGACACCAGCCGTTGAAGCGCTGACTGAGATCCATTTCCAGCGCCACGGCGGAGCCACCCTCCGCAACGCCACTCACCGCGACATTGAGGCTGCGGTTCCACGTCTCCGCAGAAACCGGCAGTGCGAAATTCTGGAGCGGGAGGCGCAGGTCAGCAGCCAGCCCGGACAGAGGCCCGAGCAGCATCGCGCAGAGCGTCAGGCTAGGAAGGAAGGTTGGGAAAGGCCAAAGGCGGAAACGGGGCACCAGCAACCTACGGGTTGAGGACGTGCGTTTCGCACCCCGTAAATGCGGGGATGGGGCATGCCTACACCTCATGGTGCAGGAACAAAGGGCTGGGAGCGCGGCGAGATGAAGTGGTAGCGGCCGGCGGGGACGCGCAGTTCGATGTGGTGATCGCTGCGGGTGAGGACGCGGATTTCTTGGACGGCCTCCAGCTGTTGGCCGGATTCGGTGATGCGGTCGCCTTCCCAGCACGGCAGACGCAGGATGGCTTCGGTGTTGCCGGGAATGACGACCTGCCAATGAAAATCGCGGCCTTCGTTGCGCCAGTCGCTGACGATTCTTCCGTGCGACGACTCGTAGCTGCCACGAGCGAACTCGAGCTGCTCGTAGAGCGAAGGGCGGAGGAAGAAATGTTTGAAGCCGGGCGCGGCGGGATCGGGCTGGATGCCGAGCACGTCGTGGAAGAACCACTCGCCCGCGCCGCTGTGCTCGGTCTGGAGCCGGCCATGTCTCGGGCCGTGCTCGGGATCGATCTTGTCATCCCAGCCTTCCCAGATCTCCTGCGCCCCGAGTGTCTCGATAATGTAGCCGTAGCTTGGGTAGCTGGTCTGCGTCATGGCGGTGAAAGCGGCTTCATCATGACCAAAGCGGCCCAGCACGCGCAGCGTGGTCGGCGTGCCGAAGAAGCCGGTGGAGAAGTGGCCCTGGAGCGGTCCCATCACATTCTTGGCGAGGCTTTGCGCGACGCGCTCGTGGTGCGACTCGGGCGCGAGGCCGTAGAGCACGGCATAGCTGTCGGCGCACTGGCTGCCGTAGCTCTGCGGGTCGGGGCGGTAGTAGCGCTGGTTGAAGGCGTGGCGGATCTCCCCGGCGGACTTTCGATAGCGCGCCGCGTCCTCATTTTTGCCGAGCAACACGGCTGTCTTCGCGAGGAGGTCGGTGGCGTGATAGCGCAGGGCGGTGGCGGTGAGTCGGTTGGGGGTGAACTTCGATGCGGCCTGACCGCCGTAGGTGTTCTCGGCAGGCTTTGTCACTTTCACAAAGGGCGGGTTCGGGTCGAGCCAGTCGCCGAGGCCTTTCACAAACGTGCTGCCCGGCTTCTCCGCCCACTTTTCGAAATGGGCCACGCTGCGGCGCATCAACTCGTAGCTCTCCTCGAGGGCGCGGCGGTCGCCGTAGAAGGTGTGCAAATCCCACGGCAGCTTCACCGCGGCGGCGAGCGTGAAGTCGCGCGTGTTGAAGCGGCGTTTGCCGGGAGTGATGTCCCAGGGCACGCCGTCGGGATGCGTCGTGTCGCGCCAGTCGCGCAGCGTTTCGCTCCAGGCCTGGCGCATGTCGCGGCGGTAGATGAGATTTTGTCCGTTCAGCAGCGCGTTGACCGCCCACGGATCGCGCTCGCGGGTGGACATGGCGTTGACGGTGCCCATGACGTTGTTGGACACGGTCCAGCCCATGATTTCATGGATCTGATTGAGCAGCGGATGCGAGCACTCGAACTCGCCATCCACCGGCAGATCGCTGCGCAACAGCACGGCCGTGAGCGTGTCCTTGTCAGGCGCATGACGGAGACCTCGCACCTCCGCATATCGTGCCCCGTGATAGGTGAAGCGCGGCTCCCAGGTCTCGGTCGGCGCACCTTGGCAGACATAACCATCGAGCTGCTCGTAGCCGGTGGTGTCCGTGCCGCTGTTGTAGGAGTTCACCGTGCCGTCGTCATTGAGCACGCCGCCCCAGCGAATCGTCACGAGATCGCCTGCATGCGTGTCGGTGAGATGCATTTTCCCGCGCCCCGCGAAGATCCGGCCAAAGTCGAACACCCACACATCCGGCTGCGGTTCGGTGATGGCGGCGGCTGGGCGTGTTTCAATCCGCCGCACCGGCGGCATCATCATCGGCGAGAGCGCAGGCACGAGCGGCTCGTGCACCTGCACCGCCTGCCAATCTGCTTCATCGGCTGCGGGCGAACTCCAGTCCGCGTGCTCCCGTCGCGCATCATGGAACTCGCCCGCGTAGATCGCGTTTTTCAGGATCGCTGAAGATTTCCACCGCCAGGTCTCATCGCTGACGAGGCGCGTGCGCGTGCCGTCATCGTGCTCGATCTCCAGGCGGCAGATCAAGCCGGGATCGCCGTAGGCATAGGGCGATCCGGGAGACGAGTAGGAGATGGACTGCGCATACCAACCATCGCCGAGCACCACGCCGAGCGTGTTGTCGCCCTGCTTCAACCGCGGCGTGACATCCAGCGCGACGTAAAGCCCGCGCCGGTCGTGCTCGGCCACACGCGGATCGAGGCAGCGGTCGCTGGCGGGCTCGCCATTGATCCAAGTTTCCTGATAGCCGAGGCCGCTAAGGTAGAGCCGCGCCTGCCGCACCGGACGCTCCAGACGGAACGATTTGCGAAACTGCGGCGCAGGTCGCAGCTCTCGCAGCAGGTTGCGCGCGACCTCCTTGCCCGCCGCTTCGTCCGCAGGCTTCTCCTGCTGCACCCAGACGTGGTTGGCGGTGACCGCGGTGGCCTCGATCCAGCGATCGAGTTCCGGCGTCTTGACCGGAGGATTCTCCGAAGCGCCGATCCACTTCGCCTCCCAGTCCGTGGCATCGAGCAGGCCGGTTTCAAAGGATGCCGATTCGCTCCACGGCGAAGCCTTTCCCTCACCATCCCAGGTGCGCACCTGCCACGAGGCCCGTGTCAACGGTGCGAGCGGCGCACCTCCATACTCGACGAGAACCGATTGATCCGACTCCACGCGCCCACTGTCCCAGAGCACCGTCTCATTCGAGGTGACACGGACATGCCAAGCCGTCTGCCGCGCCCCGCGCCGGTCATCGGACATCTTCCAGGAAAAACGCGGCACGCGGGTGTCGAGCGCGAGTGGTGAAGAAACGGACTCGACCTTCAGCGCAATCGGCGATTGGGCAAGGGCACCGCACGACGCGCCGAGAAGGAGGGCAAGGATGATTTTCATTCTGGGGAGGCGATGTTGAAGGCGATGTGGTTCACTCCTTGTCGTTCGTTCTGAAGCCGATCCTGGCGAGGTAGATGGCGGGATGGGCGTGGGTGTCGTTGTCCTCGTGGCCGGAGTAGTAGCTGACCCAGAGCTGATTCTCATGCCAGACCAGCCCGGGGTAACTGGTGTCGCCACCGGAGGGCAGGGTGAGCATTTCTGTGAGCCTGCCCGCTGTGGGATCGAGCCACCAGAGCGTGGTGCGGAAAGGACCGCCGACCTGGCCCTGCGACGGGTTCCAAGGCCCAGTGTAGTGACGTCCGGCGGCGATGAAGCGTCCATCCGGCAGCCGCAGCAGATGCGGGCCGCCGAGCCGGACGCCGAGGTCTTTCCATGTCCACTCGCGATAGGGAGGCGCGGCGGTTCCGAGCAGGGCGGAGCCGGTCGCCGTGTCGGCGGCGGGATCGCGGCGCATCAGGCAGTAGGCGGTGCTATCGTGAAACAGGATGGATGCCTCGTTGGCGTTGCCTTTCCATAAGTCCCCGACGTGCACGTCGTAGCGGAGGCCATCGGTGCTGCGGTAGAGAAGTGCCTTCTTTTCTCCATGGAAGCAGTAAGCGACACCGTAGGAAGCGCCATCGTGCCAGGTGGTGCGCCAGATCCAGGCGTTGAGATCACCGATGGGCTGCGGGGCGCTCCAATCGAAACCGTCGCTGGAAAACCAGTTGAGCGATTGATGTCCGCCTTTGCCCTCCGGCGGCAGGGCGGCGGCACCCGAAAGCATGAGGCGCTGATCCGGGGTGATGCTGAACTTTGCTTCGCGCAGGTCCTGACCCGCAATCTCGAGCAACGCAGCGGAAGCCCAGGCTTCGCCGTCTGCCGAACGAAGGATGCGGACCTTGCCATCGCGGGCCATGTGGCCGCTGCTTTCACGAAAGACGCAGAACCATTGATCCCGAAAACGGATGAGATCGGTGAAGCCGTTGTGCGGGGCCTTGTCCCAGATCTTGCGGACATCGAGGAGCGTGGCTGCGGCGGGCATCCATTCGACAAGTCCCGTATGGTAGCCCTGATGGTAGGAGGCTTTGTTGCTGTAGTAAGCAATGAGCACATGCCCGTCTGCAAGTTGGACCGCGCTTGGGTAACCGCAGTCTCCCATTCCCAATGGTAGGAGCACTTGCGATTCGGACCATGTGCGGCCAGCATCCACGCTCAGCTTCATTCCCAGCCCGCGTTCTTCGCGCCGGTCGCCATAGACGAGGAGCAAACGTCCGTCCGCGAGCTTCAAGAAGTCGCCTGGAATCTCCGCGACCTCGGTCAGGTCACCTTCCTCTTTCCAAGTGTCGCCATTGTCCACCGAACGATACTGCCGCAGTCGAACTTCCGTGGCGGTGCGCACGGCGAGGATCCATTCACCCGCAGTCACTTCGCAGGCGGCGACTTCCGTGCCGGGGCAGACTTCGGCGACATCCGGGAAGGTGCGGCCATCGTCGTGACTGGTGAGCATGGTCACAGTGCAGTGGGCGGGATCATCGTGAGCGCCAGAATAGGTGAAAGCCCGCAGGCTACCGTCCCGGGCACGGAGCACGCGGCCAAAGGGAAAATGGGCAAAGGCCTTCTCGGGAGCAGCAGCCAGCGTGGCGGTCTGTGCCCAGGTCACGCCGCCGTCGGAGGAACGCATCACCCGCGTGGCGATGATCGTCGTCTGATCCGTCGGATCAGTCTTGCCATTCACGAGCGCCACCAGATCACCATTGCCCGCCACGCCGAGCGCCGCACCCCAGGTAGTTCCTTCCGGTGTCGGACGGGCTCCTGCGATTCCGAGCTGTCGCCAAGTCGCGCCACCATCATCGGAGCCGTGGCAGGCGACGTCGCCCGGCAGCGTCGAGTGTGCCGGCTGGTTGAAGACGACGGTGCGGAGTTTTCCCGGGGAGGCTTCCACGAGCACCGGCCAGAGGCCTCCGTTTTCGACAATCACCTGCGGCGCTTTGGCGAGTTCCACGGTGGCTGGTTCCTGCGCCCCGAGAGAGCAGGCGGTCAGCAAGATGCTCGCGGTGACGAGGGTTACATGCCGATGGTTTGGGAGGGTGGGATTCATGCTTCGCTGAGGTTGTCGCGGACGACGGTTTTTCCTTTCGCGCGATTCACGATGGTGAAGGCGGAGCGCGAGGTGTTGTCGCTGATGTTGGCGTAGAAGACGTCCTCTTCGAGCACGACGTGGTCGCGGGCGACGGGACCGTCGAGGAACTCGCAGCCGCGCACTTGGAGGCGGCCCGCTTTGGCGTGGATGAGCGGGCGGTGCATGTTGCGCGGATCGATGCAGTGGACGTGGCAGTCGGTGAAGCTGACCTTGCCGCCGCCTTCGATCTGCGCGAGCCCGATGCCGTGGCTGGCGTGCATGCTGCCGAACAATCCGCAGGCGCTGAAGGTGAGCGGGCCGTGATTGCTCGCCTCGACGATGATGTCGCCGTAGATCTGCGAGTTCGTGAAGCGCGTGCCGCTGTGGCCTTGCAGTTCCACCACATGCACGGCGCGATTGCAGCCGTCCGCGCCGCCGCCGATGATGTGCGCATTGCCGCCGCCCTGATAGGCCGCCACAGCGCTGGTGCAGGGGATGAACTGAAAGCCGGTCTCGTAGTCGATGCAGAAGCAGTTCGTTAGATGCTGCCAGTCCGAGCGGCCAATGATGAAGGCTTTGCCGTGCTTCCGGCGATACTCCGCTGCCGCACCGGTCGCACCCCAGAAGGGCCAGAAGTGGACGTTCTCCACGCGGCCCACGTCGAGGCAGTGATCAATGAACAGCCCGCGATGCAATGGCGCGGCATTGAGATTGCGGATGAAATGACGACCCGTGTGCCGACCGCCGAAATCCACCGCTTGATACGGGTTCACGAGAAGCACATCGACGATGGAGCAGTTGTCCGCACCCGTGAGCAGCGAGCTGATGGTCCAAGGATAAGCGACGGGTGGATTCGTGTCTGTTTGCTCGGGATAAAACACGGCAAGACCTTTCAGCGTGGCGTTGTAATCGAGCTGGATGAAGGGCGTGCCTCCCGCGTCGCCCTTGCCACTGAGGGCGAGCAAGACCGACCCATTCGGCGCCCCTTTGCCCAACGACTCCGCCGTCCACGGGATCGTCGGCGGCGCGGTGAAGATGCCCTCCAGCGTGACGTTGCGCCGGATGATGAGCGAGCCCTCGATGCGATACGTTCCCGCCGGCACGAACACGCTGCCACCTCCGGCGGTGTGCGCGGCGTCAATCGCCGCCTGAAACGCCGCCGTGTCATCGGTCTTGCCATCCCCCTTCGCACCGAAGTGGCGGACATCGATCGCTGAACCTGGAGTGGCAGGATCGGCCCCTTGGGATGATGCCGCGAAGGAACTGCCAAGCATGGTGAGTCCGGCGGTGGTGAAGGCGGTGCGGCGGGTCATGGGAGTCATGGGTGTGAAATGATTTTGAGGGAGAACTCGGCGAAGCGCCACTAGAGCATTTTATATAAAACTATAGCCACAAGAATGAAACCAACCTTTGGCGT
>CAXBNA010000130.1:0-18155 GCA_963976915.1 uncultured Verrucomicrobiales bacterium
CGGACTTGTGGCCAATGGTGAGTGGCAGGATCTGATGCCGGGATTCACCAAGGCAACGCGGATCACCAATGGCGAATGGACTTTGTCGGTGCCGGTCGCCAAATCAGACCCGGGGCTTCGCGGCCTGATCGGCCAACCCACCGAGGCGCTTCCCTCGTATGAGCTGCGTGCAAAAATACTTCATACAGCAGACGACGGTACAAATGAATCCAGATACAAAAGCCTTGTTTTCACTCTTCCGACAGCAGCTGGAACGGTGAAATTGATCACCGCTGTCGACAGCGATACGGCGTCGTTGAGGCATCGAAGAATCAAGCCCCGTGCCGGAGAAGCCCCTGACAATTCCGTCCCGCCCAATGTGCTCCGCCCGGGTAAGGTGCAGGAGTGGCTCATTTCGATGAAACCAGACCGAATGACCGTGACCGTAGATGGGGTGCCACTTACCACGTGGGAGAACGTCGACTGGAGTGAGTTTGAACAAGGAGGAACACTGGACCCGCCCGAGCCCTACTTGGGATTCATCTCCGACAAAGCCACCCGCACCGAGATTCATTCCCTTGAAATTCGTATTCCCGATGGGTCTCCGTCCGAAACCCAAAGCGGCACCATGGTGGGCAATGCCGTGGAGAAGATCGAGGGCGTTCGGTCCCGAATCTCCAACTACCAAAAAGCGCGGCGCCAGCAACTGGCGGACCTGACGGGGAAGTATCAAAAGGCGCTCGCCGCCGCGAAGGCCGAGGCGTCGAAAGCTGGGAACGCGGCCAACGAAAAGGCGATCCAAGAGGCGACAATCCGGGCAGCGGGCTATGCTGCGGAGATCGAAAAACTTCCGGCGACCAAGGTCGTTGCGGCCCTGCCCGTATTGCCCCCGCTTGATGCATCCACGCCTGACTCACTCAAGAAGCTGCGCGGTATCTTTGATCGCGAGTCCGTCAAGATTGAGGCGGATCTCTTGGGCAAGCTCGACCAGTCGCTGGGCGTGCTTCAAACCTCGATGCTCGAAGCCGGGGAATTGGAAGCCGTGGATGCTCTGAGAGTCTATCGGGCGTTGATTGGTCAGCCGAAGGATGGAGGGAAGACGGGAGCAGCCAGTCTCGGTGCCCCTCGTCTTGTGGGCGCCGAGCAGATCTGGGATGATGCGCCGCACAATGGTTATACGGACTTGCTTTTTCACTCTGGAAAATGGTTTTGTGTCTTTCGTGAGGGGAGTCGTGCCACGTCTTTCGATGGGTCTTTGAGGGTAATCACACCTGACCAAGACGGTGGTTGGGCGACACTGACTCGAATCACAAGTCCGGGTGAAGATTTGCGTGATCCGACGATTTCAGTGACGCCTGACGGGCGATTGATGATCAGTTGCAGAGCACTTAGCCGAGGTAGCAAACCGACTTCAAGAGTTTGGTTTTCAGAGAATGCTGGGAAGGCGTGGAGTGCGGGCATGTCGACTGGCAAATCTGGCTTCTGGGTATGGCGACCCAAATGGCATCAAGATGTCTGCTACAGCATCGGTTATCAGGTCAACGGGGTATGCGATGCCACTTTGTGTCGGAGCGAGGATGGACTGAACTTCCACTCCATCTCCGCTCCGCGCAGGATTGGGGCACAGTATGGCGAAGACACCATTCTCTTTCTCCCTGATCAATCGGCCCTGTGTTTGTTTCGCAATTTTGATGGCAATCAGACGACAGGTCTGGGAAGAGCGCTTCCGCCTTACGAAGAGTGGGATTGGAAATCCCTGAATCAACGAGTTGCCGGACCCAACATGATCCAGCTGCCAGATGGAAGGATCATCGTTGCCACACGGCTTTACGATGGAGCCATACGGACTTCATTCGCGTGGGTTGATCCCGCGAATCACACTTTGAGTGAGTGTTTCACGCTCCCTTCAGGCGGCGACACCGGCTACGCCGGGCTGGTGTGGAAGGACGATCTATTGTGGATCAGCTACTATTCTTCCCACGAGGGGAAGGCTTCGATCTACCTTGCGAAGGTTGCGTTTGACTCACCGGATTCGGTGCAACCAGTTCAAAGTGCCAACACCGACGGTTGGATCGACCTGATCGCAGCGGTCGATCCGGTGAAGGATGTTTCAACACGAAACAACTGGCGTGCTGACCAGAACCTCTGGGAGAAGCAGGGCTCCGACCTGGTTTTCCTCGAATCTAACAATTCGGGTGAAATCCTCCTGCCGAACACGGAAAACATCACTGATTTTGAGATCCGAATGGCAATGACGCGGGAGAGCGGGACACGTGGAATTGATTTCAAGATTCCGACCCCCGGTGGAGCGACCCCCATCATAATCGGCGCAAATACCGGAAGCCAACTCAAGGGAACCCCTCGCCCACTAAACTTCGTGAGCCACCCGCTGACGACAGGCCAGAGAATGGAAGTTGTAATCACCGTGCGCTCCACCGGAACGAACGCAGGAATAAAGGTTGAAGCCGATGGCAAACCCATCATCGACTGGAGGGGCGATTATCGAAGTGAGCTTGGTGTCATTGACACCTATCAATCGAAACGCATTGGCCTTTGGATTGGCCTTCCGCCGAAGAGTGACCCCGTCTCGAAATTCCGCTTCCACGAGATCCTGTTTCGACGCCTGTGACAGGGTGTCGACGGAAAACCCGAGCGTTTCGACATGAAGTGCTTTGTTCCTGATGACGGGCAGGAGTGCCCGTCTTACTTATCGGCATGAACGACACGGACGATTCAGAGTCAGAGCCGGAACCTGTGCAGGTGCCGATCACGGATGAGCTGGATCTGCACACGTTTCGGCCGAATGAGGTGGGGGAGCTGGTGCCGGATTATTTGGCGGAGTGCCGGGCGGCGGGGATCTTGCGGGTGCGGGTGGTGCACGGGAAGGGGACGGGCGCGCTGCGGACGGGTGTGCACCGTGTGCTGGAACGGCTGGAGTTTGTGGAGTCCTTCACGTGGCCGGCCGGTGGTGGATCGGGCGGTTGGGGGGCGACTTGGGTTTTCCTGAAGCCGGGCTGAATTGGGCATTTTTCTGCTTTCGCAGGGCGGAGACCTCGGCTCGAATGTGTCGCGCCCGTCACGTTCAGAGCGGGCAGACTTTTTTCAGCTCATGGGATTCATGGATTTGTTCAGGAAACGCGATCAAGCGCGGCTTCGCACGCACTTGAAAAACATCGTGGCGCTGGCGAATGCGGACGGGCGGCTGGAGTCGCGGGAGATGGCCCTGATCCAAAAGACGGCGGCGACGGCGGGGGTGAGCCGGGAGGAACTGGACGAGATCCTCGATCACGCGGGCGAGATGCATGTGTCGCTGTCGGGAAGTGTGACGCAGCGGATCGAGCAGTTTTACGACCTGATCCTCACGATGCTGGTGGATGGGGAGATCGAAGTGCATGAATCGCAGATGTGCCTGGATGTCGCGGCCATTCTTGGGTTTGAAGACTCCATGGTGGAGGCCCTGATTGGGGACGTTATTGAGTCGATTCACAGTGACTTGGACCCTGCGGAGGTGATCGCGAAAATGCACGCGCAGGTGGCGGGTTGATCGTCAGCGCCGAGATTGCGACGGAATTGTCACTTTTCGGAATCGCTGGCGTCAGCGAGAGGGAGCAGCTTTATGGGACTGCGCGATCTTTTCAAGAAACGGGACAAACGTGTCCTCCACGATCACCTCAAGAACGTGGTGGCGCTGGCGATGTCGGACGGGCGTTTGGATGCGGGTGAGATGGCGATCATCCAAAAGGTGGCCCTTGCCGCCGGAGTGTCGGAGGACGAGTTGGAGGAGATCCTCGACAATCCTTCGGAACTGAAGATTGCGGCGGCAGCGAGCCAAACCGAACGCATCGAGCAATTCTACGATCTCATCCTGACGATGCTGGTCGATGGCGACATCGAGAAAGGGGAGTCAAAGCTCTGCTTCGATGTGGCGGCGATCCTCGGCTTTGAGGAGTCGATGGTGGAAACGCTGGTCGGGGACGTGATCGCCTCGATCCGCAGTGAGCTGGACCCGGCGGAGGTGTTCGCCAAGATGAAGGCGCACGTCACCGAGGGGTGACCGTGACTCCGGCGTGCTGACGCCGGGGAATGGGCTTCACTTGATTGGGGTGGCCGGATTCAAGACCGGTGCTCCCTGGTCAATGCACGCCGACGGAGGCGAGGTAGCGCTCGGCTTCGAGGGCGGCGGCGCAGCCCTGGCCGGCGGCGGTGATCGCCTGGCGATAGACGTGATCGGCGACGTCGCCTGCGGCGAAGAGGCCTTCGGTCTTGGTGCGGGTGCCGTCGGTTTGGAGGATGTAGCCGTTTTCGTCCTTGTCGACAAGGTCGCCGAGGAAGGCGGCGTTCGGCACGTGACCGATGGCGACAAAGACGCACTTCAGTTCGAGCTCGCTCTCGTCGCCGGTGACGAGGTTCTTGAGTTTCACGGCGCGCATTTCGTTTTGGTCATCGGTGAGGTACTCGGTGACGGTGGAGTTCCAGACGGGTTCGATCTTCTCGTTGGCGAGGGCTCGCTCGGCCATGATCTTCGAGGCGCGCAATTCGTCGCGGCGGTGGATGAGGTAGACCTTGGAGGCGAACTTGGTGAGGAAGGAAGCCTCTTCGCAAGCGCTGTCACCGCCGCCGATGACGCAGACAGGAACGTTGCGGTAGAAGGCTCCATCGCAGGTGGCGCAGCTGGTCAGTCCGTGACCGATGAGGGCCTTTTCGTTGTCGAGCCCGAGGTGACGCGGGGAGGCACCGGTGGCGACGATCACAGCTTTGGCCTGATAGGTTTCACCGCCCTCGGTGGCGATGTCGAAGTGACCGTCGCCGGACTTGGAGATGCTGGAGACGAGGGCGTACTCGATGCGGGCACCGAACTTCTCGGCCTGGGCCTGCATTTTCATCATCAACTCAGGTCCCATGATGCCTTCCGGGAAGCCGGGGAAATTCTCGACCTCGGTGGTGGTGGTGAGCTGTCCGCCGGGTTGGTTACCCGCGAGGATGAGGGGGTTCAGGTTGGCGCGGGCCGCGTAGATGGCGGCGGTGAATCCTGCGCAGCCGGTACCGATGATGATGAGATTTTCCATGAGACGAAAGTGGGAATGAACGCGAGAAGATGGAAAGGGGAGAAGGAGGTGCAAGGAACAACCTGTTCGGGGAGAGAGAAGACCGGGAGACGAAAGACAAAAGATGGAGAGGCCTCAGAGGAGTTGGAGGCTCTGCTGGGGCAGTCCATTCCTACTCAGGGTCCTAATTCTGACCCGACTCCTTGCCTCCTCTCTCCTGAATCCCGAAGATTCAGGCAGGGCATTGGGGAGATGCCACGCGGGTGGATGAGCAGATCGTCCTGCGTCCTGCGAAAGCGGTGTCAGGTCATCGCACTCCAAGAGGCTGCCGCGCGAAGTGATGGAAAGAGGGCGATGATGGAAACACCAATTCGGATGGCTGGCGCTTGATTTGCAGCGGCGTCCGAACGAGAGGATGCTCCCCCACCCGATGACCTCCACCGCCCGCCCTGCGGCATTGTTCGCCCTGTTCTTTTTGCAGGCCATGGCCCTGGGGATGTGGATTGTACCCTTGGCCAACGTTTTCCGTGCGCACGGGCTTGAGGCGCTGGTGCCTTGGGTGTTTGCATGCACGGGCATCTGCGCGTTCATATCGCCGCTGATTGTGGGGGCGCTGGCGGATCAGAGGACCGCGCCCACCCGGGTGCTGCGCTGGATCGGACTCGGCACGGCCATCACCTTGGCGATCAACTGCACGGCCATCGAGCAAGGGTGGGGTCCGTCTTGGGTGCTTTCACTGGCCTTTGCACAGGCATTGCTCTCGGCACCGTCTTGGAGTCTCTCGACCTCGATCGTGCTTTCCCATCTGCCGAATCCGGGCCGCCAGTTTGGCCCCGTGCGTGCGGGAGCGACGGCGGGGTGGATGGTCGGCGGGTGGATCATCAGTTGGGGACTGCATGCAGATGCCTCGGTGGTGTCGGGCTACGCGGCGGCGCTGGTCTGGCTGAGCGTGGTGGGAGTGACCTGGCTCCTGCCCGAAACTCGACCCCCGGATGCGACGACGCAGCGGCGATGGTATGAGGTACTGGGTCTCGACGCGCTGACCTTGCTCAAGAATCGCGACCACCGCGTGGTCTTCATCACAGCGGCTCTGTTCAGCGCCCCGGTGGCAGCGTTCTATCCCTACACGGCGCTGCACCTTCGGGATCTGGGAATCGAGAACGTCTCAGCCCGGATGTCGCTGGGGCAAACGACGGAAATTTTGGCACTGCTGATCTTGTCCGGCCTGATGACGCGGGTTCGTCTGAAATGGGTGTTCCTGGCGGGCATCGCTTTCGGCGTGCTGCGTTACCTTTGGTATTCCTGGGGAACCGAGGGCTGGCTGATGGCGGGGATCTTTGTTCATGGCTTCGCCTTCACGCTCTACTTCATCACGACGCAGATTTACCTTGAGGATCGGATCGACAAAAAGTGGCGGGCAAGGGCGCAGTCGCTTCTGGCCTTGCTCATGGCGGGTGTCGGTGGGTTGGCGGGTTACCTCGGCGGCGGCTGGTGGCACGAGGCCTGCCACACGGCAGCGGGAACGGACTGGCATCGCTTTTGGACGGGTGAGTGGGTGGTCACTGCATCGGTGTTCGTATTTTTCCTGGTCGCCTACCGCGGCAAGGGTCGCCATATGAGGGACGAGACCGCTGCTTGAGTCCTCGTTCCTGCGGGGTTAGTTACGCGGCATGTTCACAGGCCTGATCGAAGCGACCGGAGAGGTGGCGAGTTTGGAAACGCGCGGCGAGAGCGCGCAACTGACGTTGCGGGCAGATCCAGCGTTGGTGGGGCAACTGACCGATGGCGAGAGCATGGCCGTGAATGGATGCTGCCTCACCGTGACGACCAAGGATGGGACGACGGGTGAGGTGGGCTTTGATCTTCTCGCGCAGACGCTTCGGGTGACGAGCCTGGGCGAACTCGTGTCCGGTTCCTTGGTGAATCTGGAGCGCGCGATGGGGATGGGTGATCGTTTCGGCGGGCACTTTGTCCAAGGGCACGTCGATGCCACCGGCCAAGTGATCGATTGGAGCCAGCACGGTCAGGATCATCGACTTGAGGTCGAGCTTCCTGCTGAGGGGCGTGGTCTGGTGATTCCCAAGGGATCGATCTGTCTGGATGGCATTTCGCTCACCGCCGCCGAGGTGGGAGAGACGAGCCTCACCTGTTGGATCATCCCTCATACCTTGGCGATGACCAACCTGCGACAGCGCAAGATTGGTCAAAAAGTGAACATGGAATTCGACATGCTCGGGAAGTACGTGTCTTCGCTGTTGCAAAATCGTTCCACCTAGCGCTCTTGTTGAAGAAACCCTACCTCACTGTCGATGTCGCCGCCGACTTCGTCTCCCATTGCCACCTTCCCTGAAGGCTTCGAGGTCAAGACCCTCGATGCCTACCAGCGTCGCAACCGTACGTTCCCGGCCACCACGTTCGGGGGAAAGGTTCTCAATGCGCTGGCGGACATGGTTGAATCGCTCATCGCTTCCGCGTCCCTCCATGGCGACCCACCCATCTACGATGTGAAGCACTTTCCTTGGATCTCTAAGGTCGAAGGGGACTGGCAGAAGGTGCGCGCGGAGCTGGACGGGGTGATGCAATTTCGCGATGCGATGCCGAGCTTTCAAGAGATTGTGAAGGAGGTGGGGCAGATTCAGCAGGACGACCAATGGAAGACCTTCTTCCTCCGAGGTGTCGGAATGGACTGCTCCGAAAACGCACGACGGTGTTCGGAGACGATGAAGGTGGTCAATCAGATCCCTGGCTGCACGACGGCGTTTTTCTCGATCCTTTCGCCGCACAAACACATCCCCCATCACCGGGGGCCTTGGGCGGGTGTCCTGCGCCTGCACATGGGGCTGCTGGTCCCTGAGCCGAAACACATGTGCCGCATTCGAGTGGGCGATCAGGTTCTGGCTTGGGATGAAGGCAAGGTCATCATCTTTGACGATACCTTCGATCACGAAGTGTGGAACGATACCGATGGCTACCGAGTGGTGCTCTTCGTGGACTTCGAACGTCCCCTGCGATGGCCGATGAACCTGATCAATCACTGGATCCTGAACTTCGCCGGGTTTGCCCCGTTTCTTCGTGAGGCGCGGGGCAAGCAGAAGGACTCCGAGAGCAAGTTTTGGAGTCTTTTTGACAAGTGAGCCATGATGCCGCCGGGGATTGGGCCTTGCGGCATCAAGCCAATGACCGGATGTTGAGGGAACCCCCACGAACCCCTCATGAACGTACTCAAAGGACTGATATTTGCCCTCATCCTCGCCGTCCTCGGCATCGCTGGCTTTGCCTGGACCACGAACGCCAAGAAGCAAGCGCTGGAAGCCCAACTGGCCGACATCGAAGCCGACCACAAGGCGGCCTTGCAAGAGAAGAGTGCCGAACTCCAGCGCACGCTGGCTGCCCAGAACGATCAGCATCAGCAGGCGATTCAGGCCCTAAATGAAGAGTTCGAGCAAAAGCTGGATGCCTTTCGCGAACAGCAGCGGGAGAAGATGGCGGACGCCTACACGGAGTTCGAAAACATCTTTGAAGGCAACAAAAAGACGATCGACTACATCAACCTCCTCGAAGGCAAGGTGAAGGCCGGTCAGGCATTGTCGAAAGCCGAGGTCGAGAAGATGGCCGTCATCACGACGGGCCTGGGTTATTTGCAAAAGCAGTATCAAAAACCGCTTCAGGAGTTCAAGGAGCTCGAGACCTACTTTGCCACCCAAGCCTCGCGTCTGCCCGAGAAACCCTCGTCGCGGTTTGGCTTCTTCAAGCGGACCTTCAGCAAGAAGTACCGCGAGGCGGAACGCGAGTTTTATCGTGAGCAAGGCGCCCAAGAGGCGATGGAAGAAGCGCAGGGAAAATTTGGTACCGTCTACTCGACTGCGCAGCGATCCATGGCTGCGGTCAATCTCAACGCAGACGCCCAGGTGAAGAAACTCTACGATCTCATGCAGGAGAAGGATCAGGCGAACCAGCAAGATCTGTCGGAGCTGTTCAGCAAGGCACGTCAAGCGCTTCAGACTCATCAAGACGTGCTGGACTTCGAGCCCGACAACCTGCCGGAGGCACCGAATACGCCGCGCCCTTGAGGGACGAAGATGGCTTAGGCTTGCAAGGCTGTGGTCAATCTTGCGACTTTGGCGGCGGGGATCGCCACGTAGTCCTTGAAGCGGGCGTCGCTGTGCTTGCCAAATTCGGGATCGGCCTTCACGCCGACGAAGTGGTCGTCGGCGCTCTTCTCCACGACGTGCAGCACGTAGCCGAGACCCTCGAGGAGCGTCTTCAATTCCGCATTGCGGGACTCCCTGAAACTGGTGTCTGCGCCCTTGAGCGGGAGCACCTCCAGCGTAATCACCGGGAGGTCGCGTGCGATCAGACCCGAGAGACTGCGGACGACTTCCACCTCGGCACCCTCAACATCGATCTTGATGATGCCCACTTTTCCGTGGGGCAGCGCCTCCGCCACCGCATCGTATCGAAACGCGGGGACGAGGGTCGTGGAGCTCTTTGACCCGGGCCGCAATTCCGCGATCAGCGTCGCAGCGGCCTCACCTTCGGCGGCTCCATTCATCGGAAGCAGCATGTCGCGATCAAACAACGCGCACGGACAGACCGTGACGCTTGGCCACTCATTGCACTTTGTCAGGCGACCCACGTAGTACTGGCAGAAGGGGCTGGGCTCGAACCCAACGTACACACGATCGGATTCGAGCGTTTTTACCTTGGCCAGCGTCTGGCCGAGGTTGACCCCCACATCGTAGAAGGTACCTTTTTCAGCAGCCAGTAGCCGCCTCAAAAGCCCGCTCATCCAGCGCTCTCCACCCATTCCGGCTTTGCGTCCTTCGATCACGGGTACCACGATTTTGGTGCCATTCAGTTCGCGAGTGATTTCCACATTCACCCGCGCTACCAGCCCTTTGCCGAGCCTCTTCCACCACGATCGTAATTTGCGCATGCTCGCTGTTTCCTTGAATGAACCTGTCCCCGGACTTCTCCCCGTCCGTCGCGGAATGCCAAGCGAAAATGTCCGGTAGAATGAAAAACATTGGAATATCGGAGCGATTCATGAACACTAACTGTGTGGTGACGGCGTCTGCCAACACTGCATTTCAATAACTGACATTCCATACCCTCATGAAATCCATCTTCTCCCTCCTCGCCGTTGCTGCGGTTCTCTCCCTTTCCAGCTGCGCTGGTACCTGCCCATGGGCCAAGAAAGAGTGCTCCTCATGCTCTTCCTGCGACAAGCCAGCCGCCGCATGCTGCGACAAGGCCGGCACCAGCGAGTGCTGCTCGAAAAAGAGCTGATCGCCGACCCTCCAACGCGCACTTTCACCCCCGTGTCGGCTTGGTCCGTCCGGGGGATTTTTGTGGCTTGATCCAGCGTGTCACCGGGATGTTTTTGGTTTGACCCTGATTCGTGAAGATGCGATCTCAAGGTTGATGAAATGGGCTTACTCAACCGGTGTCGCTTTGGCTTGGGGTGGGCTGTTGTTTTTCTCAGCGGGTTGCAGCAAAGCCAAGCGATTGGAGGAAGAAACCACGGCCCTCCTCGCGGAGACGGCGACAGCGGCCCAAACGATCAAACATATCGACGAGGCCATCGGGGCGGTGACTCCCGCCGTACGATTTGGAGCTTTGGGAGATTTGGAAGGCGAGTCAGTCGCCGTGAGCGAGGAGCTTCAGAGACTGGATCGTGAACTCGAGCGGTGGACCAACTACGCCGAGTCGACCGAGGCTCTCAAAAAGAGGTTCGTGGAGTACCGTGAAACCTATCTGGAGGGTCGCCAGTAAACACCATGGAATCCCAACGAGTTGGGCCAACCCTGCTTTTCTTGCTGTTCTGCGCCGGAGTGGTTTCGGCGATTTACTACTTCAAGCGAGTGGACGAGGCCAACGAGGCCTTCCTCGATGCACGGAAGGTCCACGAAATAACGTTGCAACAGCTCGGTGAGAAGCAAAGGCAGCAGCACGTCATCCAAGAGAAGTTGGATCTTCAGAACGAGATCGAGAAGGGCCGGTCCTTGATCGAGCAACGGGCCACTGAGCTGGCCAAACTTCACCGTAGTGTGGAAGCGGATTTGAAGTACCTCTCCACAGCGGTGGCGAAGGCGCGGCATCAGAAGGCGGCGCTGAGCCAGTCGCAGCCAATCCCGACGTTTGTACTGCAGAATGGCACGATGTTGGCGAATGCCAAAATCACTCGTGCGGAAGGAGACGCCATCACCGTGGTTCACAGCGATGGCATCTCGCAGGTCGACTTTGGAGATTTTCCAGAAGGCCTTGTGGAGGAATTTGACTTGGGGCCGGACTCGATCCAAGCCCAGCTCGAAGCCCTTCAACAAGAAGTGGGTCTTGCGCCCAACGTTGGCAAATCCCAACTCGAGGCCCAAGCAAGGGGTTACGCTCGAAAGATTCAGCAACTGGAGTCGGCGCACGAACGGGCATGGCATTACTGCAAAAAACTGGAGGCGGAAGTCGCGAAGTACAACGCCGACATCAAGGAGGCGGAGGAGACGGGAGAGCCCACCTTTCGCTTGCGATCTGTGCGCGATGTCGCTCAAGGAAGTGCAGGCGACGCGCGTCGCCAAGTGGCTGAGCTTGAGAAAGAGCTTCTGCGGGCGCGTGCAGCCGCAGCCGAACTGAAGAACGGTTCATAGGAGACCCCCAGATGGATTCCTCAACTGAACCAGCCTTTCTTCTTTTTGGGCTGCTGGATGGCTTCTTGGAAGTCTTGTTTGAGGCGCTCGGGATCGCGGGCAAAGGGCAGGGCTTCGTTGAGAAGCACCTCTTCTGACAAGACCCATTGCAGAAGACTGTCGTCAATGGTGTGCATGCCGTCACTGCTGCCGATTTCCAGGCAGCTTCGGATCTGGGTCAGCCGATACTCGCGGATGCAGCTGCGCACCGCACTATTGGCGATGAGGAGTTCCGAGGCCAGGACCAAGCCCTCGCCGCTGCTGCGCGGGATGAGGTACTGGCAGATGATGCCTTTCAGGCAGGCCGCAAGTTGCGCGGCGGCAAAGCGCTGCTGCTCGGCCGGAAAGGCATCGATCATTCGGGACAGTGCGGCCTCGATGTTGCTGGCGTGAAGGCTGGCCACCACGAGATGCCCGGTCTCGGCGGCGGTGATCGCGAGGGAGATCGACTCGGGCTCCCGAAGCTCGCCAATGCCGATCACGTCGGAGTCCTGTCGCAGCGCCGTGGCCAGTCCGGCGGAAAAGGTTTGAACGTCGGAGCCGACCTGCCGCTGTCGTACCAAGCTCTGTCCGGGATCGAGGAGAAACTCCACGGGATCTTCAATCGTCAGGATGCTGGTGGCACGATTGGCCGCCACCTGCTGGAGCATCGCCGCCCACGTCGTGCTTTTCCCCGAACCGCTGGACCCGGTGATGAGCACCAAGCCGGACCGCATCCCCGAAAATCGGTTCACTTCCGGCGAATGCCCCAGTTGGTCAATCGTGACCTCCACCGCAGGAATGACGCGGAAGTTCGCTTCGATTTGGCCCATGACAAAGTACGCCGCCCCGCGGAATCGCGCCAGGCCCTCGATGTCGCAGGCAAAATTCAGCGCCTTCTTCTCCTCCAATTCCGCGCGCTGTCGATCCGTCAGCAGCGAGAGAATGAGCGAGCGATTCTGAAGGCCGGACAAAGGCTCCTCCCGGAGAGGAACGAGCTTTCCGAGAATGCGGGCGGTGGGCGGTCGCCCGGCGGAGAGGTGGAGGTCAGAGCCGCCGTGCTGAACGAGCTCGGCCAGAAGATCCACAATGACATCCGTTTCCATTCCGGCAGTTTATATCGGAGGCTGCCGGATACGTCCATGACTTCCCTCGGGAATTCCCCTTGAACAGGCCCCCCCTTCTGGAGTCCAATGCCAATCATGCCCGGACCAACCCCCAGTGCCCGAAAAGCGGCCCTCATCACAGGGGGCCTCATCACGGCCGGCCTGATCGCCTTCTTCGTCATTGAGGGCCCGAAGCAAAGCGAGTTTCGCGGCATGGGCATGGCCCTGATTTTGGAGAAGCAGGACGAGTGGCGCCGGGAGCTGATCCTCGACGGGCGGCACCTGAACGAGCTCGCCACCTGGCAAATTCAGGAGGAAGTGGCCAAGCGGTCGCACCTTTCGGAAGGAGGAGTGAAAGGCCTCAGTCGTCGCGCATCGAATGCGAAGGATCGCGTGCTCGCCGTGGATGGTCACCTCATCTCGGGAAATCAGGAATTGGCGGCTGAAATGGCTTGGTCCCTCGCTCCACAGATGGAGGGCATGATGGATCAGTTCACGCCGAGCCAGGTTGCCCACATGTATCGCAATGCCGGGGACGCTGCCTGGCAGGGAGGCCGGGCCGACTTCAGTCCCGCTGAAGCCTACCAAACAGCCATCGCCGTGCTTGCGAAGTCCAAAGGTACCGAAGAGCAACGTGCGTGGCTGCAGCTCGATCTCGCCAGCTACCACTGGAGTCAGGTGAACTTTTTCCCCGAAGATCCCGATGGCGAACTTGCCTCGATGATCGAGGCCGCCCGTGCCGCCGGCGACGCCTTCGCCCAGATGAAAACAGCGACCCCGCTGGCGCAGGTCGCTGCCAAGCGATTGGAAGGCGAGGCGTGGCTGAAGCGCGCCGCGATGGCGGAGCGAGCGATTGCGGGAACGGCCTCGGAGGAGATGGCCGGGCATCTTGCGAAGGCGGTGGAGATGCTGTCGAAAGCGCTGGCTCTCGCCGAACCCAGCGATCAGGCGTTTCTGAAAGCCACCTTGCATCACAAACTCGGACTGGCCCTCACCCTTCAGGCCGCTGCCGAACGGGAGCAGAAAGACGACCGGCTCGCCGAAGCGGAACTTCATTTTCAGTCCGCGCTCGAGCGGCGGCCCGCGTCCTTCGCGGCCGGAAGCATCGACGTCCGCATGCTTGGTCGACGTCTTCAGGAAAGGGCGGAGTCCTTGGCCGCCCTGTCGTTCGCTCAGTTCCTCGCTGCGCAGAATCGGGAAAACGCCGAGGGGCTCAGAACGTCAATCCAATCCGCCCGCGCGGCGCTGCAGCTCACGACGGAGCGCGATGACAGTCCGGCTTGGGTCACTGCGGTGGGCTCGCTCGCCTTTGCCCAAACCTGCCTGTGTCAGGAAGCGGCCACTGCCGTGGAAGCCGCTCCCTTTGCCCACGAAGCGATCGAAAACGCTCTGTCCGCGTTGCGCAAATATCCCATCGGGCAGCAGAACGAGCCCGGCGTGCCTTCGCGCGCCTCCTTCCTCCGTGCGCTGGGGGCGGTGTGTGATCAGGTCCTCAAGCAACCCGACATCCCCGGGATTCATCTCTACGTCGACGAAATGGAGGCCGTCGTCCGCCCGATTTTTGAAGCCGTCGGCGCATCGACCGATCCCACCACCTTCAGCGCCGCCTCCATCACGCTCAATCGCATTCTTGAGCTGAAAGCCAGAGTCCGCGCGGATGGCGATGTCAGTCCGCCCAAGGGCGATGAGGAAATCTAGGCGGCCGTTTTCTACACACGCTGGCCCATGGCTTCCAACTTCGCCGCGCCTTCGGCCCACTCCACTTCATGAGGCAAACGCTTCGTCGCTGCCGCAATCGCCGCCACCACGCCTGCTGCCTCACCCATGCCCACCGCGTTGCCCGTCACCCGATAGCTGGAGTGCGCAATGAAATCGCCACTGATGTTCCGACCCGCCATCATCAGGCCATCCACTTCTTCAGCGATCAGCGCCCGCAAAGGAATGTCATAGGGCTTCGTCTTGATGCCGCGGTTGGAGTAGCCCGCCGTTTTGTTGTGCTCCGCGCTCAGCGCATGGATGTCCACCGCAAAAGTCGCCCGCGTCACCGCATCCTTATGCCGAGCGCCGGTGGCCACATCGTCAGCCTTGACCACGTATCGACCGCGCAGCCGCCGCCCGTCACGCACGCCGATCTGCTCCGCCGTCGCCGCGATCTGCAAGCCTTCCCAGGCACCGCCGAGCTTTTTGAGGCCATTGACGATCTTGTGCAGTTCGGAACGAGCCCGAACCGTCGCTTCCGTGACCGCCGCCGCGTTGAAGGCCTCGACGCCATACTCGTGATTCATCATCACCAGCAGCAGGTTGTCGCGGATCTGCCACAGCGTCGGTTTGCTATAAGAGGGAAAATGGCCCGTCTTCTCGATCTCCGCGCGGAACAGATTCTTCTTCTCCTCGTTCGGTTTGTCCCCCGGAGGTGGGTTTCCGTAGCGCACAAAGTCGCCGAGCGCGCTTGCGTCCTTGCACACCAGCAGCGCATTGAGCGACATCGGCTGGCAGGGGCAGCTCGCGTCCTCGCCAAACTCAAATCCGCAGCCCGCCAGCGCGCCGAGATCGCCATCCCCCGTCGTATCGATGAACACCGGAGCCCGCCAGGCTTGCCGACCCGACTTCGACTCCGTCACGACCGTCGTGATGCGCCGCCCTTCGAGGTAGGCGGCCGACACCTTCGTGTGCAGTTGAAATTTCACGCCTGCCTCGACGCACATCTCCTCCAGCAGGAGCTTCATGCCCTCCGGCTCGTAGCAGATGTGGCTCTTGCTGTCCCCGCGCCGGATGCCGCGCTCCGTGAGTTTTTGGTTCAGCTCCGCCGCAAAGCCGTTCTTGTCGAAGTCCAGCAGGTAGCCCAGCAATCCAGCCGTCCACACGCCGCCGAGACAACCCCGCCATTCAAACAGACGCACATTCGCCCCCGCCATCCCCGCCGGTCCACCCCCGCAGACAATGACATCTGCATCGGTCACCAAAGGCACGTCCCGTTCCGGTTCCGTAAACCCATCGCCGCTCGCCTTCGCCGCTTCCGACATCACCATCGAAGGAGCTCCCAGCGCCCCCGCCAAAGCCGCAGAAATCATGTGACGGCGACTGACGCCGGAGGTGGTGGGAGGAGAGACGAAATCGGACATGGTTAAGGAAATACGGGCTCCATGCTCGCTTCCATTCGTCGGAGTTGATTTCATTCTGGATTCATTCTTCGACAGATCGTAACCTTTTTATCCAACCTCCTTCGGAAACTCATCCACCGATCCTGATCATGACTTCACCCCGCCTCCTCCTCGCCCTCGGCTGCCTCGCCGCTTCGTCCACGTCCTGCTTCGCCCTCGAGGCGGCCACGCCGGTGGACATGATCCATGCGCCGGAAGGGTTCCAGGTAGAGCTGCTTTACTCGGTGCCGAAGGACGATCAGGGGTCGTGGGTGGCGATGTGCTTCGACGACAAGAACCGCATCCTTGTCTCCGACCAATACGGCTTCCTCTATCGCGTCACGCCGCCGGCACTCGGCAGCTCCGTTGAAACGAAGGTGGAGAAAATTGACCTCGAGATCGGAGCCGCCCAAGGCCTCGCCTTCATCGACGGCTCGATTTACCTCCAGGTGAACGGCAACGAGTTTCAGGGGCGCGGCTTGTACCAGGTTGCGGACACCGACAAGGACGACACCTTCGACAAGGTCACGCTGCTGCGCGGTTACACCGAACGCTCGGGCGAGCACGGACCGCACGCCGTGGTGCCCGCGCCGGATGGAAAGTCGCTCTATGTTGTCGTCGGAAACCAGACGCCGATTCCGGACATCGACCTCTCCCGCGTGCCGGAGGTTTGGCGGGAAGACATCCTTCAGCCGCGCATCGTCGGCCGTGGTTTCATGCGGGATGCGATGGCACCGCGCGGTTGGGTGGCCAAAGTGAGCCTCGACGGTAAATACTGGGAACTTCTCACCACGGGCTTCCGCAACGAGTACGACGCGGCCTTCAACCACGAGGGCGACCTGTTTACCTACGATGCCGACATGGAGTGGGACATGAACACGCCCTGGTATCGCCCGACGCGGGTGTGCCAGGTGCTCAGCGGTTCGGACTACGGCTGGCGCAACGGTTCCGCCAAATGGCCCGTGCGCTGGGAGGACGGTGCGCCGCCGATCGTCGATGTCGGTCCCGGCTCACCGACCGGCGTTTCCTTCGGCTACGGAGCCAAGTTTCCGGCGAAGTATCAGGAGGCGTTTTACGTCGCTGATTGGAGCTACGGCAAACTCTACGCCGTGCACCTGACGCCGCAGGGCGCGGGATATGCGGGTGAGGTGGAGGAGTTCATCAGCGCGCAACCGCTGCCGCTGACCGACCTCGCCGTGAATCCGGCGGATGGAGCGCTCTACTTCACCATCGGCGGCCGCCGCACGCAGTCCGGCCTGTATCGTGTCACCTACACCGGCAGCGAGAGCACCGAGCCCAACCCGATGAAGCTCGAAGGCAAGCCCGCCGAACTCCACGCGCTCCGCCGCAGCCTGGAGGCCCACCATGGGAAACCCGGTGCTGAAGGACTCGAACTCGCTTGGGCGAACCTCGGCCATCCGGATCGTCTCATTCGCAATGCCGCCCGCATCGTCGTCGAAAGCAACCCCGTGGCTCGATGGCGCGACCGCGCGCTCGCGGAGACCGACACCCGCGCCTCGCTGACCGCCCTCATGGCCTTGATCCGTTGCAGCAAGGAGGACGCCCGCGATGCTGTGCTCGCAAAGCTGGCCGGCATTTCCGTCGAAGGTTTGTCGCCCGCCAATACGATCACGCTCGCGCGAAACTACGCCCTGGCCTTTGCCCGCCTGGGTGACCCCACCGATGCGCAGAAGAGCGAGGCCATCGCAAAATTCGGCCCGCTGTTTCCTCACAAGAACGTTGGGCTCGGGATCGACCTCTGCGACTTGCTCGTCTTCTGCGGTGACGAATCCGTCGTCGCCAAGGCCGTGCCGCTGCTCGACTCCGCGCCGACTCAAGAGGAGCAGATCGCCTACGCGAAGGCGCTCCGGCTAGCCCGCAGCGGATGGACCCCGGAATTGCGCGAGAGTTACTTCAAGTGGTTCCTGAAGGCGGCCAACTACACCGGCGGCGCCAGCTTTGGGCTTTTCATCGAGGACATCAAAAAGGACGCCATCGCGGGCCTGAGTGCAGATGAGAAAAAGGCGCTCGAACCGATCCTCAACGCCAAGCCCGAGCCGAAGGCACCGGCTTACGCCGCCAAGGCCCTGACCTTCCACAAAGCCTGGACCATGGCCGATCTCGAATCCTGGCTTGGTGCCGGGTTTGAGGGCGGACGGGATTTCGAAAATGGCCGCAACAGTTTTGGCGCGGTCGGTTGCTTCGCCTGTCACCGCTTTAACATGG
>CAXBNA010000131.1:0-18042 GCA_963976915.1 uncultured Verrucomicrobiales bacterium
CAAGAAGCCCATCAAGACCTGGGCTCGTAGCTCGATGATTACGCCCGACCTCGTGGGGCACAACTTCCTCGTCCACAACGGCAAGGATTTCGTCACCGTTTACGTGACCGAAAACATGGTTGGACATCGCTTGGGTGAGTTTTCACCCACCCGGACCTTCAAGGGTCACGGTGCCCACACCAAGAAAGCAGCCAAGTAAGGTCCGTCTGGCCCTCTCAAACTCCCTCATGCACGCCATTTCCTCCAGCCTCAAACAGTCCTTCGCGACACTGCTTTTCGCAGTGCTGGTGACTGTCTGTGGTCGGGCCATGGCACAGGAGTCTCTGGAGTTGTTGGAGCTTCGCACCACTTTGGAGGTTGCGGCCTCCAAGATCCAGGCACTTGAGGCGCAGTTGAGCAGCGCCCAGTCCCGCAGTGAGGCCTTGGCTCAAAGTGCGGCTGCGGCCAATGAAGAGGCGGCTGAATTTCAGGATCGCTATGAGCGGCTCCGTGGCCTCCTTGAAGGCTTGGGGATTGCGGCTCTCGAGAATGCGACCGATGAAATGCAGAACCGTCTTCTTGCGGCTTTGGGGGATCTGAGGCTTGCTGAACAGCAGCGGCTGGTTCTCTCCGAGCGCCTCATCGATTTGGCCGAGTCCAGCATTCAGTTCGCTTCCACGGTGGAGACTCCAGATGAGGCCTCGGCAGCCCAACTCAACCAATCCCTGGCTGAGGCAGAGAAGGTGCTTCAGTTCGCCCCGCGTCGCGTTGACGAGTCCGCCCCACAGGATCTCACCGATATTCGAGTCGTGAGCATGAAGCCTGACCTCGGCGTCGCCGTGATCGGTGTGGGAAGCCGCGACGGAGTGAAGCCGGGAATGCCATTTCAAATTTTTCGTGAAGACAAACCGATAGCCAAGGTTCTAGTGACAGACGTCCGTGCGACGGTGTCCGGGGCCGTGGTTCAGGAACTCGCCAATGCCGCCGATCCGATTCAAGTCGGTGACCGCGGTGAGGCCGACACAAGCCGTTCATTCTAATACACAGAGCATCATGGAAGTCCGCTCCATCCACAAATACGCCAGAATCTCGTCGCAGAAAGCGCGCCAAGTTACCCGTGCCATTACAGGCATGCCGGTTTCCCAAGCACTGAGCGTCCTCGACTTTACCCCCAAAAAAGCATCGTTGCTGATTGGCAAAGTGCTCCGCTCAGCGGTGGCCAATGCCATGAACAACCACGATCTGGATGCCGATGATTTGGTGGTGATCTCAGCCGTTGCGACTCCTGGACCGACCATCAAACGCATCATGCCTCGTGCACGTGGTTCCGCGTCACCGATCAAGAAGCGCATGAGCCACCTCACCGTCATCGTTGGCACCCCGGCTGAGGGCGAGACCAAGGAGAAGCATCGCCACATTTCCAAGAACAAGGCGGCTAAGTAACGAGCGCCAGACACGATCATCCTGAACGGAGAGAATTATTTATGGGACAGAAAGTAAATCCAATCGGCTTCCGACTCGCAGTCAACAAGGACTGGCGCTCCAAGTGGTACGCTCCTGAGAAAGAGTATGCGGACGCTTTGCACAGTGACCTCGCCATTCGGGGTTACCTGAAGGAGAAACTGATGCAGGCAGCAGTTGCGCGCATTGTGATCGAACGTGCTTGGAACTTGGTTCGTGTGACCCTTCATACGGCGCGCCCTGGTCTCGTCATTGGCCGCAAGGGTCAAGAGATCGACGTGATGAGTCAGAAGATTTCCGAGATGTGCGGTGGCAAGCAGGTCAAGATTGATATCTTTGAGATCAAGCAGCCTGAGCTCGACGCGCAATTGGTGGCAGAGAACGTGGCCGTTCAGCTTGAGCGCCGGATCTCGTTCCGTCGTGCCATGAAGCGCGCCGTTCAGACTGCCATGGACATGGGTTCCGAGGGAATTCGAATCCGTTGTGCGGGTCGCTTGGGTGGTGCGGACATCGCACGAGCCGAATGGTACCGTAAAGGCAAGGTTCCGCTTCAAACGCTTCGGATTCCCATCGATTACGGATTTGCAGAGGCTCGTACCGTTTATGGTATCATCGGCATCAAGTGCTGGATGAACCGTGGCAATGCCCCGGAAGGGACTTCGGCTCCTCGTCCTGATCGTCGTCGTGGTGATCGCGACAACCGCGGTGGTCCTCGTCGTGACAATCGTGGTGGTCCTGGCGGTGGATATGGTGGAGGAGGCGGTGCACCTGCCCCAGCACCGGCACCTGCGGCGCCAGCAGTTGATTCCCAGCCAGCCCCAGCGCAGGCTTGAGTTCCTCAATTTACCTTTTCAAACAACCCCTTTTAGCCCCCAGGAGACAGAGTTATGGCCCTTTTGCCCAATCGAGTTAAATACCGCAAAACCCAGCGTGGAAGCCGCTCTGGAAATGCGACCAGTGGCAATAAGCTGGATTTCGGTGAGTTCGGACTGCAGACGCTTGAACGCGGCTGGGTCAAGAACAACCAGATCGAGACTTGCCGGGTGGCCATCACTCGTCACCTCAAGCGGAAGGGCAAAGTGTTCATTCGCATTTTCCCACACAAGCCAATCACGTCCCGCCCGCCGGAAACCCGGATGGGTAAGGGTAAGGGCGCGCCAGAAGCTTGGGTTGCCGTCGTTCGGCCTGGGACGATGCTTTTTGAAGTCTCTGGTGTTAGCGAAACCATCGCTCGCGAGGCCTGCCGCCTTGCTGCCAACAAGCTGGGCATCCGGACGCGCTTCGTGACGCGGAGCTCCACCCACTAAATCCGACAACGTTTACTTTCCCGTCGCTGACGACCCCTGATATGAAGACCAAAGAACTCCGTGAATTGACTGTGGAAGAACTCGCCGTTCGTCGGCGCGAGCTGAAGCATGAAACCATCAGTCTGCGCGTGCAGCAGCAGAGCGGACAATTGGAGAACCCATCCCGTCTCCGCACGGTTCGTCGCGAAGTGGCTCGCATCGAGACCATCATCAGCGAACGTTCGGTGGCAGGCAGCGTTGCTTGAGCGGCATCCCAAATTTCAAACTTACAAGCAGAGGACCTTTTAGATCATGAGTGAGGCAGAGACCCCAGTAGAACAACCCACAGAGCGTGTGGCCGTGCGCAAAACCCGTGTGGGTGTCGTTGTGTCGGACAAGATGGACAAGACCTTGGTCGTCGAAGTGGAGCGCCGCGTCCCTCACCCAAGGTTTCACAAAATCATCCGTCGCACGTCAAAGTTCTACGCCCATGACGAAGAAGGCAAAGCCAAGACTGGTGACAAGGTGGAGATCGAGGAGACACGCCCCATCAGCAAGCTGAAGCGCTGGGTATTGAAGGAAGTTCTCTCGCACTGAGCTGAGAGGCAGAGCAGTCAAAGGATCGTTTTCCCAAGGAGAAACAGACTATGTTACAAATGGAATCAGAAGTGGGCGTGGCCGATAACACCGGCGCTCGCAAAGCCAAGATGATTGGTGTGCTTGGCAAGAAGGGCACGCGGACGGCTCGCATTGGTGATGTGATCACCTGCCACGTCCGTGAATCGACTCCGACAGCGGCAGTCAAGAAGGGCGAGGTCGTCCGCGCGGTCGTGGTCCGCACCGCCTATCCAATTCGTCGTTCCGATGGATCCGTCCTCCGCTTCGACAAGAATGCCATTGTCATCATCGACAAGGACAACAACCCCCGCGGAAGTCGCATTTTTGGACCGGTTGCTCGTGAGCTCCGGGACAAGAACTTCATGAAAATCGTTTCCCTCGCTCCCGAAGTACTATGAGCCGTCAGAAAACCCATGTTAAAAGAGGAGATCACGTTCAGGTGATCGCCGGAGCCGCCAAGGGTGCCCAGGGCACCGTGATGCAGGTTGACCCTGTCAAACAACGCGTGTTGGTGGAAGGCGTCCGCATGATCAAGAAGGCGGTCCGACCCTCTCAAGAACGTCCTGAAGGGGGCATCATTGAGAAAGAAGGCCCGATCCACATTTCCAACGTGAAGCTCATTGAGCAAAAGGCGAAGGAAACGCTGAAGAAGAAAGTTGCAAAGAAGAAGTAGTTCACCAAGTTGACTCCCCCTCTGCTCTCTGCGCCGGTCCAATGCCGGAGCCATCAGAGGAAAGGCGTCGTTACCCAAACACCCCATGGAACCCATCCTGCAAGCCCTCTACAGGGACAAACTCCGCGACCAGTTGAAGACTCAACTGGGACTAAAAAACGTCCACGAAGTGCCACGTCTTGAAAAGATCGTGGTCAACTGCGCCGTCGGCTCTCAGGCCGAGCGCAAGCAAGCAGTCGAAGATGCCGCGGCTGAAATCGGACTCATCACCGGCCAAAAGGCGATCGTGACTTTCAGTAAGAAGGCCATCGCGAACTTCAAACTTCGTGAGGGCGAGCCTGTTGGGGCCAAGGTGACTCTTCGTGGCCGCCGCATGTATGACTTCTTGATGCGTCTCGTCCGCACGGCGATTCCTCGTATTCGTGACTTTCGCGGTGTGGCTCCAAAGGCCTTTGATGGTCGCGGAAACTACACACTCGGGGTCAATGATCAGACGATCTTCCCTGAGGTTGAGCTCGACAAAATCAAGCGCCAGCTGGGCTTCGACATCACCTTCGTGACGTCGACCAACAGCGACGATCACGCACGCGAATTGCTCCGCGCCTTGGGCATGCCGTTCCGCGGTAAGAACCCTGACAAGATGGACGCACCGGCTGCCTAACCCTGATTTTTCCAAGAGGACCCGATCATGACTGATCCCATTTCCGACTTTTTGACCCGCATTCGTAATGCTTCTGCCGCTGGCAAGGAAGATGTCTTTGCCCCGTTTTCCCAGATGAAGGCTGAGATTGCCCGCATCCTTCAGGAAGAAGGTTACATCTGGAACTACGAGGTGGACACCTCAGAAACCCATCCTCGGCTGAAGCTGAAGCTCAAGTATGAGGGCCGTGCGCCGATCATCCGGAAGATGCAGCGCGTGAGCCGCCCGGGGCTTCGCAAATACGTGTCTTGTGGCGAGATCCCCCGCGTGCTTGGTGGGCTCGGCATTTCAATCCTGTCGACGTCTCGCGGCGTCATGAGTGGCTCCAAGGCTCGCCGGGCGAAGGTCGGCGGTGAACTTCTCGCATTTGTTTGGTAATCGGAGGATACAATTATGTCACGAGTAGGCAAACAACCCATTTCACTTCCAGACAAGGTCTCGCTCAAATACGGCGATGATCGCAGCATCCTCGTCGAGGGGCCCAAGGGCAAGCTGGACTGGACACTCCCCGAGGGGATCGAGCTGACCAATGAGAATGGCACCGTTGCGGTGACTCGTGTTTCTGATGATCGCAAGGTGCGCGCCCTTCACGGCACGTCCCAGCGTCTGATCAGCAACATGGTTCTCGGAGTGAGTCAGGGCTTCCAGCGCAATCTTGAGATCCACGGCGTGGGCTTTAAGGCTGCGGTCAAGGGTTCCGACATTGATCTCAACCTTGGACAATCCCACCCGCGTCTCCACCCCATTCCCGAGGGAGTGAAGGTGACCGTTACCGACAATACCAAGATCGCCATCGAAGGCATCGACAAGCAGGTGGTTGGTCAACTGGCTGCGGAGATTCGCGGCTACTATCCGCCGGAGCCCTACAAGGCGAAGGGTGTCCGTTATGCAGGCGAGCACGTTCGTCGCAAGGCCGGCAAGAGCGTCAAATAATCCATTTCAACAGAGGCAGAAGAAAAGATCATGGCATCGAAAGATCGCAAAACCATCCGAACGAGTGTTCGTCGTCGGATTCGCAAGAAAATCAAAGGCACCGCCGAGCGTCCTCGTTTGGCCGTGTATTTTTCCAACCGCAATGTGTACGCCCAGCTCATCGATGATGAGAAAGGTCACACCATTGCTTCCGCCTCGACAAAAGAGAAGGGTTTTGGGGACAGCAAGGCTTCCGTGGAGACCGCTACAAAGATTGGCAATTCCGTTGCCGACCGCGCCCTCGCCAAGAACATCTCCCAGATCGTGTTTGACCGCGGCGGTTTCGTTTATCACGGCAAGGTGAAAGCCCTTGCCGACGCGGCTCGCGAAAAGGGCCTTCAGTTTTAATCATCGACGCATCACACAGTTATGGCAGAAGCAACTTTCAGCACATCCGACACATTCACCGACGGTGGTGATTCGCGTCCGGAACCCATCGAAAAGGTGGTTCACATCAACCGATGCGCCAAGGTCGTTAAAGGGGGGCGTCGATTCAGTTTCAGTGCGCTCGTCGTTTCCGGCGATCAGCAGGGCAAAGTCGGTTTTGGATTTGGTAAGGCCAATGAGGTCGCCGATGCCATCAAGAAGGCGACCGAGTCTTCGCAGAAACAGCTCAAGTCGGTGGCCCTCAACGGAACAACCATTCCTCACGAAGTCGTTGGCCAGCATGGCGGCGGTTTCATTCTTCTCCGTCCTGCAGCTCCCGGAACCGGAATTATCGCAGGCGGTGGTGCCCGCGCCGTGCTGGAAGCCGCTGGAGTTAAGGATGTGATCGGCAAGTCGCTCGGTTCCAGCAATCACGCCAACGTCGTCAAGGCCACTCTGGCCGCGCTCTACGCTCTGCGGCGTGGAGACGACATCCTCCGCGCACGCGGCAAGGAAGTGAAAGAGCGCAAGGCTCTCTAATCTTTTTCGTTTGCAGTTCCCCTATTCTATTTTCCCCATCATGAGACTCCAAGACGTCAAACCCAGCCCAGGAGCCAAGCGTTCTCGCAAGCGCATCGGATGCGGTCCTGCCTCCGGTCACGGAAAAACTTCCTGCAAAGGGCACAAAGGCCAGAAGGCTCGTGCCGGTGCCGGTATTCGCCCAGGTTTCGAAGGTGGCCAGATGCCACTTTTCCGTCGCCTTCCCAAGAAGGGATTCAGCAATGCCCAGTTCAAGACGGTTTTTGAAGTCGTCAATGTTGGCCAGCTTGAAGCCGCATTCGAGGACGGCGCGACCGTCAACGAAGCTTCCCTTCGTGAGAAGAATCTGGTCAATCGCAATTGCGATGCGATCAAGATCTTGGGCGTCGGTGAATTGAGCCGCAAGCTCACCATCGAAGGGGCCAAGGTCAGCGCCGCCGCCAAAGAGAAAATCGAAAAAGCGGGCGGCAGCGTCGCCGCCTGAATCATTCTTCTTCCTCTATCACGGTGGGCTGGTCTCCAGACAACCTGTCGGGTTGGAGGTAGATCTCGCTCACCGTTTCTTTTTTCCCGAAACTCATGATCTCTGCTTTCAAGAACAGTCTGAAGGTCCCGGAACTTCGTTCCAGAATCTTCTTCACCCTGGCGATGATTGTCATCGTCCGCATTGGTACGGCCATCACGCTTCCTGGCGTCGATGCGCAACTTCTCGCGGAGTGGGTCAACAATCGCACGGCAGACGCTTCGTCTGGAGCAGCGCAAGTGGCGGCCCTTCTGAACGTCTTCAGTGGTGGAGGTCTGCAAAACTGCGCGATCTTCGCCTTGGGGATCATGCCCTACATCAGTGCATCCATCATGCTGCAGCTTCTCACCGCCGTTGTGCCGAAGTTGAGCAAGCTCGCCCGGGAAGACGGTGGCCGGCAGAAGATCACGCAATACACTCGGCTGGCGACCATTGCCCTGTGTTTGTTTCAGGGCTACCTGTTGGCCCAGTCACTGGAGAACCCGGGTCAAAACATCTTTTTGGCGGGTCTGCAAGATACCATTGATCGACTCGGACGACCCTTGGTGCCCGACTACGGGCCCGGATTCCTTTTCACGACCGTGATCACGATCACGGCGGGAACCATGCTGATGATGTGGCTGGGTGAGATGATCACGGAGCGGGGTATTGGCAACGGTGTGTCCCTCCTGATTTGTGTGAACATCGTTTCCGACCTTCCAGGGGCACTGGTTCAAGTTTGGCAAACCTACGTTGGAGGCGCGACGAGCGACATGGGCAAGCCCGTGATGCTGGTTCTTCTGCTCGCGTTCATGGTGCTGGTCATTGCCGGGGTCATTGCGTTGACGCAGGCCACCCGGCGAATCGTGATCCAGTATGCCAAGCGTGTGGTGGGTCGGAAGGTCTATGGCGGTCAGACTCAGTATCTGCCTCTGAAAATCAATTATTCGGGCGTGATGCCGATCATCTTTGCCCAAGCCATCCTGTTGTTCCCCTCGTCGATCTTGTCGTCCATGTTCCCTGACGTGCGCTGGGTCACGAACTTTGCCACAGCTCTGGCCTCGGGATGGATCTATTACACGGTTTCTGCAGGTCTGATCTTCTTCTTCAGTTACTTCTGGGTGGCGACAATGTTCCAGCCGACCCAGATCTCCGAAGACCTCAAGAAAAGTGGTGGTTACATTCCAGGGATCCGTCCGGGCCGGCCGACGGCTGACTTCCTCGACTTCACCATGAGCCGCCTCACCTTCGCTGGAGCCCTCTTCCTCACCTCCCTCTATGTCATGCCCGGTATTGTGGGTAAGGTCATGCAGATTGCACCTCAGACAGCTCAGTTCTTCGGGGGCACCAGTCTCCTGATTTTGGTTGGCGTCGTGCTTGATGTCATGCGTCAGGTGGAGACCCACCTCCTTCAGAGCCACTACGATGGCTTCCTCAAGAAGGGCCGGATTCGCGGTCGCTTTGATCGGGTTCAAGCTGGCGGGCGTGGGGCTGATTCGGCCCTGGTGGTTTGGCTCTGGGTCGGGATTGCGATCATCGTTCTCGCCGGTGTGAGTTTCTACTTTGCCAAGGCCGGTATCCGCTAAGCAGTTCTGCCATTCATGGCAGAAGACACCTCACCCACTGCACTGAATCAATCATGGCTCTCACCGCTGGCCGCATTCCCATTCGTCATGGGAAGCAGCAGGATGGGATTCGCAGGGCCTGCCAGATGGCCCGCGATGTCCTGTTGGAGACCGCCGCTCAGGTTCGTGAGGGAGTGACGACGGGGGAGGTGGATCGGTTCTCGGCCGATTTGATGGCCAAGAAGGGATGCAAGAGCGCGTTCCTAGGCTACCGACGTTTTCCCGGGAACATCTGCATCTCGGTCAATGAAGAGGTGGTTCATGGAATCGGAGGACCGCGTGTGATTCAGGACGGGGACGTCGTGAAGATCGATGTGGGGATCGAGTTCGAGGGTTGGATTGGTGACAATGCGTTGACCGTGCCGGTAGGGAATGTGGCTGAAGACACGCTCCGTTTGCTCGCCGCGACCGAGGAGTCTCTACTGGTGGCCGCAGATCATGCGCGTGATGGTCATATGCTGGGTGATCTGTGCGCTTCGGTTGAGGAGCATGTCACCCGACATGGGTTTACCGTGGTGCGGGAGTTCGTGGGGCATGGCGTCGGTCGAAAGCTCCATGAAGAGCCCCAGGTGCCGAATTACGGCAAGAAGGGCCAGCGTCCCCGCTTGAAGGCCGGCATGACTTTGGCGATTGAGCCGATGGTGAATTTGGGTACGCCCAACACTCGAATCTTGCAAGATCAGTGGACGGTGATCACCTTGGATCGGAAACCCTCCGCGCATTACGAGCACGTGGTGTTGGTCTCTGCGGAGGAACCTGAGATTCTGACCGCGAGAAAGCGGATGTTTCCCAACGGGGTTGCCGATCTTCGCCCCCGTCCTGTTTCAGAGCTGATATGACGCGCTTTCGGCCTTGCATTGACCTGCACGAGGGCCGTGTGAAGCAGATCGTCGGCTCGACTTTGACCGACGGAGGGGACGGTCTTCGGACCAACTTTGTCAGCGACCACTCACCGGAGTGGTATGCGTCCAAGTATCAACAAGACAACCTACCCGGGGGGCATGTCATCATGCTTGGAGCTGGGAATGAGGAGGCTGCTTGTTCGGCCGTGAGAGCCTATCCCGGGGGCCTCCATGTGGGGGGAGGCATTCGACCCGGCAACGCTGAGCGCTACCTGAACGCCGGTGCCAGCCATGTGATCGTCACGAGTTACCTGTTTGATTCCGACGGTTCATTCTCGGAACCCCGCCTTCGGGAGATGGTGGCGTCAGTCGGGAAGGAGCGGTTGGTGATGGATCTTAGCTGCCGGGCGGTTCCTGAGGGTGGGTGGAAGGTCGCCATGAATCGCTGGCAGACGATGACCGACCTTCGAGTGGATCACGAGACTCTGGTGAGGCTCGCTGAGCATTGTTCGGAATTCCTTGTCCACGCTGTCGATGTGGAGGGGAAATGCGAGGGGATTGATGAGGAGTTGACGCGTTTCCTCGGGGACGCGTCTCCCATTCCTGTGACCTATGCCGGTGGGATCAGCACGCTGAAAGATCTGGAAACCATTGATCGGGTGAGCCGTGGACGCGTGGATGGCACGGTGGGCAGTGCGTTGGACATCTTCGGGGGCAGCGGAGTCCGTTACGAGGACTGCGTGAACTTCAATGCACGGCACTCGAACCGCCCGAACGAAGCGTGAAAATCACGAAAGCGACGTAGCATCCCAGCAGTAGAAAGCCGCGGGTCCGACCCAAGCGGCTGTTCTTTCCAGGAAAGATCAGCAGGACTGTTCCGAAACTGAACGCGAGGCTTGGCCAGACCTCTTCGAAGGAGACTTCGCAGGGGCGGATGAGGGCAATCAATGCAGCGACGATGCACATGTTGAAAATGTTGCTGCCGAGGATGTTGCCAAGCCCCACTTCATCGTGTCCACGCATCCTGGCAATGAGCGTGGTGGCCAATTCCGGCGTGCTCGTGGCGATGGCCACGACGACCACGCCGACGATGAAATTACTCCATCCGAGTACCTGCGCCACGCCCTGTCCGCCGTGGACGACGAGTTGAGCAGCTCCGATCAACATGACCAAGCCGATGAGCAGAAAGATCAGGGTTTTTCGAAGTGGGGCGGGATCGTAATGCTCACCACTTTCGCGATGGGCCCTTGCGTGGGCTCGTGCGTCCTTGAGCATTCGGAACATCCAGGCAGAAAAACATAGGAGCAGCACCGCTGCATCCCCGCGTGAAAACAGCCCGTCGTAGAAGATCCAGCCCAGCAGGACCGGGAGCACCAAAGCCATGCCCCAGTCTCGCATCACATCCTTGCCTCCGGTTCGAAGGCCCGCCATCGCAACGACGATGGCCAAGACCAGTGAGACATTGATGACATTGCTGCCCATGATGTCACCGAGTGCGATCTGGGGAACCCCTGACCGGGCCGCATGAATGGCCACCATCATCTCTGGAGATGAGGTGCCGAAAGCCGCCACAGTGGCTCCGACGATCGCTGTCGGCCACCTCGCCCAGAGGGCAAGACTGACGCCGCCTTTCACAAACCATTCCCCACCAAACCAAGCGAGCAACACTCCGCAGAGGAGCATGGCAACGTGGGGGAGGAGGTCGGCAATCACACGGGTTCTCGGAGTAAGGTAGCGGGGGAAGCTATCGAACGACAAGAACCGAACAAGGCGCGTGCCGTACGACCTTCTCCGCAACACTGCCCAAAAGGTACCGTTTCAATCCCGTGGCTCCATGAGAGCCGACGATCACCAAGTCCGCACTGGTGTTGGTGGCGGTTTCGCAGATTGCATCAGCGGGGTTTGCCGGGACGACTCGCGTCATGACTCGGGCATCGTCGCCGAAAACCTCGGTGCTGAGTTTCTTGAGAGCCCCCTTGGCCTCAGCCTCCATCCGCTCGTGGACATCGTCGGTTTGGATGCGAAGTCCGTGTGTGGCTGGTTCGACGGCGGTGATTAGGGTCAAGCGCACCTCGGTTCCCTGAAACATCTCCTGAGCGCGAGAAACGGCTGACTGGGAGCATTCTGAAAAGTCGGTGGCGACGAGGATGTTTTTCCAAGGGGGGGAAGTCGACATGGGGATGTGGAAGGGTTGGCTCATCTGAGCCTAGCCTCGTTGAGCCCACGTTCAAGTGCTCCTCCGTTTTTGCGGGGAGGTCATCGGTTTTGGGGCGGATTGGTGAGCTTTAGACCCGTCGAAGATCCAGTGTCAGGGGGAACTCAGGATTGGCGACCTGGGTGGGATTGGGAATGCTGCCCGGCGTGTGTCCATTGGGAAAGAACCGGGAGAGGCGACGGCTCTCGGCCTCATAGGCGTTGACGGGGAAGGACTCGTAGCTCAGTCCGCCCGGATGACTGACGTGGTAGGTGCACCCTCCGATACTGCGCCCATTCCATGTGTCAATGACATCGAAGACCAGTGGTGCGTGGACGGGAATCGTGGGCTGGAGACAATTGGGGGGCTGCCAAGCGCGGTAGCGAACTCCGGCAACGGCCTCCCCGACAGTACCCGTGTTGTGCAGCGGAACTTCACAGCCGTTGCACGCGATCTTGAAGCGACCGGGAGTGAAGCCGTTGACCTTCACCTGCATCCGCTCCAGTGAGCTGTCCACAAAGCGGACCGTGCTGCCGGCCATGCCTTCCTCCCCGAGTACGTGCCAAGGCTCGAGGGCTGTTCGAAGGGCGACGTCGATGCCTCGCTGATTGATGGCCCCGATGGAGGGGAACCGGAACTCCATGTGCGGAGCGAACCATTCCCGTTTCATCGGATACCCTGCGTCGGTCATGTCCTGAATGACGTCGTTCAGGTCTTCCTCGATGAAATGCGGAAGCATGAATCGGTCATGCAGTTCGGTGCCCCAGCGGAGGCAGTCGTGCTGATAGGGTTCCTTCCAAAAACGGGCGACTGCGGCGCGCAGCAGAAGGTGCTGGGCCAGGCTCATCTCGGCGTGTGGTGGCATTTCAAAGGAACGCAACTCAAGGAGGCCGAGCCGCCCTGTGCTGCTGTCGGGCGAGAACAGCTTGTCGATGCAGAACTCGGCGCGGTGGGTGTTCCCCGTGGCGTCGGTCAGGAGGTTGCGGAAGATGCGATCCACGGTCCACGGCGGGACTTGAACGTGATCGGGGATCTGGCGGAAGGCGAGCTCAAGCTCGAAGAGCGCATCATTTCGGGCCTCGTCGACACGGGGTGCCTGGCTGGTGGGCCCGATGAAGAGTCCGCTGAACAGGTAGCTGAGCGAGGGGTGATTTTGCCAGTAGGCCAAGAGAGAGCGCAGCAGGTCGGGGCGCCGGAGGAGCGGTGAGTCGCTGGGCGTCTCTCCACCGATGACGATATGGTTGCCTCCGCCGGTGCCGGTGTGGCGACCGTCCACCATGAACTTCTCCGTGCCGAGGCGCGTCAGGCGGGCTTCGTCGTAGAGGGTGATGGTGTTGTGGGTGAGTTCTTTCCAAGACGTGGCTGGCTGGGTGTTCACCTCAATGACGCCGGGGTCGGGGGTGATCTTGAAATTCGTCAGCCGTGGATCGTAGGGAGGCGGAGTGCCTTCGATGACAACGGGGATCTTCAGTGCTGCCGCCGTGTCTTCGACGGCGGCAATGAGGTCCAGGTAGTCTTCCACCTCACTGACAGGCGGCATGAAGACGTGGATATGGCCGTTGCGTGGTTCGAAGCAGACGGCGGTCCGAATGACGTGCCCGGCGGATTCGCCGTATTCTGGGTAGCGTTCCACATCCGGTTTGGACTTCGCCTCTCCCTTGGGCTCCTCTTCGCGCGGGAGTGGGCGGCCTTGGCCTCCGTACACTCCGAGATGGGCGGGCGGAACTCCGTCGTCAAACCACCCGGCAACAGCGTCAACGTAGCGTTGGCGACTCTTGGGGCGAGGCGGCAATTCAGGCCAGGAGCCGTGGGGGTCGCTCGGGTAGATCCACGGGTAGTCGCCTTCCGCGACCCAAGGCAGTGAGTCCAAGGGGAGCCGCAGCCCCATCGGCGAATCTCCCGGAATCAAAAACATCCGGTCGTTGCGGACAAACCAAGGTCCACTTTGCCAGCGGAGCTGATTGCCGTATCCGGCGCGTTGAAGCGGCAGTGCGTAGCCCGCCACTTTGTCCAGACCCTGGTCGAAAAGCTTGGCGATGCGCTCCCGGTCTTCGATGTTTTTCAGCTTGGAGTCGAATGGGTCGACGTTGACGGGCAAGCGCCGCTCCTTCCACATGTAGTAGTAAGCATCCTCGTAGGCTTCTTTCAGCCACTTCGGGTCGACGCCAAGCGCGACTGCCAGCGCAGTCCCGAACTTTTGCGAGGTAGCCTCATCGTATTGACCTGGTTGGGTGTCATCGGCGAAGAGGCTGGGGTCATTCCACATTGGCACGCCGTCCTTCCGCCAGTAACAACCCAGCGCCCAGCGAGGCAGAGGCTCACCTGGATACCATTTTCCCATTCCGAAATGGAGTAACGATCCGGGGGCGAATTTCTCCTTCAGTCGATGGAGCAGTTCATGGGAAAGCTTGCGTTTGTTGACCCCTACGGCGGTGGTGTTCCATTCCTCGCCGTCCATGTCGTCGATGGAGACAAAGGTGGGTTCCCCGCCCATCGTGAGACGGACGTCGTGCTTGACGAGATCGTCGTCGATCAGGTGTCCGAGCCGATCAATTTCCGCCCATTCCTCACGCGTGTAGGGCTTGGTGGTGCGGGCAGATTCATGAACCCGCGTCACGCTCATCTCGAAATCAAACTCGACCTCGGCAAAGTCGACTGCGCCGGTGATTGGGGCCGCGCTTCCGGGGTCAGGGGTGGCGGCCAATGGGATATGGCCCTCGCCAGCCATGAGTCCTGAGGTGGGATCAAGACCGACCCAGCCAGCGCCAGGGAGGAACACCTCGCACCACGCGTGGAGATCGGTGAAATCTTCTTCAGCTCCCGAAGGGCCGTCGAGGCTCTTCACGTCTGGCTTGAGCTGAATGAGGTAGCCGCTGACGAAGCGTGCGGCCAAACCCATGTGGCGCAGAACCTGAACGAGAAGCCAGGATGAATCGCGACAGGAGCCGCTTCCTGTTTCCAGGGTCTCTTCCGGTGTCTGAACACCCGGCTCCATTCGGATCAGGTACGAAATGTCGTTCCAGACCTGCTGGTTCAGGGCGACGAGGAAATCGATGGTCCGTGGACGTGGGTCCTTGTCTTCCTTGACCTTGATCTGCCCGCTTTCTGGCAGCTTGCCATGGCTTGCAGGCGTTGTTTCCGCACTGACAGCAGGAATATGATCGAGGTGGTGCGCACCATTGAGCAACTGCTTGCGGAGACCCCGGACATACTCTCCGAGCGCAGGCGTCAGCGGAAGCTTGCGCTGAAAGGGCTCGAGTTCGTGGGCGAGCGATGGATCGTAGCGGAAGGGGAAGTGTTCGGCCTGGGGCTCGAGGAAAAAGTCGAAGGGGTTGTAAACCGCCATCTCGGCAACGAGATCGATTTCGATGGCGAACTCGCGCGTCTTTTTTGGGAAGACGAGACGGGCGTTGTAGTTCGACTGCGGGTCTTGCTGCCAGTTGATGAAGTGGTCTTCCGGCGTGACCTTCATCGAGTAGCTGAGGACCTTTGACCGGCAGTGGGGTGCCGGTTTGAGCCTGACGACCTGAGGGCCGAGCTCCACCGGACGGTCATAAATGTAGCGGGTGACGTGGCGGAGGGCGACGTGAATGGACATGGGTTGGGGAAGGGGTCTGGATCGTTCAGGTTCTGAACGAAAGCACGGCCTATGCCACTTGTGCGGATGACTGCAATGGGAATAAGATGCAGCACCGGTGGATGGTTCTCGTCACCCATAGGATCGTGCGGGGTGGACATCGACAGTTTCACGGTCCAGAAAGGCAGGGAGTGACTCCCTCTTGAAATGGGCGCGGCGGGAGCCTTTCCCTCCGGGATGGGGTCAGCGCTCGGTGGCGCCTTGGGCTTTGTCGATGAGTTGGAGGAACTCGCCCCGATAACCGAGTTTGTCGGGACCCTTGCCTTTCTGGGCGAGTTTGCGGACCATGTCCCAGGTGAGCTCTCCACGGTGCGCGGAGTTGCGGAGCAGGAGGCCGAATCCGGCGACTGCGGAGGCGAACTGGAAGTCCTTGGGAGAGGCGTTCATCGTTTTTTCCTCGTCGGTGACAGGGACTTCCATGAGTTGGCTCTTCTCACCATTGGGTTGCTTATGGCGAAGCTTAATCGTTAGGGTTTCGCTGCTTTTTGGGGCCGCGGAGGGTTTGACCGCAGGAGCGGCGGGAACTTGGTATTTCAATTCATCGACGATGGGACGGCCGTCCGGAAGCATTGCTCCGACGGGCACGAGTTCGTAAAGCGCGGTGACGGTGTGTCCGGCTCCGATTTCTCCGGCGTCCTTGGTGTCGTCGTTGAAATCCTCTTTGGCCAGCATCCGGTTCTCGTAGCCGATGAGGCGGTAGCTTTGGACTTGGGCGGGGTTGAATTCGACTTGGATTTTGACGTCCTTGGCGATGGTGACGAACGTGGCGTTCATCTGCTCGACGAGGACCTTGCGGGCCTCACTGAGACTGTCGATGTAGGCGTAGTTGCCGTTGCCCTTGTCGGCGAGGGTTTCCATGGTGCGATCCTTGAGGTTGCCGGTGCCGAACCCGAGCACGCTGAGGAAGACGCCGGACTTGGCCTTCTGGGCGATGACGCTCTCGAGTTCATCCGGATCGCTGATGCCGACGTTGAAATCTCCGTCGGTGCAGAGGATGACGCGATTGACGCCGTCCTTGATGAAGTTCGAGGCGGCCTGCTCATAGGCGAGCCGGATGCCCGCGCTGCCGTGAGTGGAACCGCCCGACCTCATCCGGTCGATGGCTTCCGTGATCTTGGGCTTATCGGCACCTGAGGTGCTCTCCAGAGCGAGGCCGCTGCTGCCCGCGTAGGTGACGATGGCCACGCGGTCGGCGTCGCCGAGTTGGCGGGTGAGAAGGCGGAGGCTCTTTTGAACGAGTTCGAGTTTGTCGGCGGAGTTCATGGAGCCGGAGACATCGACGAGGAAGACGAAGTTGCCGGGCTTACGGTCATCCAGGATCTCGCGGCCCATCAGGCCGATGCGTGCGAGGCGGTGGGTGGGATTCCAAGGTGCTTCGGCGATGTCGACGTTCACGGAGAAGGGTGCATCGCCCTCCGGTTGTTCGTAGTCGTAGCGGAAGTAGTTCACGAGTTCCTCAATGCGGACCGCGTCAGGTGGCGGGCGCTGGCCGTCGTTGAGGAAGCGGCGGACGTTGGCGTAGGAGGCGGTATCGACATCGATGGAGAAGGTGGAAAGCGGTGCCTGCGTCACGCTCATGAACGGGTTTTCGTGGATGGGCGTGTAGGTCTCGTTCCGGGGCTTGGCGGGAGGTGCGGGGGCTGGTTCGGTCAATCTCAAATCGGAGAGTTTCTCTTTCCGAAGACGGAGGAGGTCATCGGCTTCCTTGGCGGCAATGGCTGGGAGCTGGATCTGCATCTCGACATCATCGTACTCTTGAAGATCGCGCCCATTGGTGAAGGCGATGGCTTCTTCGGCAACGTCACCCAGGGCCATTGGCTGGGCGGGAGTGCCAGTAGTCTTGGCCTCTGCACCGGTTTCAACGAGGATGCTGGACAAGACGGTCGTGGTCGGGGGTGCTGCGGCGGAGGCCTGAGGCTTCGTGGTCGCAATCCCAGGTCGAGTCCCATTGGACGGTGCAGCAGAGCTTTGGCGTGTCGACGCTGAGATCTCCTGATTGCCTCGGGCAAGCATTCCGACCACGGGTGGCTCGGCGAGCGATGGATCTGCTGAAGCTACTGGAGCGTTCAGGTCGACAGAGACTGATCGATCCACATTGCCACCGCTGGCAAAGCCAAATCTGTTTTGCGAGGAACCGAAGACAGATTGGCCGGGAGGTGCGGGCATGGGTGTGTCGACAGCATAGGAACCGGTGTTGGGGGGACTCTCGCCCAACATGGACAATTGGTTGACATCAAGCTGGGGAGCAGCCGTGCCTTTAGATCCATTGGAGATTCCATTCCCGTAATTGATGAAACCGTCAATTCCGACGACCTCCGGTTCAGTCTCCAAAGACAGAGCGAACATCTCGTTGATCGAGGCGCTTTGGGAGCCGTCGGGAAGTTGGGCGTCCTTGAGAGGGCGTGTTGCATCTGAACGATCAAGTCTCTCGCTGCTGGCATGATCGGACTCGCGTTTCGATTCAATCCCACGTGCCGTGTCCGACAAGACACCCTCCTGCATCACGCTGAGACCGCCCATGAGGGTGACGACGGCTGCTGCGGCGAGTGTGGCGGTGCCGGGGCGTCGCCACCACGGGGTGGCGTTGTGCTTGGGGGCGACAGTTTTGGCTTTGTCCGGTGACGGAAGAAGAGAGGTCCGCTGCGAG
>CAXBNA010000132.1:0-18020 GCA_963976915.1 uncultured Verrucomicrobiales bacterium
TCAAAGGCCACTCTGCGTCCACCAAGGCCGATGCTCTGGGCAAATGGCGTGTCGGCATCCCAACGGGTGAGGCAGACTCCGCAGGAGCGAATCTCACCGTCACCTCCGGCAATGACAAGGTCGAGATCGCTGACGTGCTCGTCGGCGAAGTCTGGTTTGCCTCAGGCCAGTCCAACATGTTCTTCACCATGGATCGCGTGCCCGCCTACGAGGAACTGATCGCGAAGACCCATCTCCCCGGGCTCCGCATGTTCAATGCGCCGCTCGTCACCGCCGTTGAGAACCAAGACGACATCGAGGGCGAGTGGACGTCCGCCACTCCCGAAACCGTTCCCGGCTACTCGGCGGTCGCCTTTTTCTTCGCACGGAAACTGCACCTCGATCTCGGCATTCCCGTCGGCGTCCTGAAGTCCTGCTGGGGTGGCAAACCCGTCGAAACCTTCACCAGCCGCGAGGCCCTTCTCACCCTCCCCGGAACCAAGAAGATGGTCGAGGCCACGCTGGCCGCCGACGAGACCTACGATCCTGAACAGGCGCAAAAAGGCTACGAAGCTCGCCTTGCCGATTGGAACAAGGCCTTCGACGCCTACAAAAAGAAGCCCGCCGATCAGCGCGGAAAGCTCGCCAAAAAACCCACGCCTCCGAAGCGTCCGCTCGATACCGAAGGCCAGCCCGGGGTGCTTTTTGCCTCGATGATTCATCCCTTCACCGGCTACACGATGCGCGGTGGCATCTGGTATCAGGGCGAGGGCAATGCGAAGGCCGGAGCGGTTCCCTACGACCAAACACTGCCTCTGATGATCCGCGACTGGCGTCAGCGCTGGGGCGATGATTTTTCCTTCTACTTTGCCCAGCTCGCCAACTTCCGCGCCCCTTCCACCGAGCCCGGCACCCCCGATTACTGGGCGCTGCTCCAAGACCGCATGCGCCGCATTCTCGACACCACGCCGAAGACCGGCATGGCCGTGATCAACGACATCGGTGAAGCCGACGACATTCATCCAAAGAACAAACTCGACGTTGGAGAGCGTCTCGCGCGCTGGGCCCTGTCAGAAGACTACGGCCGCGAGATCGTCATCTCCGGCCCTCTCTTCAAGGACGCCAGCTTCAACGGTGACCACGCCCTCATCACCTTCGATCACTGCGGCGAGGGCCTGAAGTCACGCGACGGCGGGCCGCTCAAGCGCTTCGAGATCGCGGGTGCCGACAAGGTCTGGCACTGGGCCGATGCCAAAGTCGATGGATCTGACAGCGTTATCGTCAGCAGCGCGAACGTAGAAAAACCTGCCGCCGTCCGCTACGCCTGGGCCTCCAATCCCGAAGGTGCCAACCTCATCAACAGCGAGGGTCTACCCGCCTCCGTCTTCCGCACCGACGACTGGGACGACGTCGAGCCCAAAGAAGACCTCGAAGCCGCCAAGAAGGCGGAGGAACGCAGGGCGATGAGCATCAAGATCAAGGAACTGGCCGCCAAACGCGAAACGCTGGATCGCAAGAGCGAGGAGTTCGACGTCATCCAGAAGCAGATTCAAGCGCTGCTCAAAGAATACAAGGCGACTGCTCCGACTCCGGCGAAGTAGACGACCGCAGGTTGAGAAGGGCTTGCGGCAGTGCATCGTCCACTGGTCCAGCATCACCCCCCCAACTCCACACTCCGTTCCGTGGCTTTGCGGACGGCTTGGAGGAGGGCGTGGGGGAGGCCGTGGGCTTCGAGTTGTTCGAGGCCTGCAGCGGTGGTGCCTCCCGGGCTGGTGACTTGGTCACGGAGGACAGCGGGGTGGAGGCCGGTTTCGAGGACCATCTTCGCGGCTCCGACCACGGTTTGCGCGGCGAGCTGGAGGGCGGTGGCGCGCGGCAAACCCATGAGCACTCCGCCATCTGCGAGGGCTTCGATCACGGTATAAACGTACGCGGGGCCGCTGCCGGAGAGTCCGGTCACGGCGTCGAGGAGCTTTTCGGAGACTTCGTCCACGGTGCCGACAGCCCCGAGGATGTTCGTCGCGGTCCCCGCATCCGCGTCGGTGGCCCGGCTACCTCTCGCAAAGGCGGCGGCACCGGCTCCGACGAGGGCGGGCGTGTTCGGCATGACTCGAATCACCCGTCCGCTCGATCCCAGCCAGGACTCGAGGTCGGCGATCTTCACGCCCGCAGCGATGGAGAGGTAGAGACGGTCACCTTCGACGGTGGCGAGCGATTCGCAGAGGCTCTTCAGATCACCGGGTTTGACGGCGAGAATCACGACGTCCGACTGCGCAGCCACCTCGGAGGGAGTGCCTGTGGACGCGGTGGCCAGTGAGGACTTGAGCGCTTCAACGGCGGCTGGCACGACATCGCTCAACGCGAACTGGAGGTTCGCGTCCGCTCCTGCCACGCCGCGCAACAACGCGCCGCCCATTTTTCCACAACCGATGAGGCCGATCCGAGTCATGGGAAAAGTCTCACCTCCGACGGGGGCTCCGGCAAGGAGGAAAGCGTTGCCCTCCCAAGCCCCAACCTACATTCATTGACAAACCACCCGCCGATTCTTAGTCTCACGCCCATGAAACGGGTCCTCTTTGCCGCCAGTGTCGCCTGCCTTTGGGCGTGCACCGCCACCCAAGCCAAGGCGCAATCTTTGGAGTCGCTGAGCACGCTCTACAATGGCCGCTACCAAGCCCGGATCGATCAAGCCACGGCGGAGAGGCAGGGCCTCTACGACAAGTATGCGAAGGTGATCGAGGGGTTGCGTCAGAAGGCGCAAGACGCAGGCGATCTCGAAGGCGTGCTCGCGCTGGAGCGGGAGATCTTGCTGGCAAAGGGGGCGGAACAAGTGACCAAGGGGGCGCTGACGATCGAAGGCGTCGCCCCCTTTCGGGAGACCCTCGAAAAAGAACGAGCCAAAATCAACGAGACCGCAAAGGCGGATCTTGATGCCATCCGCTCCGAGTACGCGGCAGCACTGAACGAACTGGTGAAGACGCTGACCCGTCTGGGGCAGACACAGCAGGTCCTGCAGGCCAGAAATCTGGCCCTGCGAGTCACCGGATCGCATTCTGGAAATGGGCTGGAAGCAGCCGCGATGGCGGCCGGACTGACGCCGCCACCCGTCCCAACCGCGACTGTTCAAACTCCGCCCACCAGCACCCCTCCTACCCCGCTGGCAAACAATGACTTGATGTCACGCCACCCGATTTCTGGCGAAGTCACCCTTCCGCCCGGGCAATACACGATTTCCGGCAAGCTGGAGATCGGTGATCGGAAGGCCAAGATCCCCGGCGAAGCCTCAACCGTGGCAGGCACCTCCATTACGGGAGGAAGCATCCTCGTCGCCAGAGGCTCATGGACGTCGGAAGACACCCTGTTCGTCGACACGCGGGTTCAATCCGATCTCGCATGGACCGTTGAAGCCACACGCAGCTTGTTTGACAACTGTGAACTCGGGAAGGGCGGAGGCTGGGGATCCGGGGCCAAATTTGCCAGCAAATCTCGGTTTGAGGCCTGCGTGTTTGCAAAGAGGTTCCTGACGCAGTGGAGAGTCACGTCGACCGGCATCCTCGCGGAAAACTGCACCTTTCACGATATTGCCTTCCCCAAGATCGAGTTCCAAGAAGGCGTCAGTGAGGATGCGGAAGAAGAGTGGCTGACCCTCAAAGACTGCCGCTTTGTGGACTGTGTCCTGCCTCCAGAGATTCTCCTGATCACCGAAGGCTGCTACTTCGAACGCTGCACTTTTCAGCCACCTGCCGCCCCGCTGGACATCCACAAGACCCTCCGAGTCACGCTGCACGTGCACGACTGCAGCCCCGTTCCTGACTTGGGAGACAAAGTGCAGTGGAAAGTTGTTGAGGGCCAGGTCACCGACACAGACAAGTTTGGATCGCCGGTGCCCTACAAATACTTCGACAAGAAGCTGAGCTTTTGAGCGCCCTAAGCCGCTCAAAATGAGTCGATTGGGTCATGGCTAAGCCCGCTGACGGCTGGATCGTCTGACCCCATGATGCATCTGAGAAGCGGTCCACCAACGTTTCTCTTGCATTAGAATCATTCTTGGACTCATTCTAAAAAGTAAATTCTGACTTCCATCCCATGAACTCCTCTCGTCGTCCCACCTCCGCTCCGACCGGCCTCGAATGCCGGCTGGCGTTGCTCGGCACGGAAATGCGCCTGACCCCCCACCGGCGCGAGGTTTTCCAAGTGCTGGCCGAGTCCACGGACCATCCCACCGCCAACGAGGTCTATCACCGCCTGAAGGAGCGGGATTCCGCGATCTCTCTGGCCACCGTCTACAACTGCCTCGACCAATTGACCGAGCACGGCGTGGTGAAGCAGGTCAATGTGGAGCGCTCACAGTCCCGCTTCTGCGCCAATCTCCACGAGCACGTCCACTTTCACTGCGACCGTTGCGGCGCCGTCAGCGATGCCGAGCCGACCCACGATCTCGATGCCAGCCAGTTTTGGAACCTCCCCAAAGGTGCACGAATCACCCGTACCGACGTCGCCATCCGCGGCCTCTGCCCCAAGTGCGCCGCCTCCAGTGCAAACCGCGCCTGATCCCCTTCTTTCCCCATTTTCTCCCCCCAAAACCGAACCGAATGAGCCTCCAAATCCAAAGCCTCCACGCCTGCATCCCCGACCGCGAAATCCTCAAGGGCCTCGACCTCGAGATCAAACCCGGCGAAGTCCACGCCATCATGGGTCCCAACGGTTCCGGCAAAAGCACGCTCTCGAAGGTGCTCGCAGGCAATGAAGAGTATGAAGTGACCAGCGGCTCCGTCCAACTCGACGGCGTGGATCTTCTCGAGATGGAAGTCGATGAGCGCTCCCGCGCGGGGCTCTTCATGGCCTTCCAGTATCCGAACGAAATTCCCGGCGTCAGCAACGCCAACTTCCTCCGCGCCGCGCTCAAGGCCCGCCTGCCTGAGGGCGAGGACATCGACGCCGTCGCCTTTTACAAGACGATGTACTCCCGCATGGAAGCGCTCGAAATGGACAAGAGCTTCACCGGCCGCTCCGTGAACGAGGGCTTCTCCGGCGGTGAGAAAAAGCGCAATGAGATCCTCCAGCTGATGATGCTGGAGCCAAAATATGCAGTGCTCGATGAGACCGATTCCGGTCTCGACATCGACGCCCTGAAAATCGTCGCCCGAGGCGTCAACGCCATGCGCAGTCCTGAGCGCGGCTTTCTCCTCATCACCCACTACCAGCGCCTGCTCGACTACATCCAGCCGGACATCGTCCACGTGATGATGGATGGCCGCATCGTTCGCACCGGCGGCAAGGAGCTCGCCCTCGAACTCGAAGAAAAAGGCTATGACTGGATCAAGGACGAAGTCCTCGCCGCTGCCTAAGCCGCCCCATGAAACCCAGCGTGTACATCGAGACGACCATCCCAAGCTATTTGGTAGCTCGGCCGAGTCGTGATGTTGTGCTGGCCGGGCATCAGCAGGTGACCCATGAATGGTGGCACCAGTCACGCCCCAATCACGACCTATTCGTCTCCCAGTATGTCATTGATGAAGTTTCTCGCGGGGAACAGGCGATGGCTCAACAACGGGTGAACGTGCTACGAGGCATCCCCTTGCCACCTGTGATTGGTACTCCGGAGGAACTCACCTGACATGATCGCCGATCCCATCGTTGCCGAAGTCCGTGCCAACCGCGAAGCCATCTTTGCGGAGTGCGGGAACGACCTTGACCGCTTCAATGCCCACATGCGCGAGGTCGGCGAGCGGCTCAACCGCGAGGGCTGGATTTTCGCGGATCGCCCGATTGTCCGCCCCAAGACCGTCGCTTACGAGGCCACCACGCTGGATTCCGCGGTCGTCCGCGAGGAGCCACCAACCTCAACAGAACACTAGCCCCTCCAGACTTCTCACCTTCATCACCCTCTTCCCCATCATGGTTATCGAAAACACAGATCTCTCCAACATTCAGGCTGATAGCAGCGGAAACTTCGTCTTCCCCGAGCGGAATAAGTTCGACGCCGGTCGCGGCTTGTCCGAGAAGACCGTTGATTACATTTCCGACGTCAAAGACGATCCCGCTTGGATCCGTGAGTTTCGTCACAAGGCGCTCGCGACCTTTCTCAGCAAGCCCAACCCCACGCATTGGGCCACGAAGGATCTCGAAGCGATCAACTACGACGAGTTCCGCTACTACCTCTCCGACGGCCAAAAGCCGAAGCGTTCCTGGGACGAAGTGCCCGAGGACGTGAAGCGCACCTTTGACCGTCTCGGCATTCCCGAACAGGAGCGGAAATTCCTCGCCGGTGTCGAGGCGCAGTACGACTCCGAAGCCGCCTACTCGAACGTCAAGAAGGTGCTCGAAGATCAGGGTGTCATCTTCGTCAACAGCACCGAGGGCTTGAAGAAGCACCCCGAGATCTTCAAAAAGTGGTTCGGCAAGGTCATCCCCACCGGAGACAACAAGTACAGCGCCCTCAACAGCGCCGTGTTCTCCGGCGGATCGTTCATCTACGTGCCTCCTGGCGTGAAGGTGACTCACCCGCTGCAGGCCTACTTCCGGATCAACTCCGAGCAGTTTGGTCAGTTCGAGCGCACGCTCATCATCGCCGATGAAGGTTCCGAGGTGATGTACATGGAAGGCTGCACCGCGCCGAAATTCGAGACCGCCACGCTGCACTCCGCCGTCGTGGAGCTCGTCGCCATGAAGGGCGCGAAGATCCAATACGTGACCGTTCAGAACTGGAGCAGCAACGTTTTCAACCTCGTCACCAAGCGCGCCATCGCGCACGAAGAAGCGGAAGTTCGCTGGATCGACTGCAACATCGGCAGCCGTCTCACGATGAAGTATCCCGGCGTCATCATGAAGGGCCGCAAGGCTCGCGGCGAGGTCATCAGCATCGCTCTCGCCAACACCGGACAGCATCAGGACACCGGGGCCAAGATGGTTCATGCGGCGGATGAAACGACCTCGAACGTCATTTCCAAATCCATCTCCATCGGCGAGGGACGCTCGACCTATCGCGGGCTCGTTCACATTCCGAAGCACCTCAAGGGCTGCAAGAACAACACCGAGTGCGATGCCCTTCTGATCAATAGCAGCAGCCGCACCGACACCTACCCGGCCATCGCCGTGCGCGGCAACCGCCACGCCACGCAGCACGAGGCCAGCGTCAGCCAAGTCAGCGCCGACCAGGTCTTCTACATGATGCAGCGCGGCCTGTCCGAAGCCGAGGCGATGAGCCTTTCCGTGAACGGGTTCATCAACGACCTCGCCAGCCAGTTCCCCATGGAATACAGCGTCGAGCTCAAACGCCTCATCGACCTCGAAATGGAAGACAGCGTCGGCTGATCCAACGCCACCACGTCACTCTCTCATCTTTCCTCATGAGCACGCTTGCCGCGCCATCGCCTTCCATGGATCAAACTCAATCTGACGCCCCCGCGCTTTCAGGTCTCGAAGCCATCGCACCCCAACGCACCAACGTCGCCTCACTGCCCTCGTGGTTTGTCGAACGTTCCACCGCCGCGTGGCAGACCTTTCAAGACCTTCCTGTCCCGACCATCAAGGATGAGAACTGGCGTTACTCGAGCGCGAAACAGATCCCTCTCGCGGATCTTCAGCCCGCTTCTATCGCCAACGCCGATCAGGAAAAGGCCGCCATCGCCGCTTCGACCGGATTGAAAAGCCCGGCGGCCAAGCTGATCTTCCTCAACGACCGTCTGATCCACTCAGAAACGGACGCCCTTCCCGAGGGCATCGTGATCCTGCCCCTCGAAGAGGCCCTGAAGCAGCACAGTGATCTGCTGGAGGCCCACTTCATGCAGCGAGATCACGTGCTCGGTTCCGCGAAGTATGCCGCGCTGCATCTCGCTCACGTCCAAGCAGGTGCCGTCGTCCTCGCGAAGAAGGGTGTCGAGCTGGCAGGGTCCATCGAAGTCTTTCATTGGGTCGCAGGCGAAGCGTCCTCCATCTTCCCTCACACATTAATCATCGCCGAAGACTTGGCCAAGGTCTCCGTGGTCGAGCACTATCGCTCTCTCGATGACAAGCCGGGGTTCAGTTGTGCCGTCGCGGATTTCATTGCGAAACCCGGCAGCAAGATTACCTACGCGCAGTCGCAGGAACTCAATCGTCAGTCTGTGGCAATGCATCTGTCCTCCACCTCGGCGGACCGCGACGCGAGCGTGATGAGCTTCCAGCTCCAGCTCGGGGCCGCCTTCGCCCGCAGCGAGAACGTCAGCGACCTCGTCGGCGCAGGTTCACGCAGCGACATGCTCTCCGGCTCCCTGCCGATGGGCGAGCAACGCGTGGACCAGCGTACGCTTCAGTGCCACAAGGCCCCTCATGCGACGAGTGATCTGCTTTACAAGAACGCGCTCTACGACAAATCGAAGACCGTTTTCTCCGGCCTCATCACCGTCGATGAAGGCGCGCACTACACCGACGCCTACCAGACCTGCCGGAACCTCCTCAACAGCGACGATGCCGAAGCGGACTCCATGCCCGGCCTCGAAATCAACGCTGATCAGGTGAAATGCTCCCACGGCAGCACCAGCGGCCCCATCAGCGACGATGAACTGTTTTACCTCAAGGCCCGCGGCATCCCCGACGGCGAAGCCCGCCACCTCATCGTGCGCGGCTTCCTCGCCGATGCCCTCGGTCGCCTTCACGACGAAGAGATCGCCGAGCTGATGAAAGCCCGCATCGATGTGAAGATGAGCGCGTTGAGCTGAACGTCCGGCGCCCCATCAAGGGCGCGTGACCCGGAGTCGCATGAACCTCGGAAGACCGGCGCTCATCAACATCGTGTCTCCCACCTTGACCGTGCTTCTCCCCGCGCTGCTGGATTCGACGATGCGCGACGTGCCGCCACCGAGCCAAGTCCACGCACCGGCGCCGGTTTTGGTCGCCAAGGTGGTCCACGTTCCTGAGTCGAGCGAACCATTCACTTCGACCGCATAGGTGAGGTCGGAGGGGGTTGGATCTGGAAGCTCCGAGACGAGTACCAAGCGTCCCGCCAGAACGGCTTCGACCTCCGCCGTGGAAGCCGAGGGAAGTGCCTGAACCCCGTCCGTGCCCGCAGCAGATTTTGGCAACGAGCCGATGCCGTACTCGAGGAGGTTCAACAGGCTATCGAAGTCTGGGTCGCTGCCATCGGCTGCATCTCCCGTGTTCGCCGTCGTGGAGAAGTTGGCCAAGCGCCAGGCTTCAATCGGCGTCGGATCGGCAATCGTGATCGAGTTGGTGGCAGACTCGCCGAGATGGGCGGCTCCGATCGGAGTACCCAGCTGGACGGCGAGCAACTCGTTGGGCTCTTGGCTGGCATCGGCAGTGGTGTCGATGGTGATCAATTTGTCGGCGCTGTCGCCGTCGGCCCACGTGAGAACCCCCGTTTTGCTGACAAAATCCGAGGTGTCGGCAGTGCCAGTCAGTGTGGCGTAGCTAACCGAAATGGCTCCCAGCGAACCACCGCGCCGACTCACCGCCAAGGTCGCCGTTTGGCCCTCGTTGACCGTGACGCTGCCCCCGCCAAACTCCACGATACCGGTCGGTGCCGATTGGGCACTGAAGACTCGTTTGAGCCCGGTTTGGCCGGAGGAAAACTCATCGAGGGCGATCAGGATCCGCGTGTCCGGCTGCATGAGGATGTGATTGCAGTAGTTGGGGAAGGTACCAGAGTAGGTGGGCGAGATGGACGCATCAAAATTGCTGTCCAAGGCACTCGTCGAATCGAGGCGGGCCACTCGGGGGCGCGCGACCCCGGCCAAGGTGGAGAATCGCCCCCCCACGAGGATCTTGCCGTCTCCCTGAACGTAGAGGGTGGCGACCAAGTCATCCGCTCCGCTACCGAGCGCGGTCACAAAGGCCGTGTCCACACTGCCATTCGCATTGAGCCGAACGAGGCGGTTGGCGTCAGTGCCGTTGAACGCCGTAAAGTTCCCTCCCGCCAGCACTTGACCATTGGGCTGGAGCTGGACTGCATAGACGCGGAGTAGAAATCCAATGTTGCCACTCTCATGTGCGCCAGTGCCAATATCGAAGCTGCTGTCAATGGAGCCATCCAGTTCCAGCCGGAGTAGCCCGCTGGAGAAGCCACCGCTGAACAGCGTTTGGAATCCGCTGGTAAAGATTTGACCGCCCACGAGCACTTTGCCGTCGGCCTGCACGGCGAGGCAGAGCACTTCGAAGGCCGTAAAGCTGGGAGAGGTCGGTGGGACAAAGGTGGTATCGAGACTGCCGTCCGGCAGGAGCTGGGCGATGCCCTGCCGAGCGACTCCATTGATCTGGGTGAAGGCGCCCCCGATCAGGATTCGGCCATCCGGGCGAACGGCGATGGCGTTCACGGATCCGTTGGCACCGGTCCCGGGATCAAAGCTGGTGTCGAGCGTGCCATCGGTGTCGATACGGGCGAATCGATTCCGACCGGTGGTGCCGACCATGGTGAAACTTCCTCCGATGATGAACTTTCCATCCGCCTGCCGGGCGATGGCGCCGATCGGCAGGGAATTGACCGATGCCCCTGCCGAAAAAGGAAGGTCGAGCGAGCCGTCCGTGTTGAAGCGACCGACGCCGCCAACGGGTTCGTTGGTGAAGTTCACGCTGATGTTCGAGGCACGGCCCACGAAGGCGATTTGCCCGTCGGGCTGGAGGGCCATCTCTTCCACGGTCGAACTGCTGGTGAAAAAGTCGTGCGTGAAGCTCGGGTCCGTGGCTCCGGGCTCCCGGATGTTCGCTGTGATGATGGCATCGTTGACGATGATGCCACCCGTGATGCCCGACAGCTGGATCTGAAACGACTCGGACCCTTCGACAATGGCGTCAGGAATGATCGGGATGTTGACCGTCTTCGGCGCATCGTCGCCATCGGCCCACGACACTGTGGTCGAAACGGCGGTGAAATCTGCGGGCGAGGTCGCCATGCCGTTCACCGTGGCGAGCGTGAGGGAAACGGCTCCACTTGAATTCGAGCTGCGCGTCAGTTGAACGGCCAGGTTTCCCGAGGCTTCATCGACATCGTAGCTGCTGGCGGAAAAGGCAATGCGCGGCTGATAGGAGACGCTCACATCCAAATACTCGTCCACACCCGAACCACCCGCGCTGAGGACCGAGAGCGTGATCCCTGCGGCGCTGTCTTGAAAACTGTCGCCGACATTGAGCGAGGCATCGTTGGGATTCGTTCCCGGCGTGTCGAGGTCGATCAAGTTGCTCGTCGTGGCGGTGTTGTAGCCCCAGATGACATAGGCACCGTCGCTGACATCAGATCGGCTTGGATGCCCAACGTATTTGCGTCGATAGCCGATCCAGTAGTTTTCGTTGTTGGTTCGCTCGATCTTCAGGGCCAGTTGGTTGCCTGGGTTGACGGTCTTGTGGTCGTATCGATGAAGGCGGTAGGTACCGTTCGTGGTGACCGTCTTCACCGAGACATCGGTCAACCAGTCGATGCGGTTGAGGAACCAGGGATTGAAGTGGTCGGGATTGGTCGCCGGATCCGATGAGCTGCTGCCCATCATGTCAAAGACATCGCCATACTCAACGGAACTTCCGGCCGGGTCCACTGGATCGGTGCTGCCGCCTGGGATTTGCCAGCGATTCGCGTGCCGCAGCCCGTAATTGTGACCAAACTCATGGGTGGCGATGCCGAAGGAGAAATTGCCGTTGTACCACGTGAACTCGGATCCGATTTCTCCGAGTCCGCCATAGGTCACCCCTGCCAGCGTGCCCAGATCGCTGAACACCATGGCAATGCGGTCATAGTTCGACAGCGTAAAGCCCGCCACCTGCGCCAAGGCCAGGGCATCGTCCCGCAGATGATCGTCCCTCGTCATCCCCGAGTAGCTGGCGGCGCTCTGAGGCATGCGGAGGACGCCCGTCACATCGCTGCCTTGCAGCGTCATGGAGCTCTTGCCGTAGGAAACCTCGTCGATCCAGGCGGAAACTTCCTGCATCCGGTTGGTGAGGTAGGTGGCGTCAATCGTCGCGCCGGAGCCGTCCTTGGGCGCCCCGGTAAGATCGGAAAAATCGACCCGGATGACCAGCAGCGTTTTGTTTCCCTCGGTGAAGGAGGACGCGCCTTTCTCCGGCACGGCTCCGGGGAGTGAGAGGAAAGACGCATCGCCATCGGCCTCCATCTGGGAACCGGGTTGCTGCTCGCGAATGACCAACGCTTCTTTCACGGACAGGGCATGGCTGGTGCATCAGAGCTCATAGGCGCGGCCTCCGGAAACCCAGATCTGACTGGCCGTGGCGGCGGAGCCCCCATCGTGCTCGGGCGACACCACCGGCACCGGATCTCCCGGCAGCGGCTCATCCGCCTCCAAACGACGCAGGGGCGAGTCGAGAATAGCGAGTTGGTCATCCACGGCGATGCCCTCCACCGGCAGTTGATCCTTCGAGTTCACTCCAGCTCGCGTGCCGTACACATGGGCTTCGTAAAACGCGTCGCCGATCCTTGCCGTCCGGCGAATGGCCGGGCCATCGTAGTCTCGACCCGGTGCCGGGACCGCCGCGAGGACGGAAAACTTAGCCGTGGCCGAAACTCGCTCTTCCAGTTGCGCCACAATCTCTTCAGGCAATCGCACCCGCAACCTCCAGGGAATGGCCTGCAGCAATGCCGCTTCCGGGTTGCTGCGAATCAGGCTCTTCAGGGTCACGCGGCGCTGCTCCGCCAGGGCCAACCCTGTTTCCAGGGATGCGGGCGGCGCTTCCGCCACTTACTCAGCCCAAGACAGGAATTCCCCGAAGACCGCGTCGGTGGTCGGCGGGCGGGGTGAAGTATCGGCAGGGCTGAGGCGGAGAGGATCGGCCGGAGGCGGGACTGGCATTGGAACCGGGACGGGCACGACCGAGCCCGCCTGCGCTTGACCGCTTGCAGCGTCGGGCTGCCCCGATGGTCGGAGCCACACAGAGAGGAAGGCAATCGCGAGAACGAGGAGAGCCGCGCCTGGAACAAGGTATCGCTTCATTCCGCAGACCCTACCGGAAGATCCCTGGAAGGTCCAGACTGCGAGTCTGGTCAATCATCCCACGACAGCCACTGAATCTGTCCACGGCGGCCGCTTCGCCTCACTCTCACTCCGCCTTCAACTCCGCCAGCATCGCCAGCAGGGCATCGGTCAGCAGCACAGAGGCGTCTTTCTGGACTTTGTTCGTGCCGAGCCACGTCTCGTAACCGCCGAGCTCGTGCTGCTCTGGCGTGGGAAGGTAGCCGTGCCGACCGTTGGCGAGACCGATGACCATCGTCTGGGAAAACGGGCTGCGCTTTTTCAGATCGAGTCCTGTCTCGACAAAGGTCTCGAACGGGATGCCGCAAACGGCAAAATCCCCGATGCGGATGGCCTGAACGATCACGGTGATGCTGTCCTCCTCCCGCTCCGCCGCATTGACGGTTCCGCGAGCGTAGTTCTGTGCAAGCCGTGGCAGCTTCTCGATCGCTTCCTTGTCCTTGATGGCGAGGATCGCCTTGGCTTCGGCAACCTCGTTGGCCGTGGGCCGTCGATACTTCAAGGTGACTTCGCGCTGGCGCATCCCGAGCCGCACCTTCGGATCATGCCGGTCGATTTTCTTCCACGCCGTCCACGCAGTGTCCGCCGCCTTCTGCGCCACGATGCGGATCTGCTCGAAGGGCTCGCGCGGAGGGCGGGTCACGCCAAAGGGAATGTTGTTGATGTCGCCCGAAGTACCGTTGGACATCATGGACACGAAGGATTCATCGCCGCGAACCCGGGAGGGCATCACACGGGCGAACTCCCCGAAGTAGTCGGCGGAGAGCTGGCCTTTGGGCGACCCGCCCACGTAGTGGAGCGAGTAGTTGGCAAACAACGCCACAGGTTTCTTTTTTGCATCCTGTACCGAGAGAATGGTGATGTCGGGGTCGGTGGGACCCGCCGGGTGATCGATCACGTCCGGATTCGTGCCCGGGTTCATCTTCACTTTGTCGAGACGGCCAAAGGGATTGAGCGGCATCTTGCCGGGCTTGAGGTACCAGCGTCGATTGAAAACCTCGTCAGCCAGAGGATGCGCGGCGGCACCGACGGCGGCGGGTTTCAGTGCAGCATGGGCACGGATGATCGACTCCGCCGTTCCGTCGATGAACTGGCGGCGATAGGCCACCTCGGCGGGACGGCCTTCGGTCCGGCTGGAGGGTGGCCCGGTGTGCGTGTGGGTGGAACTGATGAGCATGTTCTCCACCGGGATGCCGGTCTTCTCCGAAGCGATGCTTTTGGCCTCGTCCAACACTTCAGGACCCGCGCCGAGACTGTCCACGACAACCATCGCCAACGCGGTCGTACCGTCGTCAAACACCAGTGCCCGGGCATGAAGCGGATCGTGAGCGCTCTCAGCCGGCTTCGGACTAAACCCGCCGGGCATGTTCACAGGAAACTCGCGTGGAGTAATGTCCACAGCCGCTGCTCCGGCGCGCAAATCCCCCGGTCGCTCGGCCGCATGAACGAAGATCGACGCAATTCCAAGACCGAGCACCGGGAGGGCGGACAAACGAAGAAGGTGACGCATGAAACGAAATACGCCAATGCCCGCCCGCTTCCTTCGCGTGCTGAAAAGGATTCCGCCAGCGCAGACGCACCCGATTGCCTGCTCACGGAACCTCAACCCGCGGAATCACAGGACTTGAAGCCGCGAAGCAAAGCCTCATCCTCCACGAGCTTCCCATGATCCTTCCCCACCTGCCCCGAACAGCCGTCACATGGGTGGCACTTTCTCTGCCCCTGCTGACGGAGACCCTGCCGCCCGCATGCGGCGCCGAGCCCTCCTCCCTGACTCACGCCATGTGGGTGTATGAAACGGAGGCCATCGTGTCGGATGCGAAAGCCAAGTCCGAGCTCTTCTCCTTTTGCACCGAGCGACGCATTGTGGACCTCTTCTGGCAGACTCGCTTCACGCCGGTTTCTGCTGCGTCACGTTTCGGACCGCTTCTCATCCCCAATACCGGGGCTCTGCGCCAGTTCATTCGCGAGGCCACCGAGCACGGGTTGAGAATTCATGCCCTCAGCGGTGATCCTTCTTTCACACTCCCCGACAAGCATGAACGAGCGATCTTTCGCGTTGATGCCACCTTGACGTTCAATCGCGAAGCCGCACCCGGCGAACGATTCTCCGGGATTCATTTCGACATTGAACCGTACGGTCTCAAGGAATGGAAAGGCGGGACCCTGGCCACGAAGTGCCAACTCCTGACGCAACTTGTCGACGTCTCCTTCAAGATGGCCGAACGGATCCGCAAGGAATCGCCCGGGCTCGCCTTTGGTGCCGACGTGACCTGGTGGTTCGACAAGCTCAACCCCGACGGCACGCCGGCCTACCCTGTCACCTTTCGCGGTGTCACCAAGGACGCCACCAAGCACCTCCTCGATGTCGCGGACAACCTCGGCATCATGAGCTACCGCAACTCGGTCGAGGGACGGAACGGCATCATCTCTCTGGTCAGCCAGACCCTTCCCTACGCCAGCCAAGTCGGCAGCCGCGCCTTTGTCGGCGTCAAAATGGCCGACATCGGCCCGCCCGCCGAAAGCTTCTTCGGCTCCACCGAAAGCGAGATGACCGCCGCCCTCCAACCCTTGCTCCAAGTCTACGCAGACCAACCCGGCTTCGCCGGCATCGCCTACTTCATGTATGAAGCCTATCGCCAGATGCCAAAAGGATCCGGAAGCGATCATTGACTACCCCTGCTTGATCTCCTTCAGCAACCTTACCTGGCCTGCCCTCATCCACCCCAGTTGCTGGCGCAGCATCGCATGGTTTCACTGCAAGACGCCCCACCGGCAGAGGAATGTCTGTGGAAATCTGCGGCGTTCCGCCTACCTTGTAGGATGCCAGCTGTGACGCTCACTCTGTCGGCGGATTCCTTGATCGGGGTTCGCATCCCACCCCGTGAACTGGAGTCGGAGCTGCGACGCCGGCTAGCAATGGCCCTTTTTTCAGATGGGGTGGTGTCAGGGGCAGCGGCGTGCCGGATGGCAGACATGAGCAAGGCGGCGTTCCAACACTTACTGGGCGAACGCGGGATTCGCCAGCCCCTGGCGGCTGAAGATTTGGAGCAGGATCTCAGCAATCTGGACACATGGAACGCCGGTTGATCATCTCCAACACAACACCTCTCATCAATTTCGCCGAGATCGGAAGGATGGAAGTGTTGAAAGGTCTGTTTGAAACCATCACGATCCCGCCTGCCGTCGTCAAAGAACTGGACGACAAGGAGGCATTGTTTTCTAAGGCTTGTGAAGTCCCCTTGCACTCCTGCATAGTCACCAAGGCACCGGAGGATCACCTCCTCGTCAGGGGTTATGCAGGGCGTGTCCACCCCGGCGAAGCCGAGTGCTTGGCACTCGCTATGGAACATCCCGGTTCGCTTCTGCTGCTGGACGATCTCGCAGCCCGAGACCTCGCAGCGTCCAATCGTTTGCTGTTCACTGGCACTCTTGGATGCTTGATTCGCGCCAGACGGCAGAACCTGATTCCTGCAGTCCGCCCCTTGCTTCAAGATCTGCGCTCCCTCTCCCGCTTCTGGATTTCGACTGAACTCGAAGATCGTGTCTTGCGGGAAGTCGGTGAACTCTAGCCGCCGAGAGCTGCTTCCAGCTGTAGGAGAATCCGCAACAGCCAAAACTTTGCAGGCGTTCTGTGCCTTTGCCCGGCTGCAAGACGCCCCACCGGCAGAGCTTTTGCAGGGACATGACTTGGGGTCCGAGTTCAGTTCCCACCATCCCCCCCTGAATCAGCGACCCTCTCGGCCAAGCACATGGGTCATCTTTGCTGTGGGCTCGTCGTGGACATCGGGCTGGTCGCGATCTCTTGGGGGAGCACGCGCCAGCCATCGAACCACCCTGGGGCCATGATGAGCCCCTCAACGACGATCATACCGACTGACTCAATCTCGTGGCCGATCTCATTGCTCAGAATGAAGACCGACAGGAACCCCAGCCGAAGCCCCTCCCGCTGAATCGCAAACTCCCCCGCCTCCTGAGAGCTCACGGGATGTCCGCAGCCGAGCTTAACCCACATGCTCGACCTTTTTGCTTTTGTGAATGGTTCAGGTTAGGGAGCACGCACAAGTTTCCACAAGCGCAGCCACGAACGAATCAATATGAGAACTCACTTTCGAAGCGGATCGTCAGAACCGAAAAGCCACACGCAGTCCAAGGCGGTTGGGCAGTGCGGTTCTGCGATAAGCTGGGCAGTGTCTTTCATGATCCTATTTCTGTTCACCTCCCAGACACTTGGAGAAACCGGAAAGCCCGATGTGTTGTGGGAATACAAGGAGACCGAAAATCGCACGTTGCGCCTGCACGTGTTTCTTCCCGAGGGATACAAGCAGACGGCTGCATCCGGGGAACGGTATCCCGCCTACATTGTCTTTCACGGTGGGGGCTGGGGTGGAGGAAGCCCGACCACCCATTACGCGGAGTGTCTTTACTGGGCGAAAAGGGGAATGGTGGCGGTGGCTCCCGAATACCGCCTGAAGAACCAAGACAACGTCGAGGTCCCACTGGAATGCGTCAAAGACGCCAAGTCCGCGATCCGCTACCTCAGAAAAAATGCGGTCGATCTGAAGCTGGACCCTGATCGGTTTGTGGTCGCGGGAGCCTCTGCGGGCGGACAGTTGGCAGCCGCGACCTCAATGATTCATTCTCCCGAAACCAACGACGGTTTCTTTGATGAGGAGATTTCAACGAGAGGCGCTGCTCTTGTGCTGTTCAATCCGTGGTTCAGGTGTCAACCCGAGCTGTCTCCCCCTCACCATATCGCGGCCGGGTTGCCACCCAGCATCGTGTTTCTGGGGGATGAGGATCCGGGAATCACCGTTGAGAGCTTGAATGAGTATCACGAAGCTTTGAAAGAAAAGGGAAACGATTCCGAATTCCACGTGGCTTTTGGAGGCAAACACGGATTCTGCAACGGGCGAAACCCGAGAAACCCCTATTTCTACTGGTCGCTGAAAATGCAGGACCGTTTTCTCGTAAAGCATGGAATTCTGACCGGCAGCGACCAGGTGGCCATCCCGGATGAGTTTAAAGATCGAGTGAAAGAGTTGAGGGAGGAAGACTTCAAGTCCTACTAAG
>CAXBNA010000133.1:0-17840 GCA_963976915.1 uncultured Verrucomicrobiales bacterium
AGTCGAGGCCCAGCTCGAAGCCAAGGGCATCGCCCTGACCGACGCCACGCTCGAACAGATGGACGCCGCATGGGACGCCGCCAAATCCTGTTAATCCATCCGCGATCCCGTCTATCCTGTCCTAAAGAGACCCACGCTTCCCTTGGCCACCCCCGCCCCGCTCACCACGCCCGACACCGAGCTCTTCCCCAAGCTCTGGTCCAAGGTCCGCGCCAAGTCTTGGTACTGGCTCTTCGACAAGCGCGTGCTCGCGCTGGGTCTCAGCCGCCACGAAAACGTCTCTCCCAAGCTGTGCCAGCGCACGGGAGAGGCCGAGCTCGAGATCTTCTGCCAAGTCGCCGAGAGCTCATGGGATCGGCCTGTCGAAACGCGGGTCACGCTCCGCATCAACGATAAGGATCAACTCTCGGTGCTGGCAGACTGCCCCTGCCGCGAGGCCCCCTACTGCCGGCACACCGCGGCCGTTCTGGCCTTTGCCTGTGCGCCCGACAATCAACAGGCGCTCGAGTGGTTCGCCGCATCGAAGGGAGCGAGTTCCAACGAAACGGCACCGATTGGCGAGCCCACGCCCGGTCTCCGGCTCCGTCCGGCCAATGCGCCTTCGGTGTCCGGGCCGTCTGCTGCCGAACGCATTGGTGTCGCCGAACCGCTGATGCATTACCCCGGCTGTGAGGAACCTGTCAGCCTTCTCCGCCGCCAGAAGACCCACACCTGGACCGACGGATCGGGCACCGAGCACACCTTTGTCCGCAATGCCCTCGTGGAGCGGCTCATGCTGGCCGATCTGATGGAGTCGGGTCTCATGCCCTTCGCCAACGCCTTTCCCGTCCTGCCGCCGGACGATCCCGCCATCGCCGCCACCCTCACCGTTCCGCTCGAATCCCAGTCGCTGTTTTGGAGTCAATTCGTGGCCGAAGAGGCCCCCAAACTCCGCAAGGCCGGCTGGCAGATCGACGTCGCCCCCGACTTCGGTTTCTCCATCCTCGACGCCCCCATCGACAGGTGGTACAGCCAGATCGATGAGACCACTGATCGGTCCGACCTCTACGACTTCGATCTCGGCATCGAGCACGACGGAAAACGCATCTCCCTCATCCCCATCCTCGCCAACGCCATCGAGCAGGGGCTCTCCGTGGCCGCGCTCGCCGACATGGGACCTGACGGGAAGATCCTCCTCTCCATCGATGAAGGAAACGCGCCCGTCGTCTCCGTTCCCGCGCGCCATCTCCTGCCCCTCCTGCGTTTCCTGGACGAACTCCTCGACGCCAAGCGCCTCCGCAAGAACCCCGGCGGCAAACTCCGGCTGGATCGCCTCCGCGCCGCGCAGTTGGACGGGCTCGAAGGCCTGCCCATCCAGCCACCGGAGAACCTCCGCCGTCTCCGCGAACGCCTTCGGAATTTCGAGGCGCTCACGCCCGTGCCGCCACCCGCCGGACTCCAGGCCACCCTGCGCGACTATCAAGCGCAGGGACTGACTTGGCTCCAGTTTCTCCGCGAGTTCGGGCTGAACGGCGTCCTCGCCGATGACATGGGCCTTGGCAAAACCCTCCAGACCCTCGCCCACCTGCAGTGCGAGCACGATGCTGGACGCACCGATCTCCCCTCCCTCATCCTCGCCCCCACCTCCGTCCTGCGGAACTGGGTCAACGAGGCCCGCCGCTTCACCCCGCAGCTCTCGGTCCTCCTCCTCCACGGCAGCTCACGCCAGAGCGATTTTCAGCACATCGCGAGCAGCCAGATCGTCGTCACTTCCTATCCGCTCCTCGTCCGCGACCTCGACCGCCTCCAGTCGCAGTCCTGGCACTGCCTCATTCTGGACGAGGCGCAAAACATCAAGAACCCGCGCGCCCAGGCCACCCAAGCCGCCTGCTCCCTCACGGCCCGCCATCGCCTCTGCCTCAGCGGCACCCCGATGGAAAACCACCTCGGGGAGCTCTGGAGCCTCTTCCACTTCCTCATGCCCGGCTTCCTCGGCGACAAGGATCACTTCCGCCGCACCTTCCGCAACCCCATCGAAAAAGACGCCGACACCGACCAGCAGAACCACCTGGCCCAACGCATCCGCCCGGTTCTCCTCCGTCGCACCAAGGACGCCGTCGCCCAGGACCTGCCGCCCAAGACGGAGATCCTCCACTACATCGACCTGCCCGAGGCTCAGACGCAGATTTACGAGACCATCCGCGCCGCGATGGACAAGCGCGTCCGCGACGCCATCGCCCAGCAGGGGCTCGACCGCAGCCACATCATCGTCCTCGATGCCCTGCTCAAGCTCCGCCAGGTCTGTTGCCACCCCGCCCTTCTGAAAAAGGAGAGCACCCAAAAAGAAGCCCCCTCGGCGAAGACCCGCTTCCTGCTCGACTCCCTCCTTCCCGAGCTTCTCGACGAAGGCCGTCGCATCCTCATCTTCTCCCAGTTCACCGAGATGCTCGCCATCCTCGAGACCGAGCTCAAACGCCGCCGACTCCCCTTTGTGAAACTCACCGGCTCCACCAAGAACCGGGAAAAACCCATCCGCGAGTTTCAGGACAAGAAGGTCCCGCTCTTCCTCATCAGCCTCAAAGCGGGAGGCTCGGGCCTCAACCTCACCACGGCCGACACCGTCATCCACTACGACCCCTGGTGGAATCCCGCCGCCGAGGCGCAGGCCAGCGACCGCGCCCACCGCATCGGCCAGAAGAACCCCGTCTTCGTCCACAAGCTCATTTGCGAAGACACCATCGAGGAACGCATCCTCGCCCTTCAGCAGACCAAGGCCGCCCTCGTCGCCGGACTCCTCTCCGGCCGCACCGAAAAACTCCCCCTCAACAAAGCCGACATCGAGCGGCTACTGGCGCCCATCTAAACCCGTGAGCCCACGCCCCATCGGAGGGTGAGGAGATCGCGTGGGACGTGGAAGGTCACGGCTACCCCTCCGGCTTTAGTATCGGCGTCTCCCATCCGTCGTAATCACCGCCATATTCAGCCGCCTTCCGACGAAGAGCAATCGTGTGGCTACTAATGTCGCCAATCCTCATCATTCCGTGGTGAGATAAGCGAACGCAATACTTCCCATCATCAGTCTCATGGGAGTGCTCGGGCTCTTCGTTGAATCGATCATTCTCTGCCCAGATGATGAAGTCCACGGAAGAAGCCTTATTGTCGAAGTAGATCCAATGGTCCACCTTGCGGGGTTTTGATCCATCATCGCCGTGGCTTTTGAGGTTTTCGATCACCTGAAGATCCTTGATCACCTGCCAATCATCCGGCGTCGGGTAGAGATCATCACGGTACGCCTTGTGGTCTGGATCGTCCCTGTAGGCGAGTCGGATATCATATCCTGATTCCGTTCCAAGCTTCTCCATGAACTTCATCCACGATGCTTCATCCCTTGACGTGTAGACGTAATAGATCCTGTGTCCCCCGACAGTCACCCGGCCGACATACCAATCATTGCCTTCATTCGAAAAAGCTTCGATTCGATCCTCAATGGCATTGACTGGCTCAAATTCCTCATTCGTTGGAAGGCCGTCGTCTCTCGGTGACTTGTAAGCCAACCGTAGCTTGGCGAGTGATGGCGGGGCCGAATTGATCACGCCCGATATCCCTGTATTGAGATAGATGAACGCTTGATCATCCCCCATAGAGCAGGGAAAGAAGTGCCATTTGTCTGTCGATTCAGTCATTTCGGGCTGAGGGTACGTTTGCGTGTCATTCGAGCAACCGATGAGGACTCAGGCAAGGAAAAGCATGATCGCACGCATTCCATATTTTTGATTGGCAATGTTCAAATTCATACACAGACCGGAGTTGTTCTCCGCAGCGCGTGTTAGCCGATCGTTCTACGGGACAGGAGCTTAATATCCGGATGGGTCGCTCCGAACTTCAGATTTCCGAGTCGGGCCATCGTGCCCGACTTGAGATCAGAAAAAGCGTGAGACATAATGTATCGCGATTGAAACTTGGCGGGCGAGAGACGGTGCTTAATTTGCCGTTGAATCTTGCCGGACAGGGAACGTTGCAGCGCCCAATTGACGTCATCTACGGGGAACATACAACGCTGCCTCGCTCCAGCCTCATTCCAATGCCCGAAGTGAGACTGGCTGATAAGACCGCCGGAAGATCCGCCGAGATAGAGCTGCATCAAGCCCGCGCTCTCGACGCAGTATCGAAAGCTATAACCAGGCACCCTGAGATCCAAGCGCTTGACACGCGGGTGCGCTGCTACCGACGGCGAGTGAAGTTGAAGAAGAATGGCGTGGCCCTTGCCGTGTGGGTCATCTCCGATGGGATGGGCTGCATCGATTTCCGCAATAGAGACGAACTGTCGGAGATCCGTATCGAAGCGGGAATAGGACTCAAACACGACGCAATCGGTCTCAGAGTAAATGAAACTGAGAAGATCGAGCATATCGGCACGCACGGCAAAGAAGTCCAGATTGGCCATTGGGGTAAACGTCAATCGTTGCCTTTCATTGGGTATTGGCTGAAACGAGCGATCCAACCCTCATCAGAGAAGATCTCTCCGTGCATGCCATCTGACTCCTTCGCGACTTCCAAGCCGTCGACTGTCAGACGTATCGAACCCTGGTTGTCGGCTTGCTCTTGCAGGGCGAAGAGAAAGTCATGCATCCCTGTAACCACCATGTGCTCAGCGACCTCCCGAATCAGGTCACGGCCATCCTCGGAAAATTCTGCGAGTCTCTTCTGGAGATTCAGCACTGCTGGTGCCTTCCATGAACCAGACAAGAGGATATCAAGATCCTGCAACATCTTGTCACGAAGGTTGCGCACGTAGAACTCTCCGAACTTGTCGAGACTCTGATTCATCATTTGCCAAGCGACCTGATATGAAACAATTCCGTCGAATACGTCAAGAACGCTCTGGCCGCCAGTTTTGCCGGGCACTCACGGACCTTTCAATTGGAGAAAGCCGCCCTTCGATCACTCATTTGTGCCCCCCCTCTGACTGGCGGCCATTGGGGTTGTAACCGTCTGCTGAAACCAATCACAAAAACGGGCCGGAGGCGCGTTCGCCAGAAGGCGATTCGCCCTCGACTCCGCAACCACCTCGAGCCCCTCGAAGTCTGGCGACTTTGCCTGCGGGGCTCACTCGGCCTTGAGTTCTTTCAGAAACGCCACGATGTCCGCAGGCTCGGCGCGCATGTGGTAGTCGTGATGGATGAAGGCCCAACGGATGATCCCATCCTGGCCGATGATGTAGGTGGCCGCGAGCGGCAGCGTGTCGGTGCCGGCTTCTGCGCCGTTGTAGTCGGCGAGATCAAAGAACTTCCCGTAGAGCACCTCCACCTCCGGCGTCAGCTTGAAGAGGATGTGGTACTGCTTCGCCACCTGATGGTTCAGGTCGGTCAGCACCTCGAACTCGAGTCCATACTTCTCTTGGGTCGTCAGGCTCTTGTCCGGCAGTTCCGGCGTCAGGGCCAGCAGCGTCGCCCCCGCTTCCTGGATCGCAGGCAGGGCCTTCTGCATCGCGGCCAGGGTAATGTTGCAGTAGGGGCACCATCCACCCCGATACCAGGTCAGCACCACCGGCCCCTGTTTCAGCGTCTCGGACAACGTGACTTCCTCGCCCGTCGCATTCGCCAGCGTGAAGTCCGGGGCTGCGTCCCCGACCTGCTTGGCCCCTTCGACGATCTTCGCCTCATCGATCGCCGCAATCCCGTCCGCAAAAGCCGCCTTCACCTCGGGCGTCACCTTCCCCGATCCGGCTGCCTCACGAGCCTTCAGTTGCTCACTCAACGTTTGGCCATGACCATGAACCTGCAGAGTGGCGAGCAAGGCGAAAGCTAGGGCTAGGCGAGGACGGGAAGAAGGGTTCATGGTCATGGGGAATGTTCGTTCGTCAAAGGGTTCAAGGAGAGACAACGCCTGACGGTCCAGACTGGTCAATGGAATCCACGCTGTCCTCGTGGCTGGCGGCAGTAGTTCCGCCACTCCCCACGTTCCGCACCAAGGAGGGATGGCATTCCTGCCGTCTGCTTCGCACCAAAAGACCGGGAGGGAACTGCTGCGCGGGTCCCTCACTTCCCTCGGCACTCTTTATTGGGTCCAACAGCCTCCAGTCCCTCAACCCTCGCCGCCCTCAGACAAATGGGCCGGGCACAGCCCACCCCGGCCATCCTTCATCCAATCACGACTCGTGCTGGTACAAGAAGGTGGTCAGCGGGCTCGTGGCCTCGGCTTCTTCTGCGGATTCTCCCAAGCCAATCTCAAAGGCGGCACGCCCGGCTTCAACGGCCTGTTTGAAGGCGATGGCCATGCGGGCCGGATCGCTGGCGATGGCGATCGCGGTATTCACCAGCACCGCATCCGCGCCCATCTCCAAGGCTTCGGCAGCATGGCTGGGAGCGCCGATGCCCGCATCCACCACGACCGGGACAGTGGCTTGATTGAGGATGATCTCGATCTGACGGCGCGTGGTGATGCCCTGATGCGACCCGATGGGGGATCCGAGTGGCATCACGGTGGCGGTGCCAACGTCCTGAAGGCGACGAGCCAGCACCGGGTCGGCATTGATGTAGGGCAGCACCTTGAAACCTTCCTTTACCAAGATTTCAGCAGCCTTCAGCGTCTCAATGGGATCTGGCAGCAGGTAGCGTGGATCCGGGTGGATCTCCAGCTTCACCCAATTGGGCATGCCCGCAGCGACGGCCAACCGAGCCAGCCGCACCGCCTCCTCGGCGTTCATCGCGCCGCTGGTGTTCGGCAGCAGCAGAACGTTGTCGGGAATGAAGTCGAGAATGTTGGCAAAGGGGTCCCCCTTCCCGGTCAGATCCGCCCGGCGCAGCGCCACCGTCACGATCTCAGTGCCCGAGGCGACGATGGCCTCCCGCATCAAGTCGCCCGAGGCAAACTTGCCCGTGCCCAGCATGAGCCGGGACTGAAAGGTACGGTCAGCGATTTGGAGGGGTGAGGTGGCGGACATTCAGCAGTGGTTCCCTTAGCTGAGATTCAAGCGCTCCAGGAGCTCACTGACGCCAAGCTGGATGCCGATGTAGAAGTCTCCAAACTCGGCATACTTGGCGCTGACCTCGTCGAAGCGCATCTCGTAGACGATGCTTTTGACCTGAAACAGATCGGGGGCAAAGAGGGTGACACCCCACTCGTGGGTGTCGAGCCCGGTCGAGCCGGTGATCAATTGGCGGATCTTGCCGGCATAGGCCCGCCCGGTCTTGGCATGGCTTTTCATGAGTTCCCGACGCGTGTCAAAGTCGTTGGAGTACCAATTGGCACCGACGATGCGCATCTTGTTCATGGGATAGAAGCACATCACCGGCCAGTCAGGCATGTTCGGGTAGAGCCGGTCCTGGTAGTACTTGTCCATGTGCTTCTTCCACTCGGCCAGCCGTGCTGAATGGCCCTCACTGCCCACTTCCAGACTCTCGGTCTTGGCGATGCGAGCGGAGGCGTCTTCCTCCTTCTCCGAGTACTCGGTCCACTCGGTCATGGACAGGTAGCTGTAAGCCGGGTTCAGGACATCCGGTCCGAGAGACAGGGAAAGTTGCTTCTCGAAGCGGTTGGAATCGTTCAAATCCGGGGTCAGCAGCATGAAGGCGACGTCCGCTTTCGGTGACACGATGGCGAAGGAGAGCAACTGCGTGGTCTCGTGCGCCCGAATGGCCTGGAGCGTTTCCGCGAAATGCGTCAGGCGCTCCCGCTTCTCCTCGTCGGTCAGAGAGGCCCAAAAGCCGTGGTCGATGGTGTAGAAGAGGTGCTGAACAAACCAGCCCTCCTGAGGCACCAGCTTGGCGACTTCAGAAAGGGGGGCTGCGGAGGGCATGAAGGTGGTGGACATGGTGGTTGAAAAAACTATCGGAATGGGAACGAGCCTTGCTTTGATAGAACGCGCAAGGCCTCTCAGCTAAGCGATCAAATTTCCCATTGCAACCCCCACACTCGGAACTAATTTCGCCCCTCAATACCCAAGCCCCCCGAAAGAGACTATGGCCGATACCGAAAACAAATACCCACAGAACGCCGACGGAGCCTACTACGTTGATGACCAGTGCATTGACTGTGACCTTTGCCGTGAAACGGCTCCCGCCAATTTCACCCGCGATGACGACGGCGGCCACTCCTACCTGTACAAGCAGCCTGAGAACGACGAAGAGAAGGAACTCTGCGAAGAAGCTCTGGCTGGCTGCCCCGTGGAAGCGATTGGAAACGACGGCTAATTCGTCCGTTTCATCGAGCAAAACGACTTTAACTAACAAGCCCCGGCCCTCAAAAGCCGGGGCTTTTTCATGTCCAGCGAGCGAGGGGCCGAGTCCGATCTGCCCCTCCCACTCACGGCAAGGTGAGCCATCGGTCCGCAAGGATCGCCTGAATGGCGACGCATTGATCGGATTGGGCATTGGGCGGGTAAGCGACGAGAACTGTCAATCCGCGAGACACCCCCTGCCCGGCCAGTTCCCGTTCCAGCCACTCCCCGATCTCGCCGGATCTTTTGGCGTAGCCAAATAGGGAATAGCCGCCACTGGGTGAGATCATTTTGACGCAAATGAACTTCTGCGGGTCATCGAACTCAAAATTGTAGTAGTCATCCAATTGCACGACCGTGCGCAAGAGAACGGGCTCCGTGGGCCGTTGCAAGCGCAGTTGGACAAAGGTCTTGTCGCAGTAGCCCACGCAGCTTTCCCAGTCGATCCGGAAGACGCCCGAACTGTCCCTGAGCATGGCGACCTCCAGCACGCCACTTGGACGGGAACTCTCGAACGTGAAATGGATGACCTCCAAGCCATCGATCCGAAATCGGGCCACACCGAGCTGCGACCCAGGCAAGGGATCGGTTCCCATCTGACTCTCGTAGAACGTCTGCATCAGCGGCTTCACCCGATCCGGGTCCCGTACCAAGGGCAACCGCTCCTCCCACTTCGCGGTGGCCCAATACCGCTTCAACAAGGCTTGAGCCGCCGTCACATCCGCTTGAATCTCGGCAATGGGCAGCTCTTCAATCACGCTTGGATCGGGGATGACCGACTCCTCTCTTCGTGAATCTCGCTCGCCTGGGGCAATCCGGGTCAAAGCGACGCCCTGACTCAACGGTACCACGTTCTCGGGAGCCCCCCTCATTTGCCTGTCCGCTTGATACAGCGGGGAACCCAAGCCGAGCGCAGCAGCCCTCGACTCTTCCCTGGCAGAAAGCTCCATGATGGCCCGGCGATTGTCCAATTCCCCAAAGTACCACCGCCAACCAACGATCAAGCCGAATGACAGGACCACGACCGCCACAAGGCAAACTCCCATAAATGCGCGATGTGGACCAGAAGAACTGAGATGCATGAACAGGGGCTGAGAAGAAAGGAATCTATCCGAGTGTGATCGACGTGCCCCCGGACATCAAGCTCCAAGTCCGATCTTTCCGGGATGGGAATCCCAGTTTGCCCGTGGGTCTGATAACGCTACTGTCATGGGCCCATCATGGACCCGATTTCCAAAGCCAGACATGTGATCCGCCTCGAAATTGACGAGTTGGAAGGCCTGCATGCCCGCATCGATTCCAGATTCTCAGAGGCCATCGACCTGCTGCTCCGAACCTTCCAAAGACGTGGGAAGATCATTGTATGCGGGGTGGGCAAGAGTGGCAATATCGGTCGAAAACTGGCGGCCACGCTCAACAGCACGGGTGCCACCACCGTCCACCTGGATGTGGGCGACGCCCTCCATGGGGACCTCGGCGTCATCGACGCGGGAGATCTGGCGATCGTTCTGAGCTACAGTGGGGAAACCTCGGAAATCGTCGATCTTCTGCCCCATCTCAAACGTTTCTCGATCCCCATCATCGCCCTCTGCGGAAACCCGGAATCATCGCTCGCCCGCAACGCCGATGTCCTGCTGGACACGCATGTGACCAAGGAGGCCTGCCCTCTCAATCTGGCACCCACCTCCAGCACCACCAACATGCTCGTCATGGCCGATGCCCTTGCGATGGTCCTGCTTGAGGCTCGCGGCTTCAGTTCGGAAGACTTTGCCAACCTGCATCCCGGGGGATCTCTCGGCCGCGCTCTACTGACTCGCGTCCGCGACGTGATGCGAAGCGGAGACCGCCTGGCAATCGTCACACCGGACTCGACGGTCAGTGAGGCTCTCCAATCCATGACTCGTGCTCGGAGTGGGGCCGCCGTTGTGGCAGGCCCGGATGGCAAACTCGCGGGCATCTTCACTCATGGCGACTTCGTCCGCGCTTTTCAGGCGAATCCGCTCATCACCGACGTGTCGATCACGGGCTTCATGACGGCCAACCCGATCCGAATCGAAGAGGACAAACTGGCCGCCGAGGTGCTCGCCACTTTTGAGCAGCACCGGGTGGATGACCTCATCGTGGTGGATTCCGAGGGGAAACCCGTCGGCATCGTTGACACCCAGGACTTGACGCGTTTTCACATCGTCTGATTCTGAAGCATGAAAACCGTCCTTTGCTTCGGCGACTCCAACACCTGGGGCTACGACCCGGCCTCAGCCGGGCTTCCCTGGCCGCGACGGCACGCCATCGAAAATCGGTGGACCGGCGTACTGGCGCGCCAATTGGGGGCCGACTGGCGTGTGATTGAGGAGGGCATGAACGGTCGGACAACGGTGCATGACGACCCGATGGTCCCGGGCCGCAATGGCAAGGTCGCCCTCGAGATCCTTTTGGAGACCCACAAACCCATCGATGTGGTGGTCATGATGCTCGGCACCAATGATCTCAAGACCCTCTTCAATGCGCCCGCCGGTGAGATCGCCACCGGGGTTGGCGTGCTTGCCAAGATGGTGCTCAACAGCGTCGCGGGCCCGGGGGATCTCCCCCCAAAGCTCCTCCTCGTCTGTCCGCCACCCGTGGGCGATTTTTCAGGTCTGCCGGATCTCGCGGAAAAGTTTGCCAATGGCCGGGAGAAGAGTCTGGCGCTGCCCCCGCGTTACGAAACGCTCGCCGCTCAACTTGGCTGCGCCTTTCTCAACACCCAAGACTTCGTGGTTCCTTGTGAAGCCGATCAGATTCACTTGGAAGCTTCCGAGCACGAGAAGATCGGGAACGCCGTGGCAGAAGAACTCCAGCGATTTTGAGGCGATCCGTCGCCACGTGAGGACGGTCAGATCACTCGGCCTCCAGAACCTTCATTCCATTCGGCGACGCCGGTTGGACCTGCAGTTCGTCATTGTACGTGTCCACCTTGCCCGTGACCTGCAGCGACTTGCCTTCGAGGCCATCGAACTCCCAATCGCCGCTCTTTTCCAGATTCCATTTCCCGATGAACGCCACCACCGGCGATCCTTCGAAGCTGATTTTCTTGTGACCTGCAGAGCCCAAAGTGGCCACCTTCTGCACTCGCCCCACCACCGTGATCTCCATGCCCATCGCCGATTCGATGGAGACCTTGTCCGTGACTTCCACCGCCCCTTCAACCGTCGGCGCAGGCATCTTTGCTCCACCCGTCGATGGACTGGATGAAGCCTCGGTCACAGGAGCCGGCTTTTCCGCAGACGGAGTGCCGGACACCGATCCGACAACGGCCTCTGCTCCCAAACCCAACCGCTCTGCAGCCCGTTTCTTGCTCAACGCCGACAGCTTCACGATCTCCACGACTTCCTCACGCCCGTCGGCGAGCCGGACCTTGAGTTGGCCGGGCATTGCTTGAACCAGTTCCGCCTGAAACATCCGTCCATCGGTGAGCACCCAAGTGTCCATCGCAGGCTGCGCGCTTGCACCTGGCAAGACCGCCCAAAGAAACAACGCCATCGAAAGCTTCGTTTTCATGCCCTCATCATTGCCGGGCATCCATCGTCGGCAAGCGACATTCAACCTCCTCTATGGACCTTTCCAAATTCCCTCTCCTCGCTCTGGTCGCTCTCCTTGCGCTGGCCCAACTGTCTGTGGCGGATCCAGCCCGGCCCAACGTAGTGATGATCATTGCTGATGATCAGACCTATCGCGATTTTGGGTTCATGGGAAACGCGGAGGTGAAGACTCCCCATCTCGACCGTCTCGCGTCCCAGTCTGCTCGGTACGTCAATGGCTATGTGCCCGTCAGCGTCTGCAGCCCGTCGCTCGCCACGCTTCTCACCGGCCGCTACCCGCATCAGCACGGGATCCACTTCAATCACCCCCCGCCGGGAAATTCGGCCTTCAATCAGATGACCAGTCGTGCGGAATACGAAAAGGTTCGCTCCCGGAGTTTCGCTCTGATTCAGCAACAACCGACTCTGCCTCGCACCCTCGCCGATGCCGGGTATCGCTGTCTCCAGACCGGCAAGTTTTGGGAAGGTCATTTCCGCAACGCAGGCTTCACCGATGGGATGACCCTCTTCGAGCCCGTTCCCGGACAAGACTTCGGCGGCAACCGCAAGCTCAAGGGCGGCGAACTGGCCGCCCACGGCAATGGAGACCACGGCCTCAAGATCGGTCGTGAAACGATGGCTCCCATTTCTGACTTTTTAGACGATTGCGGCAAGGACCAACCCTTTTTCGTCTGGTACGCCCCCTACCTGCCGCACCAGCCTCACGACTCTCCCCAAACGTATCGCGATGCCTTCAAAGGCTCGCCGGTGCCCGAAAACCGGGTTCCCTACTATGCGAGTATTCTTCAATTCGACGACACTGTTGGCGAACTCGTGCGCATGATCGAATCTCGGGGACTGGCAGGCAACACGCTGTTTGTCTTCGTGATCGACAACGGATGGACCCCCAGCACGGAGCGCGAGAGGAACCGCCCAGAAGAGTTTGCCCACGATGACTTCAGCAAACGCTCGCCCTTTGAAGACGGTCTCCGCAGCCCGATCCTTCTCCGCTGGGACAACCATATCCAGCCAGCCACGCATGAGCAATTGATCAGCAGTGTCGATTTGATCCCGACCATTCTGTCCGTCACGAACATGGCTGGTTCAATGAACGACCTTCCAGGGTTGGACCTGCTCCCCTCGGCTCGCGGAGAAGAGGAGCTTCCCGAGCGCCCGGTTTTTGGAGAAATCTATCCGGGAGATGCCTCCTCCCTGGGGCACCCGTCGAGAGACATCGCCTACCGGTGGGTGCGCGAAGGCGACTACAAGCTCATCGTCACACATGGGGACAAGCCTTGGGGTGGCTTTCTCAAGCACACCTCGCTCTTCGATCTCAAGAACGATCCCGGTGAGAAAACGGACCTGAGTTCACGCCCAGAGCTGTCGGAGAAACGGGCCCACCTTCGGCGCCTCTTGGACGAGTGGTGGACGCCCGGCGACGACTCGGCCGTCCCGCGTGTCAAATAGCCTCAGGCCGCTACTCCACTTCCAACTCCGGCTGAAGCCCAAACATCGTTGGGTCCAGCAGCTTGAGTTCATTGGGCAATCGTACCAATGCCAACTCACCAACTTCTGTGAAAACAGCTTCGGCGGACATTGCCGCCCCCATTTGAAAGGTAACGACAAAGCACTTCCGCTCCCGGCCCGCCAGTTCCATCGATCCCTCGCGAGCCACGATTTCCAAGCCACCCATCCCCGCCAAATCCTCAACCGAGCCCAGGCCACCCAATCCGCCCCCACCCATCGCAAGCATCGCCTGAACCACTCGACTGTCGACGACCACTTCGTCGCCACGGCGAACCTCCAACTCGGGAGCCGCCGCCTCAGCTGGGTCCCAGTGAACGGACACGGAAACGTCCTGCGACAGCCAGCGCCCGATCACGTCCATTCCCACACATCGTTCCCCTTCCTCCAATTCCAGCATCGCACGCCAATTCATGTCAGACCGCCGCACACCGCCCTCGTCTTTTTCCACCACACCTGTCACGAACATCTCATAGACCGGCTTGGCATCTGGAGCCACGTGACCCCGAGTCACCTGAAAACTCGCGTGCCCGATCCGTTCCTCGTCACGGTACAAATGAAGGGTGGTGTTGAACGTCCGCGTCTGGTTCAGAAACAGATTCAGCACCACCTTCGGCGGCACCTTGGTGAACTCCGAATCGGCTGGAAAGTAGGTGTCCCGAATCAGCAGGCCGGTCATCACCGCCCAAAAAAGAATCACCAGCGCCGAAATCGACCTCCACAGCATGGGCTCATTCTCCCCACGGGCCTTCGAAACGCAATCCCTCTCTCACTGCACAAAAAAAACAGGCCCCGCAACGGAGCCTGTTTTTAGAGAAACGGAATGGGCATCCAGCCCGCGTTCAACGATCCTAGCCTTGGTACTTTGCGGAACCGAAGCCGAGGATCGGAATGAAAATCGGAGAGAGGAAGGCCAAGCCGATGCCGAAACCCGCACCCTTGCCAAACTTCTCGGCTAATCCAAGACTCAACAAGATGGCAAAAATCAAGCTGATGAGGGGAATGATCAGCATGATCACCCACCAGCCCGGCTTGCCTGCGATCTTACACAGAACATACGCGTTGTAGATCGGGATGAGAACGGCCCATCCTGGTCTGCCTGCCTTGGTAAATACCTTCCAAGCACCGACAAGGACGACGATGATCACGGCGAGTCCAATCAGCCCTGCGATGGGAGATCCCTGTGTTGTTTGAATATCGAGTTCGTTCATAATGAGTGAGATAAGTGTCTATCGACGCAGCAACGCGCCGCACCGCCTGTGGGTTGTAACAACGCTCCAGCAGGCAAGTCAACGGAATTCCACCCCAGCTCAGCGTTGGGGATGGATTCCTGCCTCCCCCGCTCCAATCGCTTGAAGATTCTCTGTCGGATAGGTCGACATTCATCAGTGGATCTGCTATGTCCTTGCCAATGAAGCTCTCCAAGAAGGCCGAATACGCTCTCCGCGCCATGATTGCCATGGCGCGAGCCGACGAAGGCACCAATTTTTCCATACAGGAGATCGCCCACGGAGAGCAGATCCCCCTCAAGTTTCTCGAGCAAATCCTCCTGACCTTGAAGAACGGCGGGCTTCTCCGCAGCAAACGTGGCGTCGGGGGCGGCTACCAGCTCCTTCTCCCTCCCAACCGCATCCCGCTCGGCACCATCATCAACCTCATCGACGGCCCTTTTGATGCCCTGAATGCCAGGGAACCCTCCGCCCTGACCGCCTTCATGGGGGAACTCAAGCTTCTCGTGGATGGCTGGCTCACGCAGACTACTCTTGCCCATGTCATTGAGCGCGAGAGAGCCCAAGCCAATCTCTCTTTCGAAATCTAGTCACTCGCCACCTTGCAATTTGGCAAAGCTGGTGCATAATCTTTTCGTTCAATCTGATATGGGGGCGTCCCGGTTTCGACGGGTAGCTAGATGTCGGAGTGGCATGCCGAGGACGGTTCGTTGGCCTCGTTAAATCCTCGAGCCACCTTATATAAACGCCAACACCGAAAGTGAACTGGCCCTCGCGGCTTAACCCGTGACGTTTCCCTGCCGATGTCTGTTAAGCAGGGGGGCGTAAATAGCAGACTGGCCTTGGAATCGAGCGAGCGGGTTCCGGGTAAGATCAAACAGATCGCTAGGTGGAGAGGATTCTGTTGGCCGAAGCCACTTCACCGAAACTTAAAAGACCAACTAAGCATGTAGAAGCTTCGGAGTAAGGCTATTCGGACAGGGGTTCGACTCCCCTCGCCTCCACCATTTCAATGAGCGCTCCAGTCCCGGCAACGGGGCTGGAGCGTTTTTTTGGGGGCCCGCACTCGGTGGGCTCAGTGGAGTTTTGGGCTATCGATCCGTGGTGAGCGCTTCAAAGCCTGACACGAGATCAAAGAGCTCTTCATCAATCGAACTCTGGCGCAACCGGTGGAAACTGGCGTGGAGGGTTTCCATGAGTTCGTCGATGTTCTTTTCGGCGCGTTGCATGGCGGCGAGGCGGCTGGCGTTTTCGCTGGCGAGGGATTCGGCGCAGGCGCGAAAGAGGGAGATGAAGAGATACTCGCGAATCAGGGCGCGGAGGGCGGTGGTGCCGTCGCCCATGACCTCGGGGAGGCTTTTCGTGGGCCAATCGATCTGGGTCAGTCGGTGGGCCCAAGCGGCGTCGAGCGGTAGCAGGTGCTGGCTCGCGGGTTCATAGACGGCCCCGGTCTGCGGGCGATTGTGGAAGACGTAGAGGCTGGTGTATTCGCCGCTCACGCGATGAGATTCACTTTCGAGCTGAATCTGGCCGACGAGCGGCGTTATGGCTTTGACGGAGTTCGGCACTTTGAAAAGTCCGATGGGCTTCAAGCCTGCGTCTGCCATGCGCGCATGGACGCGCTCACCGACGGCCCAGACCCGAGCTTTGCCGGGCAAGTCGGCGAGCTTCTTGATGGCGAAGTCGGCGACGACATCATTGAATTGCCCGACCAACCCCTGATCCGAGCCAAAGACGATGGCGCCGACCGTTTCTTCCTCGCGAGGCGGCGTGTGATTCAGCAAACCCGCCGACGATCCGTTGGCGCGAAGCCAAGCGCTCAGGCCCAGTTCCACAGCGCGGTCGTAGTCCACCAAAGCGCGGACGGAGTGCTCGTATTGACCGATGCTCGAAGCTGCGAGCGCCTTCATGGTGCGCACGACGGATTGCAGATCACCCGCGCTTTGAATCTGGCGCTGCAGGCTCGCGATGGTGGCGCTCATGGTGGTAACTGATTTCTCTTTCTGTCAGAGTTTGGTTCCGAACAGAGCCCCCACCCCGGCCGTCAAGGCCATGGCCAGCGCGCCCCAAAAGGTTACGCGTGCGACGGAAATCCAAACGGAGGAGCCACCGGCGCGCGCCGCCAGAGCTCCCAACAACGCGAGGAATACCAGTGAACTGAGGGATACGGTCCACACGAGCGCAGAAAGAGGCACGAACAGAACCAGCATCAACGGCAGCGCTGCCCCGACCGCGAAGGTTCCCGCTGATGCGAACGCAGCCTGCACCGGGCGGGCGCTCAGGCTTTCGCTGATTCCCAGCTCGTCGCGGGCATGGGCTGCCAGGGCATCCTTGGCCATCAGCTGAGTCGCGACCTGGTCGGCGAGTTGAGTGTCGAGCCCGCGGGATACATAAATAGCGGCGAGCTCGGCATGTTCGCTTTCCCCATCAGAGGCGAGTTCCGACCGCTCCCGCTCCAGATCCGCGTTTTCGGTATCCGACTGCGAACTCACGGAAACATATTCACCGGCAGCCATCGACATGGCTCCGGCAACCAGACCGGCAAGGCCAGCCACCAGCACGCTGCTGCGGCCGGATTCGGCTGCGGCGACCCCGACGATCAGGCTGGCGGTGGAAACGATACCGTCGTTGGCACCCAGCACCGCAGCACGGAGCCAGCCAATCCGGTGGGTGCGATGGATTTCGGAGTGTTTCATGATGGCGATTCTTGTCCAAGGCCCGCCAACCCCACTGAGGCGGCGTGTCCTTTGGAATGGAGCGAGTGTGTTGAGGAATGGGTCATCGATGGGTTTTCGCGGGCTTTTTGGATTCGCCTTGGCTTGGAGACTTGGCGGGAGTGTCGCCTTTGGCCTCGGGTTGAAACGGCTCCAGCGCCTTGGTGGCAAGTTCGATGATGGCCTTGCGATCTTCGTCGCTGAGTTTGTCGGCGGTTTCAAAGCGGGCGACGATCTCGGCGGGGATATCTTGTGCGGCATCGAGCACTGCTTTTTCGGCCTGCTTCATCTGGTCGAGCGGCACGGTGTCGAAGAGTTTCGCGGTCAGGGTGAGCAGGATGGCGATCTGCGCAGGCACAGCGACCGGCGAGTATTCCGGCTGGTTCAAACAGGCGCGGATGCGGCGGCCGTGCTCGATGGTCTTACGCGTGTCTTCATCCAGCCGCGCACCAAAGCGTGCGAAGGTTTCGAGTTCCTCAAACTGTGCATAGGCGAGCTTCAGATCGCCAGCGACGGCGCGGTAGGCGTTACGCTGGGCCTTGCCGCCGACGCGTGACACCGACTTGCCGACATCGACGGCGGGCAGCACGCCGAGTTCGAACAGTTCGGGCGAGAGATA
>CAXBNA010000134.1:0-17805 GCA_963976915.1 uncultured Verrucomicrobiales bacterium
ATCCTGGCGACCTGGGGCGTCAGCCTGTTCTTGATCGGCGTGACCTCGGTGACGAGCACGCGGGGTTTCCCGGTGTATCGGACGCGGGCGAGTCCGCTGAGCTTCGTCGCCGTGGTGCCCCAGACTTGAAACCCGACCACGTAGAGTTGTCCGTCCGCCGGATTTACTTTGGCGTTGAGTGGGCCAAAATCGAGGTCGCGGGTGAAGCTCATGACGGCGGCTTGCGGACGCTCGAAGCGCGAGTTCATGACCACGCGGAAGAGCTCGGGCCGGTTGTAGCCAACGTGGATCATTTCGCCAAAGATCGGGCCCATCCGTTCGTCACTGGCCCAGACCTGCGTGGCGCCGCTGGAGTTGACCGGATGCGGAATCCACGTGAGCGGTTCGGCGATGGTCTCCGGATACTTCTCTGGCTCAGCGATGGACGGAAGGTGACCGTAGAACTGGTGGTCGCGGATGATGTGGATCGGCGTCGAGGGGACGTAGTGGCCCTGCTGATCGCTGGCCGTTACGAGGCCGGTCGTGGGGTTCACGCCGATGAAGGGCTGGCGCAGACCGTAGGCCACAACTTCGAAGGACTCGCCGTCGGGTGCCACACGAATCACCGTACCGTTGTGCTTCCCGCGCGTCGTGCCTTCCTGGCCACCCTTGGAAATGTAGAACGAACCGTCCGGTCCCAGCTTCATCGAGTTCGGAAACTCCCGCGTCTCCGCCGTCTGCGCGAAGAGGTTGCAAAACATCTCGTATCGGTCGCACTCGCCATCGCTGTTCGAGTCGACGAGCTTCCAGATGCCGTTGCGGTCGAAGACGAAGGGAGCACCATCACGGACGACGATGCTCATCGGCTCGTGTAGGCCCGACGCACAACGCTTCCACGTCACCTCGGACAAATCGCCCCTCACACCCGAGAGCTTCCAGACATCGCCGTCCATCGCGACGGCCACCGCATGGCCTTGGTCGTCGGGGAAATCGATGTCCGCCAACCGCACGTTCCGCTTCCAGGGATTCGGCACTGGGATCGGGATGTTGTCGATCATGTAGGACTCGCCGGAGTCCGTGGGCTTGGGTGCATCGGCGTGGGTGGTGATGGTGGAGCTCCACGCAACGGAACTATCTTCCGTCGGGTTAGCTGAATTTGGTTTTCGTGGCCCCTTGAGCGAAATAAGTAGTTCAGTTGGAGCTTTCGATGGATCTAGAGCAACGAAGGCATTTCCCTCATCAGTGGTTACAACATCAATCTTTTTCTGATCGCTACTGAGACTCGGAAGTCCCAAATGATCAGCGATGCGCCCGACAACGAGACTCAAAGGCTTATTGTGAGGGGCAATCTTAATGACCCGGAATAAGGCCACTTCTCCAAACCCATCGGAAGCAACTGCGGCCATGATCTGCTCAGAGATTCGAACCCCTTGGCGTTCGTATTCGATTGATATGACATGCTGCCACTTAGCCGACGCATCGCCTCGAACAATACCCAGGAAACGGTCAACAGCTCCCCGTCCGACTTCCTCCTTCGTCGGAGCAGGCTCCCTCGGATCCTCGAAGCTCGGTTTGTCACCGACCTGCCAGCCCGGATAGATCCCGTTCGCCAGCCACACCTTGCCGATCGGTTTTGGCAGCACTTCCTGGCCGTCCTTGGTCTTTTGTCCCGCAACATGGTACGAGCCGGGGGCAAGGGCGTTCATGGTGATCGGTGGCTGGCCGGGTTCGCCCTCCCAGATGCAGGCGATGCGGAGGAGGTCGATGTCGAAGCAGGCCCAGAGGTTGTGGCCGAGGTTCAGGATGAGGCCGCGCGGGGTGAGGTTGTCCTTCGGGAATCCCTCACCGAGGTCGCGGCAGTCGAGGGTGCTGCTGAAGAAGGGAAAGTCTTTCTCCACGAAGTCGCCGAAGTCGTTTCCCGCGATTGCCACGCCCCCGGGTTCCTGGGCGGACACAAGGGGAATGCAAGCGAGGGGAAGGAGAAGCCGGGCAAGGGACGACAAACGCATCTGAAGGAAACACGGGCAGAGAAGGCGGTCTTGCTACTGTTCTTCGCTGGCGTGGGTGCGTTCTAGAGGTTATGGTGTGAGCCGCCCTAATGGCGGTCATACGAACACTTTTTTATGTGCGGCATTGTTGGATACATTGGCAATCGGCAAGCGAGCTCGATCCTTTTGGACGGGCTCCGTCGATTGGAATATCGCGGCTACGACTCGGCAGGCATGGCGCTGGCGAACGGCAACGGACTGGAAGTCATCAAGCGGGCGGGTCGGATCGAGACCCTGCGTCAGGCGGTCGCTGAGGCGGACCCGAAAGGCGAAGTGGGCATCAGCCACACCCGCTGGGCCACGCACGGGGCCCCTACGAATGAGAATGCGCACCCGCACAAGGATCAGTCCGGCAAACTGGTGTTGGTTCACAATGGCGTGATCGAGAACTACCAGAGCCTGCGCGATCAATTGATCGAAGACGGCGAGACCTTTGAATCTCAAACCGACACGGAGGTGCTGACGCATTTGGTCGGGCACTTTTTCAATGCCTCCGACGAGCCCGACGGTGAGAAGCGCCTCGTTTCGGCGGTGCAGGCGGCCTTGGCGCAGGTGAAGGGAACGTATGGCATCGCGGTGATGCATCTCGATGTGCCGAATGTGATCGTCGGGGCGCGCCTCGGCAGCCCGCTTGTCCTGGGCCTCGGAAAGGACGAGCATTTCCTCGCGAGCGATGTGGCTGCACTGGTCGCCCACACACGCGATGTCGTTTATCTGAACGACTACGACATCGTCACCGTGCATCGCGATGGGTACAATGTCTGCTCGCACACGGGCGATCCCGCGAGCGTGAAGATCAGTCGCGTGGACTTCACGGAAGACGATGCGGACAAGGGCGACTTCGAGCACTTCATGCTGAAGGAAATCTTCGAGCAGCCCCAGTCGATTCAGAACGCGATTCGCGGTCGTCTTTCACACGATGAGGCAACAGCGATTCTAGGCGGCATCAACATGGAGCCGCAGGAACTGCGGCAGGTCGACCGAATCATCCTGGCCGGTTGCGGCACGGCCTACCACGCGGCGATGGTGGGCGAGTACCTTTTGGAGACCATGGCGCGGATTCCCACCGAGGTGGAGATCGCCAGTGAGTTTCGCTACCGCAACGTCCCGGCGGACAAGAACACATTGCAGTTCGTCATCAGCCAGAGCGGCGAAACGATTGATACGCTGGCGGCACTTCGGGAAGCCAAGCGCAAGGGCATCAAGTGCCTCGGAGTCGTGAACAACGTCGCCAGCACGATCGCCCGCGAAAGCGACGGTGGCGTTTACATCCACGCCGGGCCGGAGATCGGTGTGGCGGCGACGAAGACCTTCACCTCGCAGGTGACGGTGCTCACGCTCCTCGGCCTCCTGTTTGGCCGCATCCACCACCTGTCGAGCACGGACGGAATCGAGATGATCGATGAACTCGAAGCCATCCCGGAGAAAATTGCCAGCATCCTCAAGCAGACGGACAAGATCAAGGCCATCGCCGAGAAGCACGCCAACGCCGAGGCGATGCTCTTCATGGGACGGCAGATCAATTATCCGGTCGCCATGGAAGGCGCGCTGAAGATGAAGGAGATCAGCTACATCTACGCGAGCGGTCATCCGAGTGCGGAACTGAAGCACGGTGTGATCGCCCTGGTGAAACCCGATCTGCCATCGGTCTTCATCGCGCCCGACGATGCGGTGTTCGACAAGAACGTCAGCAACATCGAGGAAGTGCTCGCGAGGAAAGGCCCCGTCATCGCGGTGACGACGGAAGGTCGGACCGAATTGGAACGGCTCACGGACGATGTGATTTACGTCCCCGAGTGCCCGCCCTATCTCTCCCCCTTGCTCACCGTCATTCCGCTGCAGTTGTTCTCTTACTACCTGGCGGTGGCGCGTGGTTGTGACGTGGATAAGCCGAGAAATCTGGCCAAGAGCGTCACCGTGGAGTAGACTGACCGAGATCTGATGTTTCACCCAGCCATGTTTGCCCATTGTGCCCGCCCGTTTTTTGTGGCGGCGACCACGCTGGTTTTGACGTGGGGTGGGGCCAGTCTGGATGCGCAGGGAAGGGATGAAGTGACGGGGTTCAATGCGGATGTGGATGGATTTTCCGTGCTGCCGTTTTGGAACGCGGAACAGTCACCGGCCGATTTCCTCGACATCGTTGGGAAGAACACGAAGGCGCGCTGGCGTCAGCTCTATCGGCAGCAACCGCCCACGCCTCCTCCGGATCGCGCGAAGGCGGCCTTCATTCTCGGAGGGTTGGTGGGCGACAGCTTTCTGGTGATGACCGCCGCAGACACGCAGCAGTTCCGGAACAACAATCAGGAGGTGCTGACCTACTGCAAGATGCTGGGCGTCGGTGAGCCTGCGGCACCGCGGCTCATGGCCCAGGCGAAGATGGCGGAGATGGGGAACTGGGTGGACCTTCGCGAAGAGATCATCGCGGGTCATGCTGAGTTGACCCGGTTGCTCACAGAGCAACGGGACGGTGATCTCTCGGTGCTGGTGGATCTCGGTGTTTGGCTTCGCGTTCTTGAAGCTGTTTCAGCCGTCGTTTCCGACACTCCCGATGCTGACATTCGACAGCTCTGCATCGGTTCACCGTCCTTGCTTCGCGACTTGCGAACGCAGTTCGCGACACTCAGCGAGCCCATGCAAACGGACCCGCTGATCAAGAAGGTGGATCAGACGTTGAGGCAGGTCGAAAACCTTTGGCTCAGCGTGGACGAAGATCGTCCGACTCAGTCGACCGTGGTCAAGACCCACGCGAAGCTGAAGGAACTGATGGAGTCCCTGACGCTCAAGTAGAGACGGCTCTCTTCGGTGGAGCAGCGCTCGTTTTCCGGCTGTGCCGATCCATCATTTCCACGCCCACACGTCGGCTTCCACGAGGAGCTTTTGGGGGCCGTCGGAGGCGAGCCAGGCTTTGGCTTTTTCATCGCCCTTGAGGTAGGCGTTCCAGAAGGCCGTGCTGATCTGAAGAATGGCCGGGTGGTGATGGGGGATTTGGGTCTGTCCCATACGGCCGCCTTCGCCAAAGGCGTGATGCTCGCCGTCTTTGAAGACCAGCTCATACTTGTCTCCGGCGGGCAACGCCGCGTACACACCCCGGCGTGATTCCGGGGTGGTGGTGGGGTCGATGGGGCTGGCGTCCTTGGTCCCCGTCATGCAAAGCACGGGTTTGGTGATGTGTCCGAAGGTGTCTGCGGGCGAGTTTGTGCGATGGGCCGAAGGACTCATCGGCAAAAACGCGACGAGTCTGGGTTCCTCCCGGCTGAAGCCCCCGACTTTCTGCCCCATGACGCCTTGCGTCGTCACCGCGCCAAAGCTGTGCCCAGTCATGCCGATTTTCGTCAAATCCAGTTTCCCATGGAGTGGATTCCCCTCCTCGGCGTTCCATTTTTCCAGTTGGTCGATCACGAACGGCACATCGTTCAGTCGGTCCAGTGCGGCCCTGCCACTCGCGGCTGCTTTCATGGCCGCCATGCGGTCCCTCGGTGCCGCGTCTTTCCACACGGATTCATCGCTGCCGATGTGCTGCATGAATACGGCGACATAGCCTGCCTCGGCCCAATGCTGGCCGAGATAGGCATTGTTGTTTCGCGAGCCACCCAAGCCATGGGAGAACAGGACCACAGGAACCGGGTTGTCCGTCTCCGGCACGTAGAGCTTCAGCGGTACCACGCGATTCCGTGCCGGGTCCAGTGGGTCGACCAGCCAGTCGATGACCTTGAGCTTCACCGGTTCTTCGTCGGCCAAGGCGGAAACCAATGGGGCGGTCGCGGCAAGAAGGAGTGAAACAAAGGTGGAGGCTTTCATTGGGAATGAGGAACCCTTTCCCCAATGGAAAGTTTCACTTTTGCGCGCGGACCTTCGGTCGCTTCACGACGATCAGGGCAAGCAACACGGCGGCGAGAATCCCGGCCAAGATGGCGAAACGATTTCCTTGGGTCGGGCTCGTTTCATTGCTTTGGGTCGCAGTACTTGGTTCAAAGGTTTTGGTCTGGGGCAGGGCAGCGAGGATTTCTGCCGCTGTCGGAAGCGCGGCGGGAAGAGCTCCCCCGGCTTCCACCACGCCCTTCCAATCCGCCATCATGATGAGATCGACGCCCGGGTTTTTTTCCTTCACTTCGCAGGAGCAGGAACCGATCAGGAAGGCGGCGGCGCGGTCCACGTTCTCACTCTTGATGCCGTCTCCCAGCAGGGCGTAGAGGACTCGACCCTGACCAAACACCGGAAACGCGATGGGTTCAGAGTGGTCCATGAGATCAGGTTCAGAGGCCAGCAACTGCCGGACGAAGATCTCTTCCTCAGGATCATCGCGGCCTAAACGAAGCACCGAGAAAGCGAGTCGAAGCCCGTCTTCGGGAACGGACACGAGCCCGTTCCGAATGTCCTCGTCATCCAGTTTGGGCAATTCCATCCCCTCCATGAGGTACTCGAGCCGCTTCTCCAAGCGAAGCGCCGCAGCGTCGTCCGCCTCGTGATCGCCGCTCTCCAGCAGGATCCAAACGGCACTCTCGCCGAGCGACAGACGGGACACGATCTCCTGCCGTGCAGGTGAATCCAACACTCGGTGAACATTCGCCACATTGAGCGGCCCCGACCAAACGGCTCCGCCTTCATATTTCGAGACGGGCAAACGAATGGACATCCATGGTTCGTTTGGCGAGCCCAAGGAGCGATATTCGTCCATGGTGAGGTCAGTACCCCGGGACGAAGAGACGTCCACCAACTCAAGGGTGAGGTTTGCACGCTCTGGCTCCAGTTCCACGGCCTGCTGCAATTCCATCAGTGCGGCCGCCGCGTCACCCTGGAGGGGGGACTGATGAAAGATCCGGACTCGACCGGGATCGGGTGCCCAGTGCTCCAGTCCGTAACGGAACACCGGGACGGAGCAAGGCATTGCCAGCAGCGGAATGGCGACAAGGAAGGCGGCGAGAATGCCCTTGTGTTGGAGCTGGTGGAGGAGGTGGCGGTGCACGGATCTCCTCTCAACGTTCCCTCGGATGCGACTATTTTCGATACTGGAGGAAAATACCGCCACCGATGGCGTTTTAGTCCGCACGCCTCTGATTGAGCCGTCACCACCCATCCCAACCCACATCGAGGAATCCCACCATGTCCGGACGAACTCTTGCGCTCACCAGTCTGTTGCTGGCTGCGATCCCTGTCTCCCCCCTGCGGGCCGACTGGCCCACTTACCTTCATGATGCAAGCCGTGTTGGCCAGACGGAGGAATCGATCCAGACACCCCTCACGCTGCGGTGGACTTTTGAGTCGCCCACGGCTCCAGAACTCGCTTGGGCGGGTGAAGACGGGCGCGTGATTGAAGGCAAGGAGCTGTTCAATCGAATTCGATTCGACGATGTCTTCCATGTCGCGATCTCTGGCAACCGCCTGTTTTTTGGGTCGTCGGTGGATGGCCGTGTGCATGGTCGCAACCTGCTGACGGGCGAGGATGACTGGACCTTCGTCACCGATGCTCCGGTTCGCTTGGCACCCATGGTAAGTGATGGCCGGGTCTACATTGGGTCGGACGACGGCTATGCCTACTGCCTCGATGAAGGCACGGGGAAAGTGATCTGGAAACTCCGAGCCGGCCCCAATGACGAGCGCATCCTTGCGCGGGGTCGCATGATCTCGCGCTGGCCGGTGCGCACGGGCATTCTTGTGGACGACGGGGTCGCCTACTTCGGCGCGGGCGTGTTTCCCCACGAGAACATCTATCTCTACGCCGTCGATGCGGGAACCGGGAAAGTGATTTGGAAAAACGACGCCATCAGCCAACTCGACGCCGGACGCAACGATCTCTCGCCGCAAGGCTATCTGCTCGCGAGCCAGGACACGCTCTTCGTCCCTTCCGGGCGTGCTCTTTGTGCCTCGTTCGACCGCAAGACGGGCGAATATCAAAACCAGCCCACTCCGAGCTGGCGCGGCGATGCAGGTGGCCAAATTGGAGGCACGCAGGCCTTCCTTGCCGACGATCAGATTTACTCCGTCGGGGAGCATCAGATTTTGGCCATGGATCAGGACAAGCAGAAGACGGGATTCGGCTGGTTCCGCGGTCGCCAGATGACGCTCTCGGGAGACATGGGCTACATGGCGGATGGGAAAAGCATCACGGCCATTGATCGCATCCAGCACGCCGAGGGAACGAGGGAGCGCCATCAGCGGGAGATGGCCGCCTACAAGATCAACTCTGCCATCCGGAAGCATCCGGCGATCGCGGAGGCGAAAAAGCTGCAGTCTCTGCAGTCGGATTTCCAGACGGCCCAGGCAAAGGTGGACAAGCTCAGCGCCGCTGGCACCACGAGCGGCGCGGATCACGCCAAGGCTCTCGCCGAAGTGGCGAAAACACAAGAGGCCCTTCAAAAACTGGCGCTCAGCTACGAGCCGAAGCGTCTCGACTACCAAGCTCAGAAAGATGAAGCAGCGCGCCTGACCAAGGAGGCCAAGACCTTCGACGATGCCGGGGTGAAGTGGCAGTTTGAAACGCCGCATCAGTCCGCGCTGATCCTCGCGGGCAACCTGCTGTTTGTCGGCGGTGAGAACGAAGTGATCTGCCTCGACGCCACCAGTGGAAAGGAAGTGTGGAAGACAGTGGTCGAAGGGGAAGCGCGGGGTTTGGCGGCCTCGAATGGCCACCTGGTCGTGAGCACCAGCGCCGGAAAGATCTACACCTTTGGCGATGCCAGCATTGAGGCACCTTTGCCGCCCGACGCGGCACGCCAACCAATCGCCGCTGCAGATCCATTTCCGAGCGACCCGTGGAGCCAAGTTTATGCCGATGCGGCCGAAGCGATCCTCGCACAGTCGGGCGTGACCAAGGGCTTCTGCCTCGTGCTCGGCAATGAGGACGGACGGCTCGCCTACGAACTCGCCAAACGTAGTGAGTTGATCATCTTCGGCGTCGATGACGATGCAAACAAAGTGGCTTTGTCTCGCCAAGCCCTTCTCAAGTCGGGGCTCTACGGTCCGCGGATCACGGTCGATCATCTCGATCTGTCCGTCATTCCCTACGGCAGCTATTTTGCCAACCTGATCGTCTCCGACAGCCTGCTGAAAACCGGCGTGGTCCCGGGTGATGCGAAAGCTGTCGCTCGTCACCTCAAACCCATCGGCGGTCAGTTCTGCTTCGGCTTGCCAGAGTCGTCGTCAACGGACTTGAAGGCTCCAGCCGCGAAGAACATCCGTGAGTGGCTCACGAGCACGGGTCTTGAATCCGAACAGGCCACCATTGCAGACAACGGCGGCTGGACGCGCCTCACCCGCGCCAAGCTTCCCGGTGCCGACGACTGGTCCCATCAATACGGCAACGCGGCCAACACCTCCAGCAACAGCGATGAACGCGTCAAAGGCGGCCTCAGTGTCCTGTGGTACGGCGATCCGGGTCCAGGTAAGATGGTGAACCGCCACGCCGGAGCCGTGGGTCCGATTTCTGTGAATGGGCGCCTCTTTATCCAGGGTGAGGAGACCCTGATGGCCTACGATAGCTACAACGGGCAACAGCTGTGGGAGGTCGAGAATCCGGGTGCCTTGCGCGATGGCTTGAAGGCTGCGTATGAGCCGGGCAACATGGCCGCCACGGACGACTCCTTGTTCATGGTGGTCGAGGACAAGTGCCACCAATTCGATGCGGTGACTGGCGAGACGGTTCGTGTGTTCACCGTTCCCGGGGACCGGCCTGCGGAGGAGCGCCAGTGGGGATACATCGCCACCGAGGACGGTCTCCTTTACGGCACGGCTACGGACCGCAAGGAACTCACCGCCGAACGGGCACGTCGCGGCAAGACCGTCGCCGACGCCACAGACCTGATTTTCGCCTTCGATACGCAAACAGGCCAACTGGCATGGAGCTACCAGGGCAAGCACATCTCCCATGTCTCGATCGCCATCGGAGACGGCGGAGTCTACTTGGTTGACGCCTCACTCACCCCAGAGCAGCGCGAAGAAATGCTCAAGCAGGACAAGTCGGACTTGGTGGGACTCACGGGAAAGGCGAAGGAGATTGCCGAGGACCGGATCAAGACGGCCGATCTCCGGCTGGCGGTTGGGCTCGATGCCAAAACGGGCAAGCAACTCTGGGCCAAACCCGTGGACGTGACCGATTGCAGTGAGATCGGCGATGGTGGCGGGAGTTTGACGATGATTTATCACAATGGCCGCATCGTCCTCGGCGGAGCGAACGCCAACGGACACTACTGGGAGCAGTTTCTCTCCGGCGAGTTTGAGCGCCGCCGTCTCGTCGTGCTTGATGCCAACAACGGCAAAAAAATCTGGGCCAAAGACGCGAACTACCGCCATCGGCCGATCATCATCGGCAATGAAGTCATCGCCGAACCCTGGTCCTACGATCTCTACACCGGCGAGCAAAAGACCCGCCAGCATCCGCTCACGGGTGAAGACACGCCGTGGATGTTTGCGCGTCCCGGTCACCACTGCGGGGCGATCTCCGCCACGCCGAACATGATGTTCTTCCGTTCGAAATTCACGGCCTACTACAACCGTGACCTCGACGAGGGTACGCAGCACTTTGCGGGTCACCGCCTCGGTTGCTGGATCAACACCATCCCCGCCAACGGCCTCGTCATGATCCCGGAGGCCAGTGCTGGATGCGTTTGTCTGTTCTCGATCGCCTCCACGGTCGTGTTTGAACCACGCGATGATCGGATCAACTGGGGGGTCTACTCCGCCCGAGGTCTCACGACGCCGGTCCAGCACATGGCGCTGAATTTTGGAGCGCCCGGAGATCGTCGTGACGAGCACGGCAAGCTCTGGCTCGGCTACCCGCGTCCCTCCTCCCGCTCGGGCATGGATCTGGATTTCGATCTGAAGCCCACCTTCGTCAAGGGCGGCGATTTCTTCACCCAGAACAGCGAGTCCCACACACTGGCGGGCACCGAGAGTCCATGGATCTTCGTCTCTGGCGCGAGGGGCCTTCAACGTTGTGAACTCCCCCTCATCGCGACCGGAGAGAAGCCCGACACCTACACCGTGCGCCTCTCGTTTGCCCCGCTTGAGACGGACAAACCCGGTCAGCGCATCTTCGACGTGAAGCTTCAGGGTAAAACGGTGCTCAAGGGCTTCGATCCCGCGGCTCAAGAAGGCGGTCAACACGCGGCCTTCGTCGCCGAGTTCGAGAAGATTCCCGTCACGGATACCCTTGTTGTCGAGTTGATCCCCGCAGCCAACTCCGATGGCGATCCTCTCCACCAGACCCTGATGAGCGGCATTGAAGTTCTCCGCACCGACGCCAGTGAGATTCTCGAGGAAGTGGCTGTGAAGTAAAGGCTAGCGCAGGCCCGCCATCTCCTCGATCTCGCGTTTCTCATCACGGGAGAAGCTCATGCAACTGCGATTCATCACGGCCCCTGCCAGGGCATAGAGCATCATGCGATGGGGTGTGGTGGTTCCGCTGGCGATGAGTTCCTGAAAGGCCGCGGCGTAGCCGATCTCTCGCAAGTCCTCCGCCGTATGAATCCCGATGGCGGCCAGCCATGCGGCTGACTTGGGGCCGAGGTTGCGGAGGGCGGTGACAGGTTGCGGCATCGTTGGCAAATGGAAGACGATGGTCGGGAGCATTGCAACCCAAGGAGCGGCGCGCTTCCAACCGCCGGGGTGGGAGTTCAGGGGCGGAGCCGGGTCTGGGGACGCTCGTTCGGCGGCGAGACGCGCGCCGCTCCTTGGAGGCGTGTTTCGGGCTTCCCTTGGCGGGGTTGAGCCTCTACGTTTTGGGGCATGATGAACCGGCGTTCTCTTCTCTCGACTTCCATGGCCGCTGCTGCGGCGTCCTTTGCACCTGTCTCTTCGCGGGGCGGGGAGTTTACAGGAACCATCAAGAAGGCGATCAAGTTTCCCGACATCGACGAGCCGACGTTGTCCATCGAGGACAAGTTTCGGCTGCTGAAGGACATCGGGTTTGATGGCGTGGAATTGCGCTACATCCACATCGGCATGGAGAAGGAGTTCATCGCGGCCCGCGACAAGGTGGGCCTGCCGATCCACGGGGTGGTCAACAGTTCCCAGCCGGATCTGAAATCGGCCATCGAACTTTGTGCGGCGGTCGGTGGCGAGGGGATTCTGGTCACCGCCCCTTACGACAAGACGCGGCCTCTGATGGAGAGTTGGAAAGAGAGGCAGGACATTATTCGTGCCGGTCTCCCTCATGCGGAGAAGCACAACGTGAAGATTCTGGTCGAGAATGTCTGGGCAGGCTTTTTGATCTCGGTCTTTGATGCAGTGAAATTCATCGACGAGGTGAATCACCCGTTGTTTGGGATCTATTTTGATGTGGGTAACAATGCCCGCTGGGGCGTGCCCGAGCACTGGATTCCCATTTTGGGGGATCGCATTGGCAAGCTCGACATCAAGGAGTGGGACGACAATCTCCACCGCACCGCAGGACTCAAGGCTGGATTCAGCCAACCGATTGGTGAAGGCACGATCAACTGGGAAGGAGTCCGGGCATCCCTGAAACAGATCGGCTACAAAGGCTGGGCCACGGCGGAAGTGGGGAAGGCGGACCGGACGCGGCTGGCGGACATCGCCGCGCGGATGGACAAGGTGCTGGATTTGGCCTGAGTCGGCTTCGCAAGCAGGGCGCGAATCGTTGTGACTTGATGGAGGCAGAGCTGGGGTGCCAACCGTGTTTTTTGGTGGATTCGACTCCTGGCGTCCCTGGGGCTACGAGGGTTTCTGAGGGATTGGATAAGGTTTATATCCAGCAGGTAACGTTGAGCTGCATCCATTGGGGCGCAATGGATGCAGCGTGACGGGCGATGAAACTATTTGTTGGAAAAATGGATTTCTGAGTTGAGTCTCTACGCTCTCTTATGTCCAAAAGCGTCCTCTCTCGTTGGTTTTGTGTTTCTAGTTTCAGAGTTGTTCTTTTGACCGTTTCGGTTTTGGGGATGAGTACCCCGGCAGGGGCAGCACCAGGGGATTTGGATCCGGCTTTTGTCGCCGGGATCGGAGCGGGGATCACACCGGAGAGCTACCCGACTTTTGACACTGGTACGGGCGCGGTGAATGCCGTGGCCTTGCAGTCGGACGGGAAGATTCTGGCGGGTGGCAATGTGTCAAAATACAACGACACGGGTTCGCTTTCCGTGCTCAAGCGCCTGAATTCGGACGGGAGCTTGGACACGAGTTTCAACAGCGGCGGCGGCGGATTTGCTGACAGTCAGGGGCAGCCCGAGATCAACGCCATCGCGGTGCTGGCCGATGACTCGATCCTGGTGGGTGGCGTGTTCACGTCCTACAATGGCACGGCGCGGAATGGCATCTTGAAGTTGAACCCGGATGGCACATTGGACACGGGTTTCGCGCCCGCCGGGCTGAATGCCTCTAGCAATCGCTTTGTGAACGCGATCTGGGTGCAGACGGATGGGAAGATCTTGATCGGAGGTGGTTTTTCCTCGGTCAACGGGGTGTCCCGGCAGCACATCGCGCGCTTAAACGCCGACGGCACGCTGGATGCGGGCTTTGTGGCGAATGGGATCGGGCTTGGCGCGGCGCTGGACATTGAGCAGGGTCCGGACGGAAGGATCTATGTGGGCGGTGCCTCGAGTGGAGGTGCGTCGTTCCTGAAGCGGCTTTATGCCAATGGGACGCTGGATGGCTCTTTCCAACCCCAGTTCGGAGCCACGGGCGGAAACATCGGAGCGATTCTGCTGCTGCCGGACGGCACGGTTTTGGCGGGCGGATTTCCCACGCTGTCGGGTATCGGCTACAACGACTTTCTGGTGGCTTTTACATCGCAGGGAGCGGTGAACACGACCTTCATGGCCAACATGGGCTCGGGGCCGGACGGCTACGCGGGCTATGATTTGGTGCAGGCACCGGACGGGAAAATCATCGTGGCGTCGCGCTTTTCGGAGTTCAGCGGTCAGCCGCGCTCCGCTATTGCACGGCTGAATGCGGATGGTACGCCGGACACGAGTTTCGCTCCGCTGCCTTATGTCTATGATAACAGCTTCCTGACCCACTTTTATTGCGCGGCGGTTCAGCCGGATGGGAAGATCATCGGTGGAGGTTGGTTTGACCGCGTGAGCGATCCGCTGCTGGAAACGTACAACCTGACGCGGTTCGAAGGTGACACGGTGAGTGGTCCGGGTACGATCCGTTGGGCAACGAAGGCGACCGAGACGGCGGAAGGAAACGCGGTGACGCTCACGGCGACTCGTTTTGGCGGCATCTCTGGCGCGGTGAGCGTGAACTATGCTTCGGTCAACGGCATTGCACTCAGCGGCAGTGATTACACGACCGCGTCAGGTGTGTTCAACTGGGGCGATGGCGAGGGTGGCGTGAAGTCAGTGACGCTCACGACGCTGCAGGACACGGACATCGAGGGTGATGAGGCCTTCACGGTGGCGCTGAGCGGAGCGACGGGTGGGGTGTCGATAGCGGCAGGGCAAGATGTGGCTGCGGTGACGATTTTGGATGATGACAATGATCCGGTCTTCAGCCTGCAACCGCAGAACACGACAGGGATCGCCACGCTGTCGGTGACCCTTTCTGGCGCGGCGCGGCACGCTCTGCCGATTCTGTATCAATGGTTCAAGGACAGCGGAGTGAATCCTGTGGCCACGGGGCCGGTGCTGAGCCTGTCGAACCTGTCTCCGACGAGCGCCGGATCGTATGTGTTGCGTGCGACGATCTTTGATCCGCAAACCAGTGCCACGCGATTCGTCGAGAGCAGCGCCGCTGTGCTGACCGTGGTGGAGCCGTCGGGCTCGGTGGATCAGGCTTATACGTTGGGGTTGGGGTTCAACAACAACGTGCGTGACATCGAGACGCTGACGGATGGCTCGGTGATCGTCGGGGGAGCTTTTTCGACCTACAATGGCGCTGCGACGCCCACGTCCTTTTTGACCAAGCTCACTTCAGGCGGTGCCGTGGCGGCGGGATGGCCTGCGTCGGGCTCGGGGCCGAACGGCGAGGTGAAAGACGTGACGCCCATCTCGGGAGGCAAGTTCATGGTGGCGGGCAGTTTTACGAGCTTCAACGCTGTGAATCAGCGCGGCTTGGTGCGAATCAACGCGGACGGTACCCACGATACGGGTTTTGTGCGCACGGTCACAGGGAGCGCCGAGGTGGTGCGGGCACTCTCAGACGGCTCCATCGTGGGTGGCTTCGTGTCCATCGGACTGAGGAAGTTTTCGGCGACAGGCACAGAATTGGCGTCCTTTCAGCCGTTTGGGACTTCGACCACGGTGTATGACATCGAAGTTCTGCCGGGAGATCAAATGCTCGTCGCGGTCTATAAGAGCAACAATCCCCGGAGCATTGCTGTGTATCGCTTGAACAGCGATCTGTCCTTGGACCCGGGATTCACACTGGCGACGACGAGTGCGAGCAGTCTGATCATCAATGACCTGGCCGTGGATGCTCAGGGGCGGATCTATGTGGCCGGATCATTTTCGGGTCTGTCGGGTTTTATTCAGGCCCATCTGCAACGACTGAACGCGGATGGCACGGTGGATGAGAGTTTCACTCCAGTCTTGAACGGATCGGTGCAAAGAGTGCTCGTTCAGGAAGATGGCCGAGTGGTGATTGGCGGCTCCTTTACTTCAGTGGGAGCGGTTTCCCTGCAGCGGGTGGCGAGGCTGCTGCCGGATGGAACGGCTGATGAGAGTTTTTTCCCTGGCGCTGCCGGGGCCAATAGCACGGTGTACACGTTTGCGAGAGCCTCGTCGGGTGAGCTGTACATCGGTGGCGCGTTCACGAGTTATGGTGGGACCAATTGCGGGCGTTTCGTCCGTGTGAATGGAGATTTTGGCAGTGTGCAGTTCGACCAGCCGGACGTCGTGGTGAACGAGCAGGCGGGCAGTGTGACTTTGAAGGTGAAAAGGCTGGTGGGGAGCCGGGGGGCGGCGTCGGTGCAGTATCAGCTCAATGGTGGTTCCGCCGTGGCGGGGGTGGATTATACCGGAACGACCTCTGGAACGCTCACCTGGGTGGATGGCGATCGGAGCGACCGGGATTTGGTGTTTAACCTGACGAACGACGGCCTGGTCAATGGCACGCGGACCTTCACGCTGCAGCTCTTCAATGCGGTCTATCCGGTCGAGTTGGGTGCCTTTGCGTCAGCGACGGTGACCATTCTCGACGATGAGTCGGTGGCGACGGTGATCGTGCCTCCCCAGCCCGTGACGGTGCCCGAGGCGAATCCGGCGACGTTTTCCGTGCAGGTGCAGAGCGCGACGGGGGTGAGCTACCAGTGGTTGAAGGGCGGGGCGGATATTCCTCTCGCGAACAATTCGACTTACACGATTCCTTCTGTTGCTTTGAGTGACGCGGCGGACTACTCCGTGCGGATCACCAATGGGGCGGGACCGACGGTGAGCCCCGTGGCGGCACTGACCGTGCTGATTTCTCCCACAGCGGTGTCGTCGGGGTGGGTGCCGGCGAGCCCCGGTGCGGGGAATTTGAACGGCACCATCCGCGCGATTCTGCCTCTGGCAGACGGCGGGGCGCTGGTGGGCGGCGACTTCTCCACACCACAACGTGGCCTCGTGAAGCTGACGGCCTCCGGCGCTCGTGATGCCGCCTTCACGCTTGCCGTGGAAAGCACCTTTACTGGTGCTGGAGTGCACGACCTCCTTCGGGATTCGAGGGGGCGCATCTATGTCGCGGGGCGCTGGGATTCCATTGGCGGGAAGGCGTATCCGAACCTGATTCGGCTCCGCCCGGACGGCTCCATCGACGACGAATTTGCCGCCATGTTTGGGTCGGGTCCCAATGGCCTGGTTCGTGATGTGTCGCTCGACAGCAGCGGCAGGCTCCTGATCGGCGGTGCCTTTCTTCGGGTAAGTAACCTGCCCTCGACGAAGGGGTTTGCGCGATTGTTTGAGCATGGCGCGGTGGATCGGACCTTGATCGCCCGGGGACGCTCCAACGACGCCTGTGACATCTACAAGATCGAGCAGATGCCGGGCGATACGCGGATCTACATTGCTGGATCGGTGAACAACTATTTCAGCGGAAATTACTTCATGCGAATCACGGCGGAGGGAACGAGGGATTTCAACTTCAACCCCAGCGGCATCAATCAACGGGTGTCGGTTTTCGTTATTCAGCCCGACGGCGGTGTCGTGATTGCCGGAGCATTTACGGGCTCACCCGCCTATGCCGCCCGCTATCTGCCCACGGGGGCATTGGACTCGTCCTTCCTTCCCGGAGTGACGATCAATGGCACAATCAATTCCCTGGCTCGGCAGCCGAATGGACGGATTGTGGTTGGGGGGACGTTCACCAACTTTGGCAGCGCCGCCAACCGTTTCGCCCGGATCAACGCGGATGGCAGCGTGGATCAAACGCTCAATCTTGGGGCGGGTTTCGGCGGCGAGGTGGTGAAGGTCGTGGTGGGTGCCGATGGTCGCTTGTGGGTGGGCGGAAGTTTCACCCAGTACAAAGGCGCTCCGACGACCTATCTGACGCGTCTGTATGGAGACGATGTGCCGGTTGGCATTGCGGGTGAGCCGCTGGCTCAGGAGGTGACTGCCGGTGCAGTGGCGACGTTTAGCGTGACGACGACGGGGACTGGATCGCCTTCTTACCAATGGTTCAGGAATGGGGAGGTATTGACCAATGGAGGGAACATCAGCGGGGCGACCTCTGCGACGCTTCAGATCACCAACGCGCAGGTGGCGAATGAAGGAGCGTACTCGGTGCGCGTGACAGCGGACTCGACGACGGTGGACAGCGTGCCCGCCGGACTCCGCATCGTCGGTGTGCCTGTGGTGGATGCCATCACGGAGGGTGGCGAGTTTCCCGTTGGACGCCGTTTTGTGAT
>CAXBNA010000135.1:0-17771 GCA_963976915.1 uncultured Verrucomicrobiales bacterium
ACACAAACGTTGCGCAAAAAGGCAGGCCGCTTGATTCGCTTGATCGGGGACTTTGAGAACAGCGCCCGAAACGCCTCGTCCGTCAGCAGAAGGAAATCCCTCAACCTCTTTTCAAACACAGCCTCACGCGCCTGAAAGGTCGCCTCCCGAGACTCCTGCGCAAATCGATTCCACGGACACGCATCGAGGCAGTCGTCGCAGCCATAGATGCGATCTCCCATCGCACGACGAAACTCCTCGGGGATGCTCCCTTTGTGCTCAATCGTCAGGTACGAGATGCAGCGCCGGGCATCCATCTTGTGCGGTGCTATGATGGCATTCGTGGGACACGCGTCGATGCACCTCGTGCAGCGACCACAGTAGTCACGCTCCTTCTCATCGCGCGGTAGATCCAACGTGGTGAGAATTTCAGCGAGGAAGAACCACGTCCCAAGACCACGATGAATCTGCATCGTGCTCTTCCCATTCCAACCGACGCCGGCCTCCGAAGCAAAATCACGCTCAAGCACAGGACCCGTATCCACATAGGATCGTTGAACGCCACCTTGCCCCTCCAAGAACGCAGCCAGGGCCTTCACCCGCTTCAGCATCATGTCGTGATAGTCATCATTCCACGCGTAGCGGGCGATGCGGTAGCCCCGTTCGGGCCGCACCCCGCCCTGAAAGTAATTCATCGCCAGCACCACCACACTGCTGGCCCCCTCCAAAACGACGCGCGGATCGGATCGGCGCTCGGGATCGCGCGCCATCCACGCCATGTCGCCATAAGAACCCGCGTCCACCCATTCGCGAAACACTTCCCGATGAGCCGCTGGCTCGGCCGCGGCAACACGACACTCGGCAAAGCCCAACTCCTTCGCTTTGGAGACAAGCGCCTGTTTGATCTCAGCGCCGGACATTTCTCCACTCATCACCACGTTCCATTGACCGATGCCGTCTGCGTGAAATGCAGCCTGGCACTCTCGGCGACCCCGTATGCCGACTCCTCTTGAGAGAGATCATCGGTCTGGATGCGAAGGTCCGCCAGCCCCTTGTAAAAGGGTGCCCGCTCGCGCAACAGCCGCTCCAGCTTCGCCTTTGGATCCTCTTCCCCGTTCAACAGGGGGCGGTCGTGGTTGTGACCCGTGCGTTTCGCCAGCAGGTCCGGTGAGGCCTCCAACCAAACGACAAACCCAAGGTGGTGCAGCAGCGGCAAATTCCGATCCTGCGTGACGACGCCGCCACCGGTCGAAATCACCGCTCCCCGTGTGCCAAGCAACTTCCGCAGCACCGACGACTCTCGTTGTCGAAAACCCGCCTCCCCTTCCTTCTCAAAAATCTCAGGGATGCTGCAGCCGGCCGCCGAGGCAATCAGCGCATCCATGTCCACGAGATGAAACCCGAGCATCTGCGCCACGATGCGACCCACCGTGGTCTTACCGGAGCCCATCAGCCCCACCATCACGATGTTGGGTGCCCGCGGAGGATCTGCCTCTTCCAGAACCTGGGCAAAGATCGAGCTGGCCAGATCGGGATCGTCGCGGATGGCATCGAAGTACGATGGATACCCCGGTTGCCAGCCACTTGTCCGGAGCTTGGCGTTGGAAACGGATTTGTGGGACCAGCCCCGCTTTCGATCCGGATCCGGCGCTTTCAATCCGGGCATCGGTTGGGCAAACAATGCCGCAAGGCGCTCTAGGCAGGCTCCCTGAGTCATCGGCATGTCGTCCACCACATTGAAGACCCCAGGTGATCGTCTGCCAGCCAGATGCACGAGCGCAGCGGCCGCGTCTTCCTGGTGAATCTGATTGATGATCCGCCCCTCCGGCGCTTCGGCGGTCACCTCGATGCCCGACTTGCCCAAAAGAAGGTTCTTCAGCACAAAGGAACGCCCGGGGCCATAGATCCCGGCGAGCCGGGCCACGGCTCCCCCAACGCTCAATGCCGCTTGCTCAGCCTGACGCAGGAGATGCCCCGTTTCCCGATCCGGATCGGCGGAAGACGTCTCAGTCACCGTTTCCCCAGCGATCTGGGGATACACGCTGGTGCTGCTGGTGAAGATGGGAAACGCGTCGGGGAACGCCGCCACCAAGTTCTGCATGCCCCGGAGATACACGCGCTCGTAGCTTTCCGCACCACCGCGCCCCGAGCTGGCACAGTGAATCACCACATCCACATCCCCCACCCTGGCCGCAAGATTTTGGATCGCTTCCGCGTCGGAGACATCCGCTGAGAGAACCGTCCACGGCTTCACCGCCGCAAGCGCAGCCGCTGAGTCCGAGGTGTGCGTGAGCCCGATGACCCGATGCCCCTCGGCATGCAAGCCGTCAGCGGCGCATGCACCGACGTAGCCGCAGCCTGCGATGAGAACGATCATGAGTGGGGACGTTGTTTTGCGTAATAACCCAGCAAGCCTTGGACCACCCCGCGCACATAATCCTCAATGGCGCTCGTCCGCAGCTTTCCGTTGAACAATGTCCGACCCAGATAGTGCCCCATCAGCAGCCGATGATACGTCTCCTCATGATTCATGACAAACGGCTCCAAATAGACCACCGGGCACATATACAGCCGGTTTGCCAGGAGGTTCCGCGCATAAACGTAGGAGCTGAGTCCGGCAGGACGCGCGTTCGGCGTGGTGTAGACGTAGGCGGGTAGATCGGTCGTTTTTGCCAAGGCTTCCGCCATCGATTCGGCAAGCGGAATCTCCTCCTCGTGAATCCTTCCAAACAAGCGGTTCAACATCTCGAATCTCACATCCTGATTGGCCAGCTCCACGGGCGCGTAGCAACCGTTCACCAGCACATGGAGATGATTCTTGGGTGAAAACTGAGGAGCGTCCGCCTTGCCCCAGCCTTCGGCGTTGAGGTGCAGGCAGATGACCACGTCCGGCTTGATCTCCTCGTTCACCTTCTGGGCGCGCGCCCGAATCTCGCTCACCCGATAAAACAGCTTCTCCGCCTGCCACTGCACCGTCAGCACTTTTGCATCGCCCTGAATGCCTGCGTAGGAATCTTCGGGGAATGACAGCCCCGCTTTGCGGAGAATGTCTTTGGCAACGCTTCGCAGATCGTCCGGCCGGTCTTCGGTCACAGGATTCAGGCTCTCCCTCACCAAAGAGACATAGGCCCCAAGCTCCCTCAATCGCTCCATGAGGATCTTGGCGGTCATCAGGGTGAGGTCGCCTTCCTGTACAGCTTCGCCTTCTTTAAAACTGAGAAAGCGTTCCTCCATCCGCGCCCAGCCACCGCCGATGTGGCCGGGATCGAGCGCAATGTGGACGTCACTGAGCGGCGGCCGGCCATCCAACGGCGGGAGGTCCGACCCGCGCCGCCACGTCCGACTCACCTCCGCAGGTTTGTCGTGCTTGTCCTGAAACTTGATCCGCACCGTTGGCTGACTCTGCATCCCGGTCTGAATCACCAGGGAATCCCCCTCGATCCGCCACGGCGGAGGCAACGGCGAGCCGTCGGAGTAAATCTCCGACACGGCAGCTTCAAAATCTTCCCGGGTCATCGTGTTGGACCAGCGCTCCAGCTCGATGAAGTCCGGCTCAAAGGCCAGTGAACTGGTCTCGCCCAGAGGCAGGGATGTGGCCGTGGCATCGCCTGGAGCCGGAGGTTTTGCAGGCACTCGAGCCTCGGGCACCACCGACAAGACCGGTGCCGCCGGGGCGGTCGCAGCAGAAGCACCTTGAGGGTCGGGCGTTGCGGCAGCAGGCGCCTCGGGCATGCGGGTTGCCGCAGGCACTTCAATCTCCGGCAAGCCCGGAATCCGGGCGGGTTCCGTCGCTTCCTGAGCCATGGTCCACGAACACAGTCCGGCCAGAAGCCACAGCGTTCGCAGCGAAACCACGCTTTTTCCGTTCACAGTCATTCGAGCATCCTAGACTTGATCCGCGCGAGGATCATCCACTAAGTATCAACTCCATGAATCCACCCGCCGACGATCTCCTCCGCATTCTCTTCCTCGGCGACGTCGTCGGCGAACCCGGACGCAAAGCCGTCACCGAACTCATCCCACGACTCAAGGAGCGGCACCGCGTCGATTTCACCATCGTCAACGGCGAGAATTCCGCCGGAGGACGGGGCATCACCCCAAAGATTGCCATCGGCCTCATGCGCGCCGGAGCCACCGTCATCACCAGTGGAGATCACATTTGGGATCAGCGGGAGATCCTGCCCTTCCTCAATGACGAACCCCGGATGCTCCGCCCGATCAATTACCCCGAAGGCACCCCCGGCTACGGCTCCATCGTTCTCGAAACCCCCAAGGGGAAAGTCGCCGTCGTGAATCTCCAGGGCCGTGTTTTCATGCAGCCCCAGCTCGACAACCCCTTCCCCGTCATCGCCGAGCACGTCGAAAAACTGCGCCAGGAAACCCCCATCATCTTCATCGACTTCCACGCCGAGGCGACGAGCGAAAAAGTCGCCATGGGATGGCACCTGGACGGAAAAGTCTCCGCCATCGTCGGCACCCACACCCACGTTCCCACCGCCGACGAACGTGTGCTCCCGGAAGGCACCGCCTACCTCACGGACGCAGGCATGTGCGGCCCGATCGACTCGGTCATTGGCAGCCAAATTGAGCCTGTGTTGAATCGATTCAACACGATGATGCCCACCCGCTTCGGCGTCGGCAAAGGCAAGGTCCGCGTCAATGGAGCCCTCGTCACCGTTGATCCCGCCACCGGAAAGGCCACCGCCATCGAACGCATCACCGAGTACTGGAGCGAATAGAACCACAGGAAGCGCCGCTCACCCGCGGGCCATCCCAACCCAAGGCACAAGCGCCCATTTCTAATTAAGACCTCCTCGTCGCCCCATGAGCCTCGACGCCATTCAAAACGCCCAGCCCAGAACCGCCATCATCCTCGGCTCGGGTCTCAGTGATGTCGTCGAGACTTTCGGCGCCGAAGCAATGCTGCCCTACGCAGACGTACCCGGACTGAGCGCCTCCACCGTTCCGGGGCATGCGGGTCGATTTGTGCTGGGACGGGCCGGGAACGATCCCATCCTATTCGCCCAGGGTCGGCGCCATCTCTACGAGGGGCTCACGGCCAGAGAAGCCACAGCCAACGTGCGCTTCCTTTCGGAACTCGGCGTCCAGCGACTCGTGCTCACCAACGCCGCCGGGGCCATCCATCAGACCTTTGAGGTCGGCGGATTGATGCTGATCTCCGATCACCTCAACCTCCTCGGCGACTCACCTCTCACAGGAGGCCCCCACTTCCATGACATGACGGAAGTGTACTCCTCCAGCTGGCGCAAAACCTTTCTCGCGAACGCAGCCTCACTTGGCCTCACGCTCCACCAAGGCATCTATGCCGCCGTTCGCGGCCCCCAATACGAAACCCCCGCCGAGATCCGCATGCTCCGAACTCTCGGCGCCGATGCCGTTGGCATGTCCACGGTGCCCGAGGCGATCCAAGCCCGCGCGCTTGGAATGGAGGTTGTCGGCATTTCCATGCTCACCAATTGGGCCGCCGGACTTGGAGAAGGCCAGCTCCACCACGACGAAGTCATCCAGACCGGCAAAGACGCCGCCACCCACCTCGCCAATCTTCTCAGATCCGCCCTCTAGCCTAACGGACACTTCGGTCCGTTCCGCAGGCCACTCGCCCCCCCTTCACTCCCCTCCAGGCCCCACCCTCACGGCTTCCGCGTCACGCGGCATTTCCACCCGCATGTCCACCGTCAATCCCGTCTGCCCCACCGGGCGCTCCGCCGACAGCGCCATCTGATACTCGTTGATCTCAATCATCGCCTGAGCACCCAACGCGGTGGTCACTCGGGGAGCTGAAATCAAGTCCACCCCAGAGGTTTCCGCCAATTCGGCCACCAGCGCCTCATACTCATCGCGCGACCACGCCTCGCCGTGCTGAAGCACATTTCCCGCCGTCGTCATCATCGAGTCCAAGCCCATCTCCGTGACTACTTCCGGCGTTAGGGCCACCTGCCGTCCGGAAAATTCCACCATCTCCGCTCCATTCTCGCCCCGCTTCACCGTCTGCTCCACAAACGTGAACTGCACCAGACCATCCGCCGTCTGGAAACCTCCCGTCACCAGGACCTCACCTTCTTCCAGCGTCGCATGGACCGCAGAACTCACCACATCCTCTTCCATCGGTCGCCGCAGGCCCTCCAACTCAGCCTCTGCACGTTTCAGCGCAGCCTTCGTTTGGCTCAGTTCCGCCGCCAACAACGCATTCTCCCGCTCCAGCCGAATCAGTTCCACTCCCGTCTGGGCACCCGATGCGGTGCGCTCCCCATCTTCATGCAGTTCGCTCCGGACAGGCAGGTTTGAATCCGAGACACCGGGCTTCACCCACTCCCGCACCTCAGCCAAGCGCTCCTCATCCGCAATCAGCCAAAACAGCAAGCCCCCAATGCCCATCGTCAGGACCACGAGAAGCAGCAGAGAAAAGCTAAACTGTGGACCCGTCATAGGCTGAACAACGGGCGGAGCATACTCAACCCGGCACCGCTTGTCCATGGGTGAGAATCACCCCACGCGCTCCAGCCTCACTGACCCTTCCCGTACTTCTCCTCAAAAAGCGTCACCGGATTCCAGTCGGGCCGCCCGTAGAGCTTCTGCTGCCGATCCACCTGATGATTCGGATACGCATCAAAGATATCCCCAGCACCGAGAACCCGGGGATCTCCCTGCGCCTTCAATTCCGACTCCAGCTGCGCCCACATCGTCGCTTTCGTTTCTGCAAAGGCCGGATCGTCCGCCAGATTGGTCACGCAATCGGGGTCCTTCTCCATGTCATAGAGTTCCTCACCGGGACGCAGACCAAAGGCCATCTCAAAGTACTTGTAGTCCTTGTCACCCATCGACAGCTCCGTGAGGAACGACTTCGTGGGTGAGGCATCGCAGTTGAGGTAGCCATACTCCGGGTCGCCCACCGGCCAGCGGTTCGGTTTGAAATTCCTCACATACAGAAACCCGTCGTTCCGCAGCGCCCGCGCCGGATAGGCCACCGACAGCAGTTCACCATCCGTCCGGCCCACATCGTGCCGTTCCTTGCCCAGCAAGGTGTGGTCCCGTTTCGCATCGACCCGGCCCGACCCTTCCGCCAGCAATTGAGGCAGAAAACTCTTCCCCGTCATTTGTTCAGGCGCCGGAACCCCGGCGATTTCCATCAGCGTCGGTGCCAGATCGGGAAAGGTGATGTAGTCCGTCACCACGCGACCCGGCTTCACCTTGCTCCCCCAGCGGACCGCAAAGGGGATGTGAAACCCGTCGTCATAGAGCTGGCCCTTCACTCGGGGGAACGGCATCCCGTGATCCGAGGTCGCAATGATGACGGTGTTCTCCAGCAACCCGCGCTCTTCCAAATGCTTCAGCGCCCCGCCAATCGCGCGGTCATACCACTCCACCTCGATCGCATAATCGGCGAGATCTCCCCGGATGGTCTCATTGTCCGGATAGTATGCAGGCACCGTCACCTTCGACAAGTCACGCCCTTCTTTCTTGTAGCTGTCGAGTTCATAGGCCCGATGCGGCTCCTTGGTGCCGAGCCAGAAGCAGAACGGTTGATCCGCCGGACGCTCATCGAGGAAGTCTCCAAAATTTGCCGCATAGTCCGTGCTGGCCATTCCTTTGTAGGGTGGTTTCGCGTTGCGTTTGTCCCAGACGTACCCCGCTGGATTGACCTTCCGCCCGTCCTGGCTTTTTCCGAGATTCGCCCCATCGAAATCACCCGGCCCCCACCCCTTGCCCGTCAATCCCACGAAGTAGCCGCCTTCCTCCAGCAGGAATGGATAGAAAACCCACTTGTTCGAGAGGATCGGGTTGTGATTGCAGGCCTCCTCCAGCTGCCACGAGTAACGACCCGTCAGCAACGTCGCCCGCGCAGGCGCGCACTTCGGATTGCAATTATAAGCGTGCTCGAACCGCACCCCCTCATTCGCGATTCGGTCAAAATTCGGCGTCTCCACATACGTGCTGCCATAGACCCCGATGCTGTCTCGCGACGCATCATCCGCGATGATGAACAGAATGTTCGGCCTGCCCTCCGAAGCTTCCGCGGAGGAAGGGCGGTCCGCCCCATGAAGAACGGACGACAAAAGTACCAGGGACGAGAAGAGAAGCATTTTCATAAGAATCGCAGAAACACACCGAGAAAGACGCTGCTGAAAACGAAGTCACCCGGCCATTGTTGCAGCCGTTGGAGCGAAGCCTTCAGGCGATCCTTCCACACCGCCCACAACCCCAGAAGAAAATTCCACCACCATCCAATCTCTACGCTGCAGTTCCCCGCCCCGGCTCAGACCGGCTCCGCCCCAATCTCCCCCACAAAGTCCCTTCCCCCAATCTCCGAAAGCGCCTCCAACTCCGGTCGCAACACCTCCGACGCCGGTCGTCCCGCATCGCAGACCCGCCCGCACGGCGTGCACGATGCAAACCCCGGATACCCTTCACCCGCCAGCGGGTCATCCTCTGCCCCCGGAAGCCTCAGCACCGGTCGCGCCTCCCCCCGCCTCACCGGCCTCAGCGTCAGCGGATGCAGCCAGCAGCCGATGGGCTTGTAGAACCAGGCAGGCTTTCCCAAATCCCCTGCCAACCGCTGCCAGCTGCAGCGATGCTGATCATCCAAAAACACGCAACGCGTCATCGGGAAATGCTCCGGAAAATCCAATGCCCGCTCCTCCTCCGATGGACGAGTCGCCGTCCGCTGACTCCCATCAGCCTCCGCCACCACCGACGTCGCCGAAACCTCCACCCCGTACGACGCGAAACGATCCCCATACTCTGCCATCAACTCCCGCATCATCGTCGCTTCCTCCTCCGACAAAAAGACCCCATCATGACAACACGTCGCCCGGCACGAAGCCAAGTCACACAGAGACATCTGCCGCTCAAACGATCCATGATCCACCGCCGCCTCACGCAGCCGCCCTCGCAGCTCCGCTGCCGTCGTGACATACGCCGTCACGCCCTGGCTCGAATCTTCCATGCCCGACCAAAGCCCATTCCCATGAATCACACAACCAGCAGCACCTCCCCTCCACCGCGCCGATCAGATTCCGACCTCCTGCCCATCATCGCCTCCTGACGACTCCCCACAGAATTCGCCGAAAACCGCAAAGAAGCTGAGAATGTGACACTCCAATAGGCAAGGGCGAACTTCAGTACAGCAGAAACCTTTTCCGGCGCTGCCGGAAGGTCTCCAACTCGCGAACCCACGTTGCCCGTATCTCTTCCGGTCCGAGACCGGCCTTTAAAGCGGCGAAGGCCTTCCGGTGATTCAATAGGATGTTCACTTTCTCCACGTCGAAGTCCTCTGGATACAATCGCCGCAAGGCTGCAGCGATCTCGATGCCCAGAGCCACCGGGTGGAGATCATCTCCATCCGTCACGTTCCATCGCACGCCCTCGCAGCGCTTCCCGGCGAACACGCTCGCCGCCGGAGTAAACACGACCGGCTCCACCTTAACCCCGCGGAGCTTCCGACCTTGAAGCTCAGCCGCCAATCGCTCTCCATCGATGTAGGATGCACCCAGGATCTCAAATGGCCGGTCCGTCCCGCGTCCCACGCTGATCGAAAACTCCAGGAGTCCGATCCCCGGATACACCAGTGCCGCTTCCAAGTTTCGAATGTTCGGCGAAGGATCGATCCAAGGCAGGCCCGTCTCGTCAAACCGCTTGGATCGCCTCCAGCCTTCCACCTGTACGACCTCGAGCCGGGCACCAATTCTCCGCTCCGCATTCATCATCGTGGCCAGTTCGCCCACCGTCATCCCGTGGCGGATCGCCAGCGCATGGGTCGCCGTGAATTTTTCCTCGTCCAGAAGCACCGGTCCTTCCACCACTTTGCCTCCGATTGGGTTCACCCGATCCAGCACCACAAACCGAAGTCCACGCTCCGCCGCCACTTCCATGCACAGACGCAACGTTGAAATGTAGGTATAAAATCGACATCCAATGTCCTGAATGTCGAACACCAACGTGTCCATGCCCTTCAACTGCGCCGCCGATGGAGCCTTCCGCTCCCCGTAAAGACTGTACACCGGCAATCCCGTCTTCGGATCCCGGCCATCCTGAATCTGATCCTCTTCCAGCTTTCCCCGAATCCCATGCTCCGGGCTGAACAAAGCCTTCAGTGTCACCCCGGGTGCACCCGCCAAGAGATCAATCGTGCTCACTCCAGAACGACTCCGCCCCGTGTGATTCGTGATCAACCCCACCGACGCCCCGGCCAATCGCTCAAACTTCTCTACCACCAGTACATCGACCCCATTCCTCACCTCCCCAAAACTCGACGCGCAGAACACGACGGCCATCAGGCAAATCCAGTTCCACGTCTTCCACCTTCCCTCGCTCCTCAAAACGGGCTGAAACCCCGGTCGACTTTTCAAGACCAGACCTCCTCATCCCGGTACGCCGCTGGCGTCGTGTTTCGATGCTGCCGCATCATGCGACTCAGGTAGTGCCGGTTCACCAAGCCCGATTGCTCCGCCACCTCCTCAATGCTGAGGTTTCCTGATCGCAGAAGGCGACAGGCCTCGTCCAACCGGTAATCCAGCAGGACACGCATCGGCGGCTGCTTCAGTTCCTTTTGAAACAGATGGTTCAAATTCCGAACGCTGAGCCCCGCAAAATGCGCCACCTGATCGGTCGTGATCTTCAGGCTGAAGTGCGCGCCCATGAATTCCATCGCACGCAAAACGCGATCATCCAGACGCTGCTCCGTCCACACATCCTGCGGCAGGAACTCGAGGGCTTGGGTCACGAACTGAACCGTCAGCCAGGGAATCGATCTCGATTCGGAGGGGTCCGATTCACAAAGCTTTTCCACCGTGCGCTCAATCTCTCGAGTCGCGGCGAAGCGATGGATTCCCGGCACCGCGCGATCCGCGAGCCGACCCAGCTTGAAATGCGCGTACCATTTGCTGAACGGTTTGGTCAGAGCCGTGCTGAAGGTCGTGTGTGGCGGGATCAGATAAAAACACCCCGGCTCAAGCAGGGTCGCCTCACCGCCAATCTCCACCACACCTCCCGCAGAGGTGGGCCAATACAGCCGCCAGTAAGGGTCGTGATACCGGACCAGTGACCACTCGGTAAGCTCGATCCGGCGAGTCGCCAGAATGTCCACGGCGACATTGGGAAAGGAGACCGTGCGCCGCCCGCTGACGCGATGCACCGTCCCTTGAGGGACCACACTGACAAGTTCAGGTTTGTGGGTCGAATCCATGACGGGGTCACCATACTCAATTTCCGCCGATTGCCATATCAGACACAATATTTGCCGTTAACATTGGGGGATCGCCTGCGTTTTCAGTCTCCCTCCATCCAAATCATGAAAGTGCCCTCACCTGCCAGCCTCCTCGCCTTCGTCGCCCTCGCGGCGTTTGCCCTTCCCTCACAGCGCGTTGCTGCGCAAGACGGCTACGTCTCCCTCTTTAATGGGAAGAATCTCGACGGATGGGATGGCAATCCTGAACTCTGGAGCGTCGAAGACGGATGCATCACCGGAAAGACGACCGGACCCGATCACCTTTCCTACAACCAGTTTCTGATCTGGAGAGGCGGCGAGGTGAAGAACTTCGAGCTTCACGCGAAGATCAAGGTCAGCGCCAGCAACACCGGCATTCAGTATCGGAGCAAGGAAATGCCCGAGAACGGTCCCTGGTCTATCGGGGGGTACCAGTGCGATGTTCACCCCACCCCCGCCAACAACGCCATGCTCTACGAAGAGCGCGGTCGCGGCATTGTCGCCCAGAATGGCCAGAGCGTCGCCACGGATGAGGAGGGTCACAAATGGCTCGTCAAGGAGCGGGATCCGGTCGTCGCCGACACCGCACAATGGAATGACTACACCATCATCGCCAACGGCAACCACCTGACTCACAAGCTCAATGGTCAGGTCACGATGGAATTCTCCGACTATCAAGCGGACGCCCGTTCACTCAGCGGCTTGCTCGCCTTCCAGATCCATCGCGGTCCGGCCATGGTCGTTCAAATCAAGGACGTCCGCCTGAAGGCGCTGCCAGACGGTGGCGTCACTCCCTTCGCCAAGGCCGACATTCCTAATGACGCGCAGGAAATCAAGAAACCCGGCCCCAAAGCCGCCCCCAAGGGGAAAGGGAAAGCCAAAGCGCCTGGCAAAAAGGGCCCGGCTCCTCAAGCCAAAGCCAAGGCTCCCGCGAAGAAGCCTGCCCGTCCTCAGGCTGTCGGCCCCGCCATCGGCGAGAACACCGCCACACCCGTAGACCGTGTGAAGGTGCCGGAAGGCTTCAACGTCGAGCTTCTCTACTCCGTTCCCGGCGGCGAGCAGGGTTCGTGGGTGGCGCTTGCCGCAGACGACAAGGGCCGCATCTACGCCAGCGATCAATACGGCGATCTCTACCGCTTCAACGCCCCGGCTCCCGGCCAGACCTTGTCGCAGTCCGACGTGCAAAAGGTCCCAGTGAACATCCGCGCCATCAACGGCATGATCTTCGCCTTCGGTGCCCTCTACGCAGGGGTGAATGATTATGAGCAGCAGGCCCAAAGCGGCGTCTATCGCATCACCGACTCCGACAACAACGACGAACTCGACAAGGTCGAACTCCTCCGCGCCTTTGACTCCAAGAGCGACCACGGCGTCCACAAGATCGTGCCGACACCCGACGGCAAAGCGCTCTACCTCATCAGTGGAAACAACGCCACCTTGCCCGAAGGTCCTTATGAAGGCACTTCCGCCGCCTCGCCCGCCGCCAAGGTCTGGGGCGACGACCATCTCCTCCCCCGCATGCCGGATGGCCGCGGTCACAATCGCCACGTCCTCGCTCCCGGAGGCATCGTGTATCGATTCACACCCGATGGAAAAGACTTCAAAATCTTCGCGACCGGTTTCCGCAACATCTATGGCGGCGGCGTCAACAAAGACGGCGAACTCTTCACCTACGACGCCGACATGGAGTACGACTTCAATACACCTTGGTACCGCCCCACGCGCGTCAACCACGTCGTCAGCGGTGGTGAGTACGGCTGGCGCAATGGCGCAGGCAAGTTCCCCGAATTCTATCCGGACACGCTCGGTGCGGTCGTAAACATCGGCCCCGGATCACCCACCGGCACCACCTTCGGCTACGGCGCCAAGTTCCCTGCCAAGTACCAAAACGCCTTCTACGTCCTCGATTGGAGCTGGGGAAAAGTTTACGCCGTCCACATGACCGAAGACGGTGCCAGCTACACCGGCACCAAGGAAGAGTTCGTCACCGGTGCACCACTTCCTGTCACAGACGCGCTCATCAATCCAGCCGACGGCGCGATGTACTTCGCCATCGGTGGTCGTCGGGTTCAATCCGGCCTCTATCGCGTGACCTACGTTGGTGATGAAGACACTTCGCCGGTCGACCTCACGCCCGTCGTGACGGAGGCTCGCAAGCTTCGCCACGAACTCGAAGCCTTCCACGGCAAGCAAGATCCTAAAGCCATCGACTTCGCCTGGCCACACCTCGATTCCACGGACCGCAACATTGCTTGGGCCGCCCGTGTCATTCTCGAGCATCAACCCGTGGCAGAATGGAAAGAAAAAGCGCTCAGCGAATCCAATGCCGGACGCCAACTGCCTGCTCTTCTCGCACTCGCCCGCGTGACCGGCGTTTCGGAAAGCCAGCGTGTCGAAGGGCATCAAGTGGACACCGCCACCCGCGACCAGATCCTCGCCGCCACTCTGAAGCTCGATTGGGCCAAGCTGAATCGCACCGAGCGCATGATCCTCGTCCGCCTGACGGAGATTGTGCTGCATCGCTTCGGCAATCCAGATCAAGCCACCCAGGACGCGATCATCGCCCAACTCGATCCAGCCTTCCCTGCCGCCAGCTTCGAGATGAACTGGTTGCTCTGCGAAACGCTCGCCTACCTCCAAGCCCCGAACACGGCCGCCAAAGCCATGGCCTTGATCGCCAAGGCCGGCAGTCAGGAGCCGCAAATGGAGTATGCCCGCAGCATTCGTTTCCTGACCACCGGTTGGACCAAGGAACTCCGCGAGCAACAGCTCGAATGGTTCCTCAAAGCCGCCAACTACAAGGGCGGTGCCAGCTTCGACAAGTTCATCGAGTTCATCCGCAACGACTCGCTCGCCACCTTCACCGAAGCCGAGAAAACCGAACTCGCCGAGCTGATCGCGAAGAAGCCGGAACGCAAATCCGCCATCGAAAACCTCGGCGCCATGTTCGTTGGGCGCACGCCCACCATGTGGACGCTCGATGAGCTCAGCGCCGCCGCAGAAACCGGCATGAAGAACCGCGACTATGAAAATGGCCGGAAAATGTTCACCGCCGCCGCCTGCTACGCCTGCCACCGCTTTGGCAACGCCGGTGGCATGACCGGACCCGACCTGACCGGAGCCGGAGGCCGCTACAGCCCGCACGACCTGCTTGATCAAATCATCAACCCGAGCAAGGAGATCAACGAACAATTCGCCCCCATCGTGGTCACCATGAATGACGGCAGCGTCACCTCCGGGGTCGTCGTCAACCTGAGCGGCGACAGCGTCACGCTGAACACCGACGTCTCCGACCCCAACCAACGCATCAATGTGGACCGCAAACTTGTGAAGAGCATCGAAGTCTCCAAAATCTCCCCGATGCCGCCGATGCTCCTGAACATGCTCAAAAAGGACGAAGTCCTCGACCTGATCGCCTACGTCCTCAGCGGTGGCGACGAAACGAATGCCATGTTCAAGAAGTAGTTCCCGCCTTTAGCCGGAGCGCCATCAGCTTCACGCGGCGAACGTCGCACCCCCAGTCTCCTGCCTTTCCCCGGCAGGAGACTTTTTTTTGCTGGAAAAGAGAGCCCAGCGACCCGCTGCATGGAGCCGGAAACGGCATCCCTGATGCAGATGGAGGGTTGTGCAAACAACCATCCTGCTGAGCGTGGGTTTCATCTCACCAAAAATGGAGTCCTCCCCAAGCCTTCCACCAAACCGCCGCCATGACCTCGACGCTCTCCGAGCGTTCGCCATGCTGCTGGGAATCGCACTGCATGCGTCACTGTCTTTTGCCCAGGGACCATGGCTGGTTCAGGACTCGGTGAAGAGCGGGTGGTTCGGGTTGCTGATCACGGCTGTCCACGGATTCCGCATGCCCTTGTTTTTCCTCCTGAGTGGATTCTTCACGGCGATGCTCTGGCGTCGAAGAGGACTCAAAGCTCTCATCCACCATCGGTTTCGACGCGTCTTCCTGCCGCTCCTCCTCGGCATGGTCACCATCGGACCCGCCATGCACTGGATCGCTGGATTGGCACTCGCAGACGGTGGCAACGGCGGACAGTTGGGCGAAGCCAGCGGGGCCACCAATGTTTGGAAAGCGAGTGCTGAAGGGGATTGGGATTCCGTCGCACGATTCATCGACGAAAGGGTGCCCATCGACACCCAGGATCCAAAGTTTGGCATCACGCCCCTGAGCTACGCGGTGCTGTATGGCCACAAAACGGTGGTTCAGCAGTTGATGGATCGCGGTGCGAACGTCAATGCACCCAATCGTGACGGCGGTACCGCTTTGCACACAGCTGCATTTCTGGGAAGGGCAGACATCGCAAGAACCTTGCTCGCAGCAGGGGCAGATCCAAACCTCCAAAACGAGCGAGGAGAAACCGCCGTTGACGGTACTCGGGCTGATTGGCCAACCACACAGTTTGTCCTTCGGTTGACCAAGGTCTCCATCGACGAAGAGGCACTGCGACGGGGTCGAGAGGAGATCGCACAGCTCCTTGGGGCAGAGGGAACCCATGCCGGCAACCCGTCCAAGGCAGGGAAACTTCGTCGCATGTGGATGTTTCTCACCCAGGTCCCGGTGTTTCACCATCTTTGGTTCCTCTGGTTCCTGTGCTGGATGGTTGGCGGTTTTGCCGTGTGGGCGTGGCTCGCAGACCGAGTCGGCTGGGTGGCGAAACCGCGACGATGGGTCACTTCGCCCCTTCGCTACCTTTGGCTCATTCCGCTGACGTTGATTCCGGCACTGTTCATGGGCCGCGTCCTGCCAAACTTTGGTCCCGACACCTCCACGGCCTTGCTCCCACCCCTGCATCTCCTCGCCTATTACGGAATTTTTTATGGATTCGGCGCCATGTATTTCGACAGCCAGGACGAAGGCAGCAGGATGGGGAATCGCTGGTGGCTCACCCTTCCCTTCTCTGTTTTGATCATCTATCCCGCAGGGCTCCACGCCACCTTCGAGGGCGTGGAACGCTGGCGTTTCATGGCCGTGGGCCTGCAGGTGATCTATGTGTGGGCCATGAGCGCCGGAATGATCGGCCTCTTCAGACGCTTTGTCTCACAGGAGCGAAAGTGGGTCCGCTACCTCTCCGACGCCTCCTATTGGATGTACATCGCGCATCTGCCGCTGGTGCTCGCGGCGCAACTCTGGGTCCGTGATTGGTCCATGCCCGCCACACTGAAGTTCCTCATCGTGTGCGGCAGCGTCAGCCTTGTTCTTTTGGTCAGCTACGAGTACGCCGTCCGCTACACCTGGGTGGGAGCACTGCTGAATGGACGAAAAGTGCGTGGGGCTGCCTGATCAAACATTCACCCACTTCTTTGACGAAGCGCTCTTCAAAACCGCATCGCACAGCTTCACTTCGTGGTGTCCGTCCTCCGCCGTGGCGAAGAGCACCTTGCCCTTTTTCTTGGCCGCGATGTGCTCATGCACCGCACGGTAGTGCATCTTATGCGCGTCGCTGAAGACACAGTCAGGCGCTCTGCCCGGCCGCAACGCGATGTTCGAGACGCAGGACACCCATCGCGACAACCAGCTCACACCGGAAGAATATCTCGACCGCTTCCCCGATCAGGAGGAAGGCAAACGCCGCTTCCCCAACTTTGACAAAACGGCGACGGCATCCTCAGTCGAGAGGAATTCGTGAAGCCGAATGGGGGGAGGGACGAAGCTTGAAATAGCGACCGTTGGGCGTTGGTTCGGTCGTTTCTCGCGTGGAAGGTCTGAACTGGATCGCCGCACTGAATATCGTCGATCAGTGATCGAAGATCGACCCTCCATTTAGGCCGGTGATGATCATCGTGATACCAAAAGCCAACGGCACTAACGAATATCCAATGAAATGCACCACGTAGCCCGGCGTCGCTCCCCAGGTCTCTTTCATGGCTGCAAGTTTCTTGAACCAGTGCGGATGCGTGTGGCGAAGAATGATCGTTGATAGGCCAAACAAAGTTGCGGCGGCTCCGATAACAATTGTGGGTGTATTCATACCGTTTGCCTTCAGAAAAGCTCACAACGTCTCATCCGTCGATCTCATTTAGGGCAATTTTTGCGAAGGCACCAATCGACTCCGCAATCGGTGTGAACATCGAAGACAAGTCTGCCTTCTCCTCCCAATACGATCCATCGTGAGACAGTATACCGGTTGTGCCTTTGTCGTGAAAATGGATCACGACGAAATCACCGTCGAGAACGGTGCCGACGCAAAGGAACCCCTGCTTAATGAAGTGGGGGAAGTCTTGGTCCCATTGACATATTCGTCCGAAGTCACAAAAGGCGATTGGCCCGACAATGACCTCTGTTGAAAAGGCCGTCGTCAGAAGCAATTGGGACAGTTCTCTTGGCAGCTTGCGCTCGCGGGCCCAGTTCTCAAAGTGCCCAGGAACGGCAATGATCGGGGGTGAACTGCCTGTGGCAGTCGCGATCACCTTGAGCAGGTCATTTCGATCAAGGCGCATACTGATCGTTCAATTCCACAAACCGGCAGGCAGCCAGTATCACCCTACACATTCACCCACTTCTTTGACGAAGAGCTCTTCAAGACCGCATCGCAAAGCTTCACTTCGTGGTGTCCGTCTT
>CAXBNA010000136.1:0-17618 GCA_963976915.1 uncultured Verrucomicrobiales bacterium
GGTGCCTACCGCGTGCGCTTCTCCGCCCGTGCGGTGCGGCAAGTGGCGGACTTCCGGCTCGTCCCCGCCCACGAGCCGCAGCCGATGAGCTTCCGTGCGCGGCAGCCCTCCGGTGCCGATGTCTCCGGCGACGTGCGCGAGACGGGTGGTTGGATGGATTTGCAACCGGAGCCGAAGGTCATCGAGACAACGATTCATCTCAAGGCAGGCGAGACCTTCGAATACAGCCTGCTCGGCCTGACCGTGCCCTTCATCCGCACCGACGGCGGCTTTTTCTACGACTTCCCGCCCATGCCGCCCGAGGGCCATCGCGGCGCGGCGATCCAGTGGCTCGAGGTCGAGGGACCGCTCGCGCCCGAGTCATGGCCGCCGCCCTCACACCGCGTCCTCTTCGGCGACCTGCCGATTCGCCCCGCGCCCGCCGGATCACGCTTCGCCATCGAGGTGGTGAGCCAGGACCCGAAGGCCGACGCGGAACGACTTTTCCGCCGCTTCGCCCGGCTCGCAGCACGGAAGCCGGTCCCGGGCGAAGCCCTCGCGAAGTATCTCGGCCTCATCCTCACTCATCTCGACGGCGGCTCATCGTTCGTCGAAGCGATGACGCACGGTTACACGGCCTTCCTGTGCTCCGGCCACGTCGTCTATCTCACCGAACCCACGCCGAACGATTCCTTTGCCCTCGCGTCACGGCTTTCCTATTTCCTCGCCAACACCGCCCCCGATGCCCGACTTCAGGAACTCGCCGCCTCCGGCCGACTCGGCGAGCCCTCGGTGCTTCGCGGAGAAACGGACCGGCTCATCGACGACGGGCGTTTTGACCGCTTCGTGGAGGACTTCACCGCGCAATGGCTCGACCTCGGCAAGCTGCGCTGCGACATCCCCGATGGCCGTCTCTATCCCGAATACCGCAAGGACGACTACCTCGTCGATTCGATGGAGCGGGAGACGCGGACCTTCTTCAGCGCCATGGTCCGCGAGAACTTGCCCTCCACCACGCTCGTCGATGCCGACTTCACCTTCGTGAACGACCGGCTCGCGCGTCACTACGACCTGCCGCGCGTCGCGGGCTCGGCGATGCGGAAGGTCGCGCTTCCGGAGTGGAGTCCCTACGGCGGCCTGCTCACCCAGGCGTCCATCCTCAAGCACACCGCCAACGGCACCACCACCTCGCCCGTGCTGCGCGGCGTCTGGGTGATGGAAAAGATCCTCGGAGATCCCCCCCCGCCGCCGCCGAAATCCGTTCCCGCGATCGAGCCGGACATTCGCGGCGCGGCCACGATCCGCGACCAGCTCGCCAAGCACACCACGGTGAAATCCTGCGCCGCTTGCCACACCCACTTCGATCCCGTCGGCTTCGCGCTGGAGAACTTCGACGTCATGGGCGCATGGCGCGACCGCTACCGTGGACTGGAAAAAGGCGACAAAATCACCGGCATCGACCCCGCCGGGCATCCCTTCACCTATTTCGTCGGCCCCGCGGTCGATGCCTCGGGCAAACTTCGTGACGGTCGATCCTTCTCGAACGTGCGCGAACTCAAGACGCTCCTCGCCGCAGATCCGCGTCCGCTCGCGCGCAACCTTATCTGCCAGCTCACCCTCTACGCCACCGGCACGCCCGTCCGCTTTTCCGATCGCCCCACCGTCGAGGCCATCCTCGACGCCTGCGGCCCCCGCGGCTACCGCGTCCGCGATCTGATCCACGCGCTGGTGGGGAGCGGAATTTTCACGGGAGGACAAGCTCAATGACGATCGGATTGAATGAACGCCTTCGCCGAGCCTGCCTGGAGATTTCTTCAGAAACCCGGTCCGGTCAACCCGGAGGGTTGTCAGCCAAGACGCGTGTCAGTCCAAAAACCGATCCTCATATTTCACCCATGAACGCCCCCCATTTTCGCCGCAACGCCGCCTCCCGCCGCCGCTTTCTGCGCGGCCTGGGCGTCACGCTCGGCCTGCCGCTCCTCGACCGCTTCGCCGCGCCTGCCTTCGCCAAAACCGCCTCCACGCCGCCGCGACGGATGCTGCTCATTTCGAACAACCTCGGCGTACTGCCCTGGCATTTTTTCCCGAAGGACAGCGGAGCGGACTACGAACTCTCGCCCTACCTTGAGGAACTGCGGGATTTCCGAAACCGCTTCACCGTCTGCAGCGGCCTTTCCCATCCCGCCGTCGCCGGTGGTCACTCCACGGAGAACTGCTTCCTCACTGCGGCGAAGGACCCCACCGGCAGCGGCTTCCGCAACTCCATCTCGCTCGACCAGTTCGCCGTCGAAAAACTCGGCCAGCAGACGCGCTTTTCCAGCCTCAATCTTGGCGTCAACATCGACAAGGCCAACCGCAGCCTCTCTTGGACCCGCGACGGCGTCCTGCTGCCCGCCGAAGACAAGCCCTCCGCACTCTTCCGCCGCATGTTCGTGCAGGGCTCGCCCGACGAGGTGCGCCGCCAACTGCAACGCCTCGAAGAACGCGGCAGTATTCTCGACACCGTCTCCGACGATCTTCGAGGATTCCAGCGAGGCCTCGGGCGTGACGACCGCGAGCGGCTCGACCAGTATTTCACCTCGGTCCGCGAGCTGGAGGAAAGGCTCCACCTCGCCGGCAAATGGGAGCAGACTCCGAAACCCGCCACCGACCGGGAGCCGCCGCAGGACATCCTCGACAAGGCGAAGTTCTTCGAAAAGTTCGACCTCATGCTGCGCATGGCGCAGCTCGCCTTCGAGAGCGACTCGACCCGCGTCGTCACGCTCATGGTGGACGGCTTCGCGACACCGGTGTTCGAGATCGGCGGGGAGGAAAAATCGCTCAACGGCTACCACAACCTCAGCCACCACGGTCAGGCGAAGGAGAAGATCGCCCAGTTGGAAAAAGTGGACCGCCGCCAGATGCGCGTGCTCCGCGATCTCTTCCAACGGCTCACCGAAAAGCCGGACGGAGACGCCTCCCTGTTCGACCACACCATGGTCCTCTTCGGCAGCAACCTCGGCGACGCCAACATTCACAACGCCACCAACCTGCCCATCCTGCTCGCCGGCGGCGGCCTGAGGCACGGCCGCCACCTCGCCTTCGACCGCGACGACAACGCCCCTCTCTGCAATCTCTTCGTGACGATGCTCCAGGCCATGGGCGTCGAGGCGGACGCCTTCGCGTCCAGCGATGGCAACCTGAACGAACTGCTCGTCGCGTGAGGAGCCGGACGATGAAGACCGTCACGAATCCCACTCGCCCACTCCTGGCCGCTCTGCTGGCCACGCCGCTGGCCGCGCTGCTACACGCAGGGACTCCCACTTCCCAGGAAAACGCCGTCGCACGGCAATGGCCGCAGGACCACGTTTTCCCTGAGGACGCCGAGGCTCCATTCAGCTTCATGCTCGATGGCCGAGACGCGAGCGAAGTGTTGGCTGCCTGGCAGCGCACGGACGTCGAGCGCGAGCTTGATGCGAATGGTCGGGAGCGGACGCGCCAGTGGACGGACCCGGCGTCCGGGTTGCAGGTGCGCCTTGTCGCGACGGAGTATGCGGACTTTCCCGTCGTGGAGTGGACGCTGTGGCTAAAGAACACGGGCAAGGCGGACACCGCCCTGCTCGAAAACATCCAGGGACTCGACGTGAGGTTCGAGCTCGAAGACGGGGGCGAGTTCGTGCTCCATGGGCTGCGTGGCGACTCGTGTGTCGCGGAGAGCTTTCGTCCGTATGCGCTCACGCTGGGGCCGGATACGGAGATGCGCTGTTCGCCGCCCGCCGCAGGCAACAAGGTCTCGGGCAAGTCAACGGACGGGACGGACGGCTGGCCCTATTGGAATCTGCAACGGCCCGGCGGCGGTGTGATACTCGCGGTCGGATGGCCCGGACCGTGGAAGGCGACGTTTGCGCGCGATCACGAGCGCGGACTGCGCGTGACTTTGCGCGAGAAACCCGCAGCTGCGGTGCTCGTGCTGAAAGCCATCAAGTGAAACACACCCTTACCCTCCTCACCGCCTTGCCCGAGCCCGCCACCTGGATGATCGGCCTCATCTACAACGGCGATCCCGACTGCATCGACCAGCTCGCATCCTGGAACTGAAACTCACCGACTACGACTATGACCATCAAACCATTTCTCGCCGCATGCCTCGCGCTCGCGTCAGGCTCCATTGCCGCACCCGGTAACCCTAACGTTTTATTCATCATCGTCGATGACCTGACGACGACGCTGGCGTGTCAGAAGTGGCCCGGGGCGGCGACGCCGAATCTGGATGCGCTGGCAGCGCGTGGGGTGCGGTTTGATCGGGCGTATTGCCAGTTCTCCGTCTGCAATCCGGCGCGGCAGTCGTTCCTCACGGGCTGCTATCCGCAGAAGACCCAAGTCTTCGACCTGAGCACAAGCTTTCGCGGGGCGCTGCCGGAGGCGGTGAGTCTGCCGCAGCATTTCAAGAACGCTGGATACCGCACCGGGATGGTGGGCAAGATCTTCCATGTGCCGGATCCGAAGACGGAGGTTGATGTGAAGGCGGGGTCTTATCTGGGGCTCGATCAGGGCATTCTGGATGAAGAAAAGGCAAGCGACGCAACCGATGCATCCCGCGGGACCAAGCACGGCTACAATCGGCCCTACACCGCGTCAGATCGGCCGGACGAGGCGTTCACGGATCACCAAATCGCCAACGAGGCACTGAAGGCGATGGCGGAACTCAAAGGCGATCCGTTTTTCCTGGCGGTGGGTTTCATTCGTCCCCACACCCCATGGGTGGCACCACAGTGGGCGTTTGATGCGATTGACCGCGATGCCATCGTGTTACCGCCGTTTTATCGCGGCGAAGGTGAAGATGTATCGAACCTTTCTCGGGCGGCGCTGCGACCGAACAACAACGCCTTTCGCTACGAACCAGCCACCCGCGAACATGCGCTGGACGCGCAGCACGCTTACCTGGCGGCTGTGCATTTTGTGGATCATCAGATTGGCCGCTTGATGGCGGAGCTGGATCGCCTTGGTCTGAGAGAGAACACGGTCATCGCTCTGACCGGCGACCATGGCTACCACCTTGGCGAGCACGGTTTGTGGGCGAAACAGACGCTCTTCGAAGGCGGCAATCACGTGCCGTTGCTGTTTGCCGGCCCCACCTTCCAACCGGGCATCAGCAGAGCCTTGGTGGAGCAGGTGGACATCTATCCCACGTTGTGTGAATTGGCCGAGCTGCCGATCCCCGATCAGGTGCAGGGCGTCTCGCTGAGACCTTGGCTGGAGGAGCCTTCAAAGAAAAGCCGCATTGCCGCCTTCAGCACGATGACCGCACCCCTTGGTCCTGGAAAGCAGGTGCTGGGCCACAGTGCGCGGAACGGCCGCAACCGTTACATCGAGTGGGACGGTGGCAAGTCCGGAGTGATGCTTTTCGACCTGATCGACGATCCCGATGAACTTCACAACCTCGCAGGAAAGCCTGAACATCGAGCGATGGAACGCCGCCTGAAGCGGTTGCTCGACGAGCATCTGCTGCGAGCGGAAGAATGAAAAGACGTCGAGATCGTGGGGTGCTCACGACGGTAAATGACTGCGCCACAGCTGCTGGCAGCAGAGGTTGGGCGTGTCGCACCGAGCAAACGAAACGCCCCTCAAGCTGAACTCTTGGCAGCTTTCCGTGCCGGTCTCCCAGGAGTCGATCCATTTAACTCAATTGTGAACGGGCGGGATTGGCCAAAGACGAAGCGATCCATTCCGCCCCCGAAAGCGGCCATCAGAAGCGGCGGATCGTCAGGCGCAATTGCTGGGCCGGTGCCGTCGACAACGACATCACACTCCGCAAGGTGACGGTGATGGTACCGTCGCCATTGTGGACGCGCGCGATCTCCTCCGTATAGCCCGCACCACTGTACCACATCAACAGATTCGTCGACATCTGCACCAGGTAGGACACATCGGCGTCCTCTGGACGGGTGTACGTAAGCGTGGGGTAGTTGCCATCGGAAGTGAGGCCTGCGGTGGGAAGACCACTTGAATCCGGCACGTTCGGATTCATGAGCAGGCCAAACTCCGCGAGTTCTTTGTTGCCATCCAAATCTGTGTCGCCCAGCAGGTCCACACCGTTCGGATCCGCCGGGAAATGCACCACCTTCCAGGCATCGCTCGGACGATCACGAAGGGTGACATTCGCCGTCGTCGCCGAGCCCAGCATGTAGGCGGCATTGGGCGTCAGCGTGATGTTGATGGTTTCTTCGCCCTCGGCCTCGCTGTCGCTGAGCGGGTAAATCGTCAGCGTCTTGATGGATTCGCCAGCCTCAAAGTGTACCGGACTGGCTGCAGAGATCAGGAAGTCCGTGCCTTGGGTGGCGGTTCCCGTGATGGAATACAGCACGTCGATGGCGGATGTGGCGCCGGACCTCGAAATCTGCACGTGGGCGGGAGACACGCCAAACTCCTGAGCCACTGGTACGAGAGCCGTGATGGTGACCCCGGCAGGCACTGGGAAGTCATTCGGATTGGTGGGATCGGTGTCGGCAGCGAGTTCATCGCCATTGTTGCTGCCGTCGAGATCGAAGTCATCTGTGGCGAGCACCTGATCAATCGTTTCGATGGCATCAAACGCGTCGGCGTCCACGATCCGCAGTTCGTCCCGGTCGTTGAGGGTATCGACATCCCGATCAGTGAAGGCCAATACATTTCCATCGGTCACCACAAACTGGCGCAACTCGGGCAAGCGATCCGGCGCGTCGAAACGCGCGAGCAGGGTGGCATGGCCGACCGGAGTCGGCAGAATCTCCGCAATGCGGTAGCGGCCAATCGTGCTGCGGGAGATATCGAGCGGCTCCGTGGAAAAGACTGAGCCGCTGATATCAAACAACGCACTGCGAAGACCGCCATCCTCGCTGTCCGGCCAGGCCGCGAAGACCCGGCTCGGACTCCCAGCGATGAGAGTCGAATCGAGTCCCGAAGGCACCTCGTCGGGAAAAGCCGCAGCGCCCGGCACCAATGCTCCACCAGCGAACAGGTGAAACTGAACGCCACCCGTCTCCGGTGCGGCACCGACCAACGCAAATCCGGAACCCGTGTCGGCTACCGTGATGTGCGAAAGGAAGGGGCCAGTTGCGGTCGCAACAGCCCCGGGACCCGCGCCCGACCAAGTCAGGGCGTTGAGCGCGTCACTGCCATCAATCCACGAAACCACCACGTCCGGGCCGACCGGTGCTGCGTCTTGATCGAGAATCTCTGACGATGCCACCAGAGTGGTGGTGGACGACCACCCGCTGCCGGGCGTGTAGATCAGCCCCTGGAGGCTGCTCAGGCTTGAGCCCGGAACGCCCTCGCTTTGGCGGACAATGAGCGCGTTGGTCGTACTGGCGGTGATCAGCGAGATCTCTTCAGCCAATCGCGGCAGCGTTGCCGCTATCGCTGGCGGTGTCCAAGTGGCACCACCGTCGGCGCTGGTTGCATAGCGCATGGTACAAGGAGCTCCCGGCACCCCAAAGTCCGTATCGGCCACCGCCGCCCAAACAGCCAGCAGGGATCCGTCCGACAATTCCGCGACGTCCGCCGCCACGATGCCGTCGTCCTCACCAATGGAGACTGGTGTGTCCCAAGTGGTAGCGGAGCTGTGCGACACCGCCTTGAGTACCATATTGCCGGTCGCGGGATTGACATCGGCAAATACGAACACATCGCCAGTGCCCGAGGTGCCAGCCACCGACACGGTGCTGCTGCCCAGCAAACCCTGGATCAGTTGTGGTGACGAACCCAGGAAGGTCGACGCCGGTTCGTCCGGCAGGTTGGAAACGGTGTAGGAGACTCCGAGCGGCGTCAGCATGAAGTTCGACTGCGTTCCCAACTGGAAGGAAAACGGCTGGTTGAAGAGTTCATACTTCCTCTGCAGCTTGGTCAGGTAGACATCGAGGAAGAGGACGGCGGTCACGTTCACCTCGCCGCTGACCTTGCGGATCGGCGGCCAAAGCGACTCGGTGTTGACCTCAAACTTCATCGCCGGCAGTTCAATCGATTCAGCAATGGGGATCTCACATTCGTTGCCCTGGAGGGCAAAGGTCAGTGACCCTCCCGCGTATTTGCCGAGAGCGATCTCGACCCCCAGTGCCGTGCGCATGCAGATATTGAAGCTTTGGTCAAAGGTCATCACGGGACTTCCCGCCGTGTGGCTTTCCAGTCCGCCCAGGAAGTGGCCGCGCTCCGGATGCGGATAGGCACCGGGCACTGCAGAGCCACCGGTTTCGATGACCCGCGGATAGCGGGTGGACCAGGTGGACACCGAGTCGAGTCCCACCGCGACCTTGGCCACGGCATCCATGATCAATTGTTTGCCCGACGCACGGTCGACCGTGCGCACCACGGGTCCGACGTACGGCACCAGCTTGACGAAGGGCTTGAGATTGTAGCGGGACTCCACGCTGGCTCCAAAAATCAATCGGGTCTGCAGCGCCGACTCGAGCGGGAACAGATTGGGATCAAAGGATTGGATGGAGGCCAGACTGGCGCCACCGGTGAACACCCGCTTGTCCTGCCGACGACGTTTCTGGGCGGGCGAATAGTGCTTAGGCTTGAACAAATCCGTATCCACCGATTCGGTGGTCGCCTGACCGTCGACCATGTAGGTGAGCTTGCCGTCCTTGCCCTTGGCGCTGACTCCGAAATTGACCTCCAACGACCCGCCGATGGTGTCCGTCATGAAGGAAGTGAGACCCGCTCCCGGACCATCCTGGCCTTCATTCCAAACGACGGAAACCTCGTAGTTATAGTTGAGATAGCCTTCATCACCATCCTCCATTTTGCCCAGTTCGATGGTGCCACTGGTGACCCGCTTGGGCTTGAAACGACCGGACAAGAAACTGTCTCCCGCACGCTGCTGAAGCAGCGTGGACCCCACATAGCGGTGGCCCATGGCCGACAAGTCAGCCAGCGTGGATATCCATGGTGGCAGCCGGAGACTGCGCAGGGTCTTGCCTTCTTCCGGGCCTGAATACTCAATCGTATGAAACGAGACCGCGCCATGCTGGGTCTCGACGACGATGACCGGCGTGTACTTGCCAGGTGGAATGCGCCACAGCCGTTCCGTTCCCGTCGCCGTCACCACGCCGGTGCCCGGTGCCTCGGTCAAACTGGAAGCAACCTGCCAGAGCACCGAGTAACCGGGCAGGGGGTCGTCAAACTCATCAACGAAATCCTGCGCGCTGATCGAGTCCCACCATTCGCGCCGTGCCTGCACCTTGGCCGGATCTGGATCAGGCAGGTAGAAAAAGGAGCCCGCCACCGGTGAGTCTGGTGCGCCATTGCCCGCCGCATCGGCGACATCCGGCGGAAACAGTCGCGGATCGACGATCGCCACCAACGCGATCTTGTCCTCCAACGTGCGGGTGATCGTCGCACCCTCGGAACCATCGGGGTGGTCAAATTCAGGCTCGTCCCAGGTGGCGGGCGTCGCGGGCGGCGTCACCGTCGCCTCCCAGGTGGCGGTCAGCGGTCCGGAGGCCTGCCCCCAGTCGGTGTAATCACCGGACCCGGATGAGCTCAGGTAACTGAGAAAGAACCCGAAACGATCAATGGTGGCCGTGAGGGTAGGTGCAGGCAGCGGTTCCAAACGGATGTCCAACGCCAGTGTGCCGCTGCTGCCACCTGCAATCTCAGGGCTGTCCGGCGCATAGCGAATTCGCTTCGGCTTGAATCCAAGCGCACGTACTTCAACAAAGAACACCGGTGTCTCCGGTGTGGGTGGTAGTTCGAAACTGCCATCGTCACCTGTCTGGATGCCGGGGAAGCGCGGATCGCCAAACCGGTCGTACATTCGCACCTTGGCCTTGGGAATCGGATCGGCGGCGACGTTGTCGACCTTCACCGTTCCCGCCACCGTCAAGGCACGTGCCATTTCCGCCAAGATGGTGACCTCCGTGTTGAAGGTTCCGGAATGGACGATATTCTTGCCCACGTAGAGCCAATTGCCCGAGGGATCGGTGGCCCCGGTGATGTCCACCGGACCGGAGTATCCCGACGGCATCGATACCGTGCCCGTGCCTAGAGTTCCACCACCAGCCATGGAAAAAGTAACCCCGGGAATCTCGACGTCGGGTGCCTGCCGTGCGACCGCCTGAAGCGTGAGCGTACCCGTCTTGGTCGGCGGTGCGGGAAAGACGTTGTTCATTGGCCCGCCGACGTAGATCGTGAAGGTCTCGGCTCCGTCGCCGGGAACCGCTTCGTGGAACCAGTCACCAAGCGGATCGAGTTTCCAGAACTCGAAGGCGCCTTTCGGCCGTTTCGCCGCGCAAAACAACGCACCGCCCGCATAGGCCGGCATGATATACTCGAAGGTCGGGTCGGTATCAGTTCCCGCGTCGACATACTCGGGTGGATCCGCCAGATCGTCCCAGACCTTGCGGTGAAGCGTCACGGCACCAGCGGACTTGTAGCTGGCCTCGGCCGGAGAAAACCCGGGCCACTTTTGATAGAACACGATTGGATCGTAGAGAAAGCCGAACGGAGGAGGGCCCGAAGGCGGGTAGTCAGCACCGGGATGCGCCGGCCAGTCGGGGATGGTGAAGGTCTCCGTCATCAGCCCGGGCACCAGTTCGAGCGGAGCGATGTCGTAGTTCGGATGGCTGCCGCTCCATGTCCATGTGCCGGACGGGACTCCGCTAAACTCGACAACCGTCGACGGACCTCGGCGGATGATCATCCCCGGGATGGGACCGCCCGGCCCACTCAGGGTGAAGGAAGCGGGGATGGCTTCCAGTTCGAAGAACGGAGTGCACTGCGGCGGATAACCGGACGGCGGAATGCCCTCCACAATCTCCCCCGTCGGATTCTCACTCCCTACAACCATGTTCAGATAGAAGTTCGCAACCTTCGGATGGGCGAACAACTCGATCCGATACTCGCGATCCGAATGCACAACGAGTTGGTTGCCCGATTCACCTGCCACGGGAGTGGGAACCGCTGAGCCGCTCAAGGTTGGCCACCCAAAGCGGCGCGGCAGTTCCTCACTATCCCTCTGGATCACCATGTGACTGCCGTAGTGGCCGGTAAGGCTTGGCACCGAGATACCGTAGAGCCCGGGATACACGACGAAGGTGGTTTCGCCATTCGCATCCGTCGGCTGCACCTTGACGCTGGTGCTGTCACCGACCCCCAGGTCAGGCACCTCCCTGGGGTCGTAAATCGGGCGCCTCAACGCCAAGTCATCACCGCCGCCGGTCCGCATGTCTCCGAGCGCGTCCGCCACATACAAGCGGGTGCGGAGCACGGCGGGTCTCACGTCCAGATTGAGCGTGAGTTCGGTGGTCTCCGAGTCGAGAACCTCCACGCTGTCCTCGGCGATGAAGTGCGGAGCTGGAGTCATGTCGGGATGGGCGGGCTCGAACGAATCTTGGACCCGCACCACGTAGCGGCCGGGCAGCAACTTCTCGAAGAGACGCTCACCCGCCGTGTCCCCGGTATCGAGGGTGCGGCTGATCCCCTCGGTATTGCTGTCGGTGATGCCCTCCAGAATCACTTCGATGCCTTCGTAAAACTCGTCGGTGGGATAGACCGACTCCAGGGTGAGCTTGAGCGCCGTGGGACTGAGAGTCACGCCCACCGGTTCCGCCGCTCCCGGCTGCTTGCCCGGCAGGTCATCGGTGCCCATGTCGGGCGGGAGAAAGACCTCCGTTTGCTCAAATCCGAGGCGCTTGGTCCGCACCCGCCAATGCAGCGGCGCCAGATTGAAGAAAGTCACATTGCCCATCTCATCGGTCGGCGCGGCCCGCGGGGGAATCACCACGATGTCATGATCGTCCGGCCGCACCCCCGCCAACTCCACGAACACGTTTTCCAACGGCCCGATCTCCTCGGTTTTTGGATCGCACCCGGTCACGTTCAGTTGGATCGTTTGTGGCACATGCTTCAGTTCGAGCGAAGCCATGTGCGCTTGGGAAATGTGCGTCCTCGGTGTCGCCGATCCCGTGCTTGGATAGCGTTCCCAGCCAGGTCGACGACTGGCGCCGCTATTGAACTGGAAGGTGTAATAACCTGATTCCACGCCGTAGAAAATCACCGAACCCTCGGCGTCCGTCGTGGCCGCGATCGGCGCATCACCAATGCCACCACTCGGCGAATCGTAGCGAACCATCGAAACCGGGATTCCTGGAATCTTCCAGAGACTGGAGGCATCGCACACCTCCAAGTAAAGATCGACCGGACTGTAGCCACCGACCGGCGCCAGATCAAAATTCTCAAACAGCGTGCCTCCAACGACCAGAGTCGTCCGGGTCACCGGGCTGTAACCACCTCGACTCGCGGTCACCTCGTAGCTCCCCGTCGGCACTGCCGGCAGTTCATACAAGCCAAACGGATCGGTGGTCAGCTCGAGTTCGGGCGTGCCATCCACGGGCATCAGATCCAGTGACACCTTCGCCCCCTCCAGTGGCAGGGACGTGGCCGCATCCCGCACCTGTCCCGCCAGCACAGGCTCCTGCCCGATCACTCGCCCCCCCGAACCAAACCATGCGGCAAACACAATGATGCAAACTGCCCTCGGGAAACGGAGATGTTTCGCCCTGCCTGGAGTACGGATCGTCGGCATGAACCGATGATATCCCAACTTGGCGGCAACATTCAAGACCCAAATCCGTAACGTTGAATTCCCCCAAGTTGGAGCAACCTTCCGCCCATCGTGCCTTTCACCACCGCATATCCCTCGATGATCCGACGCATCAAAGCCTCATCGCCAACCCAAACGACGAACCCTTATGAGGAGAAGACTCTGAAAAATTCTTCAAGGAGGACAGCAGGGGAAGGGAGGCTCAGCGGCAAGCCCGATCTTTGTCATTCCACTCCCAACGTTCCAAAGTCCGTCACGGCGTTCCATGTGACGAAGCCGACGTGGGTCACTTGTTTCAGGGGCTTGGTGAGGGTGTGCTTCACCTCGGTTTTGCCAGCCACAAAGGTGACTGTTTGAGCCTCGGGATCGAAGGTGACCTTCACATCGATGACCGCATCCATATCGCCCTTGAACTTCGTTTTGGAACCCTTGGTCTTGTGGGTGGGCCCTTCCGCAATCAGGGCGGTGCCTTGAACGAACTGGAAGCCGCATTTCACGAGCTGCTCGTCTTTCGCTCCATCACCGAAGGCGAAGAAACCGTTGCCGTAGTGCGGCGGATTCGGGAAACCGGGCGTGCGCTGCATCTTGAAAACCCAGGTCGTCTTCTGCGTCACCGGCTTGTTCAACTGATGCAGGGCAAGCACCACGCCGCCCGGATTCGCACCAAGACGATATCCCAGTTCGGACGCCACGACCTTGCCGCCATCCACCACGTCAAACCGCCCGGCTTGGCTCTCGCCCTTGAGCTCCACTCGCTTGCCACCCGCTTTCGGGCCACCGCCGGTGATCCCCAGCTTCTCCTGCCACTCCTTCCGATACGCCTCGTCGTCGGGACGCAGGTCCTCGTGCAGAATTTCAACTGCCTCGCCCAGCTTCGAGGCGAGCACGGTGCCCTCTTTTCCAAAGCAGGTCACACTGCCGTCAGCCATCGCCAAATAGAGGCGACCGTTCGCGGCAGCAAGCCCGTCAAACACGGGGAGCGCGTCGATCTCATAGCTCGCCAGCAACTCGCCATCCTCAGTGGACGCGGCGGCCAAACGAACACCGAGCTTGCCTTCAAACGACTCCCCCGAACGAACCGCATCCCCAAAGGGACCCGCTGCAAAAAGAGTCTTCCCCGCCAGCGCCATGGCGCGCACGTGAAACGAGAGCTCCTCCTGCCACTGGATCGGCGTGGTTCGGAAGCTCTTCCAATCGATGCCGAGATCGCCCTTCTCCTTGCGCTGCTTGTTCGCTTCCGCCCAGTTGGGTTCCTCCCCGGATTTCTTGGCCGAGGCATACAGGATGTATTTTTCACCACGACCAAACTGCGCCGCGTTCATGCCCGGATAAAACGAGCGGCCAAACGCATAGACCTGGTCATCGTCATACACGAGCAGGCGTCCCGCCGGCAGCTTGTTACCCACCTGCCACCAGCCACCGTAACCACCCTTCGTGTCATTGCCATAGACCCAGTAGGTGCGGTGCCACCAGTTGTCGTCGAGATAGCCCGTCGGCGAAAACACGTGGTCGGCGGGCTCGCGGCGCGACAACGATTCCTTGTCGAAACTTGCGTGGCGCATGAAGACGAGGCCGTCCTTACTGGAGAGGATGTCAGGGAGCGCTCCTTCCATGTCGAAGGAACCGTCCAACGGCGGTTGCTTGCCTTCGCTGTCGAAATCATAGACCGTCTGATCGCCGAAAAGTTCCCCTGTCTCCGCCTTGATCTTCACCACGCGAATCCCACCATCGAGGAAAGACGAGCGACCGGCCGAGGCATACACCAGTCCGTCCTGAACCAGCACACTGCCATGAACCGGCCAGGTGGATTCGAGACGTCCATACGCCACCACCCGACGCTCGTCCGGGGCAGCGCGCGTCCGCCAGGCCAAAGCACCGTCACTGGCCCTCAACGAATACACGCAACCATCGGCACTGCCAAAATAGACGAAACCATGGTCAATCGTTGGTGGTGAATCGACGGTTCCACCCGCCACGAAATGCCACAGGGGCTCGCCGCTGTCCGCATCCAGCGCGTGCACCGTGTTGCGATCCTTTTGCGCAAACATGACCCTTCCTTCACCCACCGTCAGGCTGGTCAACTCGCCACCGATCGGCGTCTTCCACGTCTGCTTGAGAGCCGGCTCGACAGTGGTCGTCGAGTTGCCCGTGCGCTCCACGTCGTGACGATAGGTCGGCCAGTCAGTGGGCTTGGCGGCGCTCTTCACCTTGACCTGATAAGCAGGTCCGGTCTGAATCGGATCGGCCTTGTCGTTGGCGGCCTTGAACGGTGCCGTGGGACCCGGTGTCATTGCGGTGAACCCGTTCAGCTTGCCCTTGATGTAGCAGGCGCAGGCGTGCGGGGTGGAGTAAAGGATGCCGTTCGCGGGAAGGATGCCGTAAAGGCACGCGCCGCGGATCCAATGGTTCTCGTCGTAGCTGTGCTTGGTCGGATCGACATACTCGACGCCGGAGCGCGACAGCAGCACGAAATCACCGCTCGCCTTGGCCTTGTAGCAACGGTGGTGCCCAATGCCCTGAAACGGCGGCAGGTCGAACTGCTCGCGAACGTCCCCGGTGAGCAGGTCGCGCCCAACGAAGGTGCCCGGAGCACGCGCCTGCGTGATGTTCATCGACCACACAAGATCGTTCATCAGCATCACGCTGACCGGGCTGCGGTAATCGTTGGTGACCCAATCCGACGACCACAGCACGCTGCCGTCCTTCATCGACAGTGTGGTCAGCTTCTGGTCCCACGCATAGTAAACCGCGTCGTGGTTGAGCACGACGGTTGGCGACTCCTCGGACACCGTGACGAGTTTCTTCGTCTTCTGCGGAATCGGTGCCGACTTCCACTTTTCCGCACCCGTCTTCAAATCGAGGCACACAATGCTTTCGCCGTCATGATAGATCACATTGCCGTCCAGTGACGACAGCGTCAGCACTGAGACATTCGGCCCGCTGTGTTTCCACAGCGTCTTTCCCGTTTTCGCATCGGTCGCCACCACGAAACGCGGTGCATTGTGATCCAGCACCACCCGGTCGCGCCCATCGTAGCTGAAGTGGCGCCGGGAGCGCGTCTCCTCCTCGATCTCCTTCATGTTCGGCGGATTCGGATTGCTCACTGTCAGCAGGATGCCGTCCGCCAAAATGACTTCCTCCGCCGCCAGCGTGTCAGGATAGGTCTGCAGTTCCTCACCCGTCGCCGCATCGAACTCGATCAACGCGCCGTTGATATCCAGCGGGGCATACACGCGGTCGCCCACCGCAATGAGCTTGCGCGGCATCTGCGCAGGACCGCTTTTCCAGGGCCAGTAGCGGGTGAGCCACTGCTGCAGCGGCTTCTTCCAAAGGACCACGCCATTGTAGGCATCGCGCGCCACCAGTTGCCAGTCCGATGGCAACTGCACCGAGGCACGCGGCCCCTCGTCCATGATGTAAAACACGCGCCCGTTCGCAGACACCATCGCATTCAGACTGGCCATACTTTCATGCGCCGTGGACCAGAGCGGCGTGCCCGCCCACTGAAACTGACGCGGCAGACCGCAGGAATCGTCCTCCCCCACCGGATTGTTCGCCGCGTCATACTGGTAATGGGTCCACTGCTTCTCCTTCGGTGTCCCGGACTTGGATTCCGCCTTCCACCCCTCCGCCGTGCGCCGCATCCACGTTCCGCCCGGGGCCACCACCCGCGACGCTTCTTCGTCAGTCACCTTCGAGCCCTTGTCCAAAACGAGCAGGTTCACCAAGTTCTCCGCATACGGCAGCGTGTAGCGATTCCAAAGCTCTGCCGAAAGCCGTGTCGCCGACGGGCTTTTCAAGAAAGCTTCCCGCGCCGCCGACACATTCGCCTCGTCCCCGTCGAGGGCATGCACGATTAACGACGGACGCTCAGCCGCCATCTCGACCGCCAATTCACCGTTGCCCGCTCCGACATGCACGACAAGGCCGCCAGTCGTGTTCGAGTCTCGGAGGAGCTTCGCCCCATCCCCCGCTCTGAGAGCGAAAACAGGCAAAAGCAGAAGGGACAGGGTCGAGATCAAAGAAGAACCGTTCATGAGCAGAGTCAGGTTGGAAACAAACGCACTGGGAACGTCACTCGAAGTCAGGTTCTTCTTGGAAAGAGCCTGCGGGATGACCACAGTGCTGGCATGATCAAGATCTTCCCCGTCCTCCTTGCCTTGCTCTCCATCAGTCCATGCAAAGGAGCCGATGAGCCCAAAGCGTCCGTTCCTTCCAACAACGAATGGATCTCCCTCTTCAATGGCAAGAACCTCGACGGATGGACGATCAAGATCACCAAGCATCCCCTCGGCGAAAATTTCGCCAACACCTTCCGCATTGAGGACGGCATCCTCAAGGTCAGCTACGACGACTACGAGAAGTTCGACGAACAATACGGTCACCTCTACACCAACGCCGCCTACTCCCACTACATCTTCCGCCTCGAATATCGCTTCACCGGAAAGATGATGCCGGACGCACCGCACTACGTGAATTTGAACAGCGGCTTCATGGTCCACTCCCAAAGCCCGCAGAGCCTGCGCCTGGATCAGAACTTTCCGAGCAGTCTCGAACTCCAGTTCCTCGCTGACGAAGGCAAAGGAAAGCGCCCAACCGGTAACCTCTGCACCCCCGGCACGCATGTGGAGCAAGATGGAGTGCTCAAAACCCAGCACATCCTGAAATCCAGCGCCCCCACCTTCCCCGCAGACGAGTGGGTCAAAGCCGAGATCGAAGTCCACGGCAACGAGCTCCTCATCCACCGCATCAACGGCGTCGAAGTCCTCCGTTACGAACACCCCCGGCTCGATCCCGAATGCACCATCACCCCCGCCAGCGATCTCGTCGCCGCCGGTGCCGACCTCATGCTCAGCTCCGGTCACATCGCCCTGCAAGCCGAAGGCCAGCCGGTGTGGTTTCGAAACATCGAGCTCCTGCCGCTTGAGCCCACCGATAAGAAGTGACCCCAACGCGAGAGATCAGACCCGGCGCACCGGATCGCAAACACCGCACAGCCAAGGGCTGATTTGAGCTTTAGTGTCTGCCCAGGACCCGCCATGAAAGCCAAATCCAAACCCGACCCAAGCCATGCGTCGAA